>NZ_JAIUHP010000040.1:0-7034 GCF_020165175.1 Mesorhizobium sp. CA16
GATTCATTCGGTCTCCTTCCCACTTCAACCATACACCAGAACCAACACACAGGATTCCAGGGTCTGCGCGCGTCGCTCCGCTCCTTGCTTCGCCCTAGAATGACGAGTTCGGAGGGCTCCGAATGGCCTCAGAAGCGTTCACGCCCTTGGATGCGCCTTCTCGTAGATGTCGAGCAGCCTCGCGGTGTCGACGCCGGTATAGATCTGCGTGGTCGACAGGCTGGCGTGGCCGAGCAGCTCCTGGATGGTGCGCAGGTCGCCGCCGCGGCCGAGCAGATGGGTGGCGAAGGAGTGGCGCAGGGCATGCGGCGTCGCGGTGTCGGGCAGGTTCAGCGCCGAGCGCAGCTTCGCCATCTCGCGCTGGACGATGGCCGGGTTGAGCGGGCCGCCGCGGGCGCCGCGGAACAAAAGGCCGTCAGGACCGATATGGAAAGGGCAGAGCCTGCGGTATTCGGCAACCGCCTTGCGGGCCACCGGCAGCACCGGCACCAGCCGCGTCTTGCCGCCCTTGCCGGTGACGCGCAGCACACTGTCGGCTTCCGTTGCGAGGTCGGCGCCGGTCAGGCCCAGCGCCTCGGAGATGCGCAGGCCGGAGCCGTAGAGCAGCGTCAGCACGGCGGCGTTGCGTGCGGCGATCCACGGCTCTTCCGCCAGTTGGCCCTCCATCGCCACGACCTGTTTCGCGTCGCTTGCCGTCAGCGGCTTGGGCAGCGATTTCGGCTGGCGCGGCGCGCGCAGGGCTGCGGCGCCTGCCGCGTTGATCATCCCGCGTTTTTCGAGAAAGCGCAGCAGCGAGCGGATGCCGGCAAGGCCGCGCCCCAGCGTGCGGGCGCCGGCGCCTTCATTGCGCCGCGCAGCGAGGAAGCCGCGCAGATCGGCCGGCCGCAGGTCGGCAATGTCGGAGATACCCGGTGCGCCGCCGCAATGGCCGGTCAAGAAGTGCAGGAACTGGCGGGTGTCGCGCTCATAGGCCTCGACCGTCTCCGGCGACAGGCGGCGCTCATGCGCCAGCGCTTTCAGCCAGGTCTCGCGCGCCGCCTGGAGGTCGGGTTTTGCCGGGATGAGGAATTCCTGCATGGGCTTTTTCCGTTTTTGGCAGTTTCGGACGTGCGGGTTAGGAAGCGGTGAAGAGGCCGTCATTGAAATGACGGCTTGAGGGGATTAGAGCAGGGCAAAGGAAGCGCCGCCGATGCCGAAGCTCGAAAACCCCGTACAGATGGCCGTGATCGGTGCCGCGCACGGCATCAAGGGCGAATTGCGGGTGAAAACTTTCACCGGAGACCCGCTGGCGCTGGCCGATTACGGCCCGCTTTATGCCAGGGACGGCCGCGCCTTCCAGATCACCGATATCAGGCCGGCCGGGACTGTGGTGGTCGTGCGCTTCAAGGGCGTCGGTGACCGCAACGCCGCCGAGGCTTTGGCCGGCACCGAGCTTTTCGTCGACCGCTCGGTGCTGCCCGACGACGGCGAGGAGGACGAGTTCTATCACGCCGATCTTATCGGCCTCGATGTCAGGGATGATACGGGCGTCATCGGTAGGGTCGTCGCCGTGCATAATTTCGGCGGCGGCGACATACTCGACGTCACGCTTGCCGGTCGCAAGGGCGTGCTGATACCGTTCACGCAGGCCGCGGTGCCGCATGTCTCGATCGCGGAAGGATTCGTTGAGGTCAACCCTCAGGCGGCGGGGCTGGTCGAAGACGAAGAAGGCGACGAAGCGCCCAGGGATGCCGGATTCGACCCGAAGGGTCGGCCGCGCGGACCGAAGGATGCTGGGGGCAACCGTTGAGCTTTGCCGCCTCGGTGCTGACACTATATCCGGAGATGTTTCCGGGCGCACTCGGCCTGTCGCTGGCCGGCCGCGCGCTGGAAGTCGGAACTTGGTCGCTCGAAGCGATCCAGATCCGCGATTTCGCCACCGACAGGCACCGCACCGTCGACGACACGCCGGCCGGCGGCGGCGCTGGCATGGTGATGCGCGCCGATGTACTGGCGAAGGCGATCGACCATGCCTCGCCGCCGGGCGATAAGCGTCCAAGGCTGCTGATGAGCCCGCGCGGCAAACCGCTGACGCAGGCGCGCGTGCGCGAGCTCGCCGCCGGCCCGGGCGCGGTCATCCTGTGCGGCCGCTTCGAAGGCGTCGACCAGCGGCTGATCGAGGCGCGGGGACTGGAGGAGGTCTCGGTCGGCGATTTCATCCTGTCGGGCGGCGAGCCGGCAGCACTTGTGCTGCTCGATGCCGTGGTGCGGCTGCTGCCGGGCGTCATGGGCAATGCCGTCTCGGGCGAGGAAGAAAGTTTCGAGAACGGGCTGCTCGAGCATCCGCATTACACGCGGCCGCAGGAATTCGAAGGCAGGCCGATACCCGACGTGCTGATTTCCGGCAACCACAAGAAGATTGCAGAATGGCGTCGCGCGGAGGCCGAGAAGCTGACGCGGGAACGGCGGCCTGACTTGCTGCGCGCTCAGCCCTTGGTGAAATAATAAAAGGCCAGGAACAGGCCAACGGCGACGACGAAGCCGCGCACGACGCCCTGCGGCACGCGCTTGGCGATCCAGACGCCGGCATAGCCGCCGAGCGCGCCGCCCGGGATCATGACGATCGCCTGCGGCCAGGCGACGACGCCGCCCGAAACGAAGACCAGGATGGCGATGGCTGCGATCACCACGGCCAGCATGTTCTTCAGCGCGTTGAGCCGGTGGTAGTCGCCGGCCTGCGTCAGGCCGAGCGTCGCCAGCATCATCACGCCCATGCCGGCGCCGAAAAAGCCGCCATAGACGGAGGTCGCGAACTGGGCGAGCGATCCGGCGAATGAGCCGACCTTGGCTTCGGCCCCAGGCTTGGGCGCCGGTTTCAGCCACGGCCCGGCGGCGAACAGCGCGGTGGCGGCGATCAGCAGCCAGGGCACCAGCGCGCGGAAGGACGGGTTGGAGAGCGCAAGCAGGATCAGCGAGCCGGCCAGCGCGCCGAGGGCGGAGATGACGCAGAGCAGCAGCGCCTGGCGCCAGAAATGCCTGATGTCGTCGAGATAGGCGAGCGTCGAGGTGATATAGCCGGGAAATTGCGTCACCGAGGAGGTGGCATTGGCGACGATCGGCGGCAGGCCGACCAGCGTCATGGCGCCGAAGGTGACGAAGGTGCCGCCGCCGGCGACGGCATTGACCGCGCCGGAGACAAAGCCTGAGAGAAAGAGCAAGGCGGCATCGAAAAAAGTCATTTTCCCCGCTTAGGAAGCTTGCAAGCCGCGCGCAACCCGGCACGGCCGCAGTAAACGTGGGGCCATGGGCGCAAAATGTGCCTCAAAGCCCTTGTTTTGATGCATGTCGTCGTCCCGGAACCGCGCATACTTCCGGGCGACATGCATTAGGGGCGTGACAAAGCGGCAAAATGGCTGTATGTGCCCGCCCGAACCGGAAGAACAATCTTTCGGACCCGTCAACAAGTGCGGTGTAGCCGTCCCTGCCCGGTGTTTCGACAAAGGGCATAGCCGAGCGGTCATTGGAACTGCAAGGCGAGCTGAGGACGCTCTGACTGTCGGAAGAACAAGAAGTGGATATTTGAGATGGATCTCATCCGTCAGCTCGAGGCCGAACAGGCCGCCAAGATCGAAGCCAAGCGCAAGCTGCCCGAATTCCAGCCGGGCGACACCGTGCGCGTCCAGGTACGCGTCACCGAAGGCACCCGCACCCGCGTCCAGGCCTATGAGGGCGTCGTCATCGCCCGTGCCGGCTCGGGCTTCCAGGAGAATTTCACGGTACGCAAGATTTCCTACGGCGAAGGCGTGGAGCGCGTTTTCCCGGTCTACTCGCCGATGGTCGAGGGCGTCGAGATCGTGCGCCGCGGTAAGGTTCGCCGCGCCAAGCTCTATTACCTGCGCGACCGTCGCGGCAAGTCGGCCCGCATTTCGGAAAACACCGGCGTACGCGCCCGCAAGCTGAACGATGAAGAGCGCGACGCGCTGAACGCCGAGCGCGCCCGCATCGAGGCCGAAAAGGTCGCCGCCGCCCAGGCGCTGGCCGCCGAGACGGCCGCCAAGGAAGCCGCCGAGAAGAAGGCTGCCGCCGAGGCCGCTTCGGCCGAATAAGGTTTTGCGAGACAGGTTTCGGAAAGGCGGCTTCGGCCGCCTTTTTTCGTTGTGCAGCTGTCGCAAGCGTGCGGAATTTGATCGAAGCCTTCGCGTTTCGAAACCATCCTTGAAGAGCACTGGATTGCGCATTCACGCGCCGCGGCAGTGCGGAGCGGCTTGCAAGGCGCATGCGGCAAGCTAAAGTCGGCGCCGGATTTTCTCTTGGCGCGTGAACATCGCGCAGCCAATCATCTTCGGGGAGTTTGTCATGACCAAGTCGAAACTGCTGCTGGCCGCCATGGTGGCCTGGCTTCTCGCGCCTGTCGCGGCGCTCGCCGACAATTTGCCGGACCTCGGCGGCAGGAAGGTCGTGGTGGTGACGGAAAACGCCTATCCGCCGCTGCAGTTCATCGACAAAAAGACCGGCAAGCAGATCGGCTGGGAATATGACGCGATGGACGAGATCGCCAAGCGGCTGAACTTCAAGGTCGAGTACCAGAACACCTCCTGGGACGCGATGATCCAGGCGGTTTCCGACAACCAGTACAACATCGGCATGACCGGCATCACCATCAAGGACGACCGCAAGGAGAAGGTCGACTTCTCCGATCCCTATATGCGCTCGGAGCAGTTCATGCTGGTGCGCGGCGACGAAAGCCGCTTCACCGACGCCAAGAGCTTCGGTGCCTTCAAGGACGGGCTGATCGGCGCCCAGCCCGGCACCACGCCCTTCTACACCGCCGTCTACAGCGTGCTCGACGGCAATGAGCAGAACCCGCGCATAAAGCTGTTCGAGACGTTCGGCGCGACCGTGCAGGCGCTGAAATCGGGCGACGTCGATGTTGTGCTCACTGACGGCACCGCCGGCCAGGGCTATGTCGATGCCTCCGAAGGCAAGCTCAAGCTGATTGGCGGACCGCTCGGCACCGAGGATTTTGGGTTCATCTTCCCGAAGGGCTCGGACCTGGTGAAGCCGGTCAATGCCGCCATCGCTTCGCTGAAGGCCGACGGCACGTTCGACAAGCTCAACAAGAAGTGGTTCCTCGATTACAAGATGGGGCAGTAGGCGCTGTTGTTGGGAATAGTGCGTGTACAAAAAATCACGCTGACATTGCGCCCAGGCACCCCCCTCTGTCCTGCCGGACATCTCCCCCGCAAGGGGGGAGATCGACTATCTCGCAGACCTTCGCTAATCGCCAGCGCTGAAGAAAAATCGCCGTGGCGGAAGCTGCCAATCTCCCCCCTTGCGGGGGAGATGCCCGGCAGGGCAGAGGGGGGTGTGCCGGAACGCGACCTTCGCAACTATCTTGCCGGCAACACCTGATGCCGACACCCACATCCAAACCCGAATTCCCCTGGTGGCTGGCGGCCGCCCTCGTTCTGGCACTGGCCGCCGCTGTCGCCATCGCCTCCAGCGACCTCTATGCGCAAGTCTTCGCCACCGTCACCAAGGGCATCGGCATCACCATCTTCGTCACTGCGGTCGCTTTCGCTTTAGCCTCCGCCTTCGGGCTTGGCATCGCGCTGATGGCGCTATCCGGATCGCAGTGGCTGCGCCAGACCGCGCGCTTCTATGTCGAGATCATCCGCGGCGTGCCGATCCTGGTGCTTTTGTTCTGGATCGCCTTTGCCGGCGCGCCGGCCTTCGTCGCCGCCTGGAATGCGCTGACCGCGCCGCTGCGGGGCGCCGGCCTGATCGGCGAGCTGCTGGTGCGCGACGTCTCGCTGCTCTGGCGCGCCATCATGGCTTTGACCATCGGCTACTCGGCCTTCATCTCGGAAGTGTTCCGCGCCGGCATCCAGTCGGTCGAGAAGGGCCAGATCGAGGCGGCCAAGGCGCTCGGGCTCAGCCGAGTCCAGCGCTTCCGGCTGATCGTCTTCCCGCAGGCGATCCGCACCATCCTGCCGCCGCTCGGCAACGACTTCGTCGCCATGGTCAAGGATTCCTCGCTGGTCTCGGTGCTCGGCGTCGCCGACATCACCCAGATGGGCAAGGTCTATGCCGCGGGCTCCTTCCGCTTCTTCGAGACCTATTCGATCGTCGCCTATATCTACCTGATCCTCACCGTCGGCCTGTCGCTGGCACTGCGGGCGCTGGAACAGCGGCTGCGCCGCCAGCATCAGGAATAGCCGGAAGCAAAGTCCGCGCTCCCTCATTGTTTTTGACGCAATTCCGGACGGAAAACCGGTTCCCACTTTTCCTGGAATTGCTCTAGCTTGGGTCATGTGCATCCGGCGGAGGAGACGCCCATGAATTTCGACAAAGCCAATGCGGCGCTGGATTCCGTCTATTCGGCCGATTCGCCGGAAGGGCTCGCAAAGGCCTATGCCGACTGGGCGGCGACTTACGACAGCGAGACCGCCTCGCTGGGCTACCTTCTGCCTTTCCTCATCGCCGCCTGGGTGGCGCGGCACGTGCCGGCGGGCGAAGGTCCGCTGCTCGACGCCGGCTGCGGCACGGGCCTGTCGGGGCCGTCGCTGAAGGCTTTGGGCTATGGCGACATCGCCGGGCTCGACCTCTCCGACGACATGCTGAAGATCGCCGGCAGCCGTCAGGCCAATGGCAGGCCGGCCTATAGCGAGCTGAAGAAGGCGATGCTCGGCGGCCCGCTGCCCTGGCCCGACCGGCATTTCCGCGCCTTCTTCTCGACCGGCGTCTTCACCATCGGCCACGCGCCGGCTTCGGGATTGCATGAACTGGTGCGCATCACCAAAAGCGGCGGCCACGCCATCTTCACCGTGCGCGACCAGGTTTTCGAGAGCGGAGGCTTCCAGGCAGTGTTCGACGAGTTGGCAGAGGCGGGGAAATGGCGGCTGGTCGAGGAGAGCCCGTGGTTCCGCTGCTATGCCATCGGCGATCCGGACGCGCTGGTGAAGACGTTTGTGTTCGAGGTGGTGTGAGTAAGCTTGGCGCGAGTTCCTCGCCCCCGCGAAAAGCGGGGGAGAGGTGGCCCCGCGAAGCCGGGA
>NZ_JAIUHP010000041.1:0-4525 GCF_020165175.1 Mesorhizobium sp. CA16
GCGAAGCGCAGGATGGCGCAGGCGCGCGTTTCTTGGTTGCGCGAGGAATGGGCTTCGCCCAGGGGAAGAAACGCGCGTCGCGCCATTGCGGCATAGGCGGTCGAGGCTTCAGCCGTCCTTCGGCCAGATCAGCCCGCTCGAGAGGTGGTTGGTGCCCGCCGTGAAATGGAGAGACGGAGACGATAGCGTCATCTGCGACGAAAAGAGATGACGTGGACCGTCTCGCCGGTGCTGATGTCACCAGGGCCTGACATGTGCAGCATCAGAGCCTGGATCCAGCTGGCAATCGCGGATGGGATCTAGCGTGCAGGACTGGGTCGTGCCGTTGCTGGCTGCTGTCGAAGCAGGTCCAGACAGGCGCTCCAATACCGGCTTTTGCCGTTGAGCGGCTTGGATTGCAGACGTCTCGTTGCGCCCGATAGCGGAACGTCCTCTTTCGGACAATTAGGCTAGGTTCCCTGGCATCGACGGCAGTTGTAATCCTGTTTGCAGGTCGGGTCACTTGACTCGTTGGTGGCGGGGGGCGGTAAACCCGCGCAGGTTCTGCATGAGCCTTCAGTCCGGCGCCCGTTGCGACCATTGGCCTCCTCCCGGAACGTAAGGCAGTTCCTTCCGTTGGATGAATTGGCGTTGGCAGCTGCCGACGTCAATCGACCAGGCAACAGGAGGAATTTCGCAATGATCCGCAAGATACTATCTACAGCCGCGACGGCAGCTCTCATCTCGACAGCGCTCTGCACGGCGGGTGCTCACGCCGCAAATACCAGCAACCCCGCTACCCAGACGGAGGTTGTTGCCCCGGTCACCGATGGGAAGCTCGTCTCCAAGATCATGGGAGCCGCGGTCTATGACAGCACCGCCGACAACGCGACGAAGATAGGCAATGTCAATGACATCGTCCTGGCAAGGACGGGAACGCCAAGCTCGTCGTTATCGGCGTCGGCGGATTCCTTGGCGTGGGGGAAAAGAACGTGGCTTATGATTTCAGCAAGCTTGAATGGGTCAACAAGAAGGGCGATCGCTGGTTAGTCGCAAAGACGACGAAGGATGAGCTCAAAGCTCAACCCAACTTCGATACGACGGTTTATGATACCGCGGCAGCACCCACGGCGCAGACGACTAACAGCCAAGCGGCTAATGGTAAAACCGATACGACCTCGACAGGCTCGATCGACAAGTCGTCCCTGACCGAAATGCCGTCAGACAAAATCAGCGCGGCAAATCTGATTGGAACCAACGTCTATGGCACAGATGATGCGAAGGTCGGCGAGATCGGCGACGTCATCCTGACTGGCGACAAGAAAGTCGACGCGATCATCGTTGATGTAGGCGGCTTTCTGGGCATTGGCGAAAAGAAGGTCGCGGTCGGCATGGAGAACCTCAGGTTCATGACCGACAAGAACGGCAACCGTTACCTCTACACGAACTTCACCAAGGACCAGTTGGAGGCGCAGACTGCCTACGACAAGGCCACTTACGCCCAAAACCGGGACAAGCAGCGCATCATCGTCAAGAAGTAAAAAATCATCGCGCAGCGCTCGCCCGTGTGGCGGGCGCTTCGACTGGAAAACGCAGGAGCGGACTTGAAACTAGCCGACGAGGTCCGTCATAGCTCTGAAGATATCAGCGACGTCGTCCTGTCCGATGTCGTGTCTGCGCTTCATCGACGAGTTAAGGTCAGCCACGAGTTCGATATTCCCTACATTGCTGGGTACAGCAGGGATGCAAAGACGATTTACATCGACCGACATCTGCCGCGCACCATCAGGTGGAGAGACAAGGACGTGCGGCTCGAACCATTTCTGGTGTGCCACGAAATTGTTGAAAAAGCTCTCTTGGACGAGTTGCGGCTTCATTATCTGCACGCCCACCAAATTGCCTCTCGAATCGAAAGAGATGCGGTGAGAGGCGCTGGCCTGACCTGGCGGCACTACCAAAGCGTCATCAAGGGGCACGAGAAAGCGATCGATGAAGAACAGCTTCGGTGCGTGCCAGCGGAGTTAGATCTCACGCCTTACAAGGACCTGAAGGATTACCCATTGCTCCGACGGCTGGTCGAAGCATCGCAGTAGCTCGTTGCGCGGGATGGTCCAAGGCACAGAGACAGCGGGAAATTGAAGCAGGCACACTGTCAAATTTTCTTGCCATTGGAACTTCCCGACGCAATGCCGGTTCGCCTGCATAGGGACGACTGAGGCCTATTCCGACCTGTGCATTCTGCAGGCAGAGCGCCTCGCCAACAGGAGACGGCAATGAAACATCAGACACTTGAAGAACTACATGAGGTCGCGGAAGTCGAAGTATCCTTTCCGGCTATGACGCGAGGGCAGCGTTTGGAACATTGGGCCATGCTGCTCGAGCGAAATCCCGAGCGGCGCCTCGCCGCTCTCCCCGGGACGGAATACATGACCTTGGACGTGCGTGACAAGGCGCGGTCCCTGGACTCCGCGCTCAGCGTCGCTTTCGCTGATCCGATATTGCGCGCGCAAGGATTGAAGAACGATAGCTATGGCGAAGCGAAACGCTTCTTCGAGCTTACGGATTGGCAGTTGCACGCTATCGTCTGCCATTGCCATGTCGGCGGGACCATGAAAGCCGGATGGGCTGCCGTTCAAGTTCGGTCTGCCATCGGCATGGAAGGGAAGCTTTTCAGCAGACTACGTGAAGCGATTGCTCATTGGCCGGTATTTCGCATTTTGACCCATGTGAGGGAGTAACGTCGCCTCGGAAAGCGAAAAGGCAGCTAGTGAAAAGTGCAAGCAGATGCATCTGGGCCCAAAGATCGCTAATTACGAGAATACGGGCGAGCGTCGCCCGTATTCTCTTTGCATCCGGATGGCCGCGATCACTCTCCGCGAAGGTAATCCTCTCAAATCCGCAGCATACGGTGATACTATGTACCTCGTTCGCACGCACCGCTTCGCGCATGGTGTCGTGGCGCTCACATGCCGCCGCACTGACTGCTATCCGCCGTCGGCCGAACAAGGCGGTCGCGAACTTCAAAATGGGGTGCCTGCTCTTCTCGCAAGATGCGCCCAGGCGCCGGCGCTGGGGCGCGGTCAAGCGGCGTGGCAAGGTGCCGCCTGCGGACAGTCGACTCTAGAGATAATTGGCAAGAAGCGGCCCTTGCATGCGGCGGCCGAAAGCCCGGGGGTTGATTGAGACACTCGGCCTAAGTTGAGCCCAAGTGGATTTCGGCATAACCAGCTCATTACGAACGGACCAACGATGTCGACCGAGGTCCGGCACTAGATGCAATCAGTCGGCCTGATTTTCAGCAATTCCTGATTTTCACCAACCTTGTGAAGTTCATAAGAAAGGTCGAGGAGTGCCTAACCAGCTCTTCACCATAATGACAACGGCTTCGGAACCTTCATGACCGCAGCGGACTTCTCCGCTTCATTATGAATTCGAATGAAGGGGCCCCTGCATGAAAGTCACCGCAGCAGGCATCGACCGGATCAAGATCGGCAATGCGGACGCAAGCGGCCAAGGCGCGCATTTCGTCGTTTGGCTTTGTCTTCAGGTTGACGAAGGCGGCACACAGACCGGTCAGGAGCTGGTGGTATCGGTGCCATATGATGCGCGGATGACATTCGATGATCTCGCTACCCAGGCTTTCGAGAAGGCGCATGCCATGCTTCGCGCCTGCTGCGAGATTGATGAGACCATGTGGTGGAAGCAGTTCAACCGCAGCCTGGCGCCGTTGCCCGAATGGACGCCCGGCGCCCAATAGTTGGGCGGCGGCGAACCAGGCGTGGAGACTGGCTGGACGCCGGCCCGCGCAATGCGGATGGGGATTCAGTTCGCATCGTCTGCTTCAGGCGCATGACGACCTCCAGCACCCTGCGATGTCCGCGTCCGGGCAGAAGCTAAGTTTGCATCAATGGCCTAGATGAAGGCGCAAAGCTCCCGTTCAATTCAGGATCGTAACCCAGGGCTTGCAAACAACGTGTATCAGGCGTCGGGACCCCTCAGGAAAGGCGCCGTCGCGCGCGAAGCAATTGGCGATAGCCGCGCTCGACCATCTTCAAGCCGTCGCGCACTGAGCGAAGCGTCTGATACCGAAAAGCCGAGTCGTGCCAGTCGGCGGCGCTGACCAGTCGCCGACCGAACAAGGCGGTCGCGACTTCAAAATGGGATGCATACTCTTCCCGGCCATCGAGGCATCGCAGCATGTGGCCAAGGCGTCGGCGCTGGGCCGCGGTCAAGCGGGCGTCGGGAAGGTGCTGCCTGTGAGCAATTGTGAATGCGCTCGAGAATGTGGAATTGAAGTACTGCCCGATACTGGAATTCTGTTGCGAAAGAGCAGTTGATCGCGGCTTCACCGCTGAAGCCCTGTTTTAGACGCCGAAGCCCGTCCGGCCGAAGCCGAACGGGCTTGCTACCTGTTACTCGCCGTTGCGGCGGTTGGCCCGGGACCAGATGAGGCTGTGGCCCTCGCCTTGCTCGTCGGCGAAGAGGTTGGCGTAGATCGGAGCGGTGAAGCTCGGGTCGTCGAGCTTGAGCCCGAGATAGTCGCGGC
>NZ_JAIUHP010000042.1:0-1173 GCF_020165175.1 Mesorhizobium sp. CA16
CTCGTCAGGGAAAACCACGCGGCCGGCCGCATCCGCTTCACCACCGACGCGGCGGCGGCGGTCAGGCATGGCCAGATCCAGATGATCGCGGTCGGCACGCCGCCCGGCGAGGATGGCTCGGCCGATCTGAAATATGTGCTGGCCGTCGCCGAGACCATCGGCCGTGAGATGGACAGCGCCAAGATCGTCGTCGGCAAGTCGACCGTGCCGGTCGGCACTTGCGAGAAGGTGAAGGCCAGGATTGCCGAAACGCTGAAGAAGCGCGGCCGCGAGGATCTCGCCTTCGACGTCGCCTCGAACCCCGAATTCCTCAAGGAAGGCTCGGCGGTCGCCGATTGCATGAAGCCGGACCGCATCATCGTCGGCACCTCCAGCGAGGACACCGAGATGGTGATGCGCGAGCTCTACGCGCCGTTCAACCGCAACCACGAGAAGATGATCGTGATGGACGTGCGCAGCGCCGAATTCACCAAATACGCCGCCAACTGCATGCTGGCGACCAAGATCAGCTTCATGAACGAGATGGCCAATCTCGCCGAGCAGCTGGGCGCCGACATCGAGGAGGTGCGCAAGGGCATCGGCTCGGATCCGCGCATCGGCTATCACTTCATTTATCCCGGCCTCGGCTATGGCGGCTCGTGCTTCCCGAAGGATGTGCGCGCGCTGATCAAGACCGCCGAGGGCGTGAAGTTCGACGCCAAGCTGCTGCGCGCCGTCGAGGAGCGCAACAATGCGCAAAAGTCGGTCCTGTTCGACAAGGTCACCCACTATTTCAAGGGCGCGCTCAGGGGCAAGACCTTCGCCGTCTGGGGGCTGGCCTTCAAGCCCAACACCGACGACATGCGCGAGGCGCCGGCGCGCACGCTGATGGAAGCGTTGTGGGCGGCCGGCGCCAAGGTGCAGGCCTACGATCCCGAGGCGATGCAGGAGTGCCAGGCGATCTACGGCCTGCGCGAGGATCTGCTTTTGTGCGGCACCAAGGAAGCGGCGCTGCGCGGCGCCGACGCGCTTTTGATCTGCACCGAATGGAAGAGCTTCCGCGCGCCGTCCTTCGACGCGCTCAAGGATGCGCTGACGACGCCGGTCATCTTCGACGGCCGCAATCTCTACGATCCCAAGGTGATCGCGCGCTACGGCATCGAATACTTCTCGATCGGCAGGATGGCGGCATGA
>NZ_JAIUHP010000005.1:0-304142 GCF_020165175.1 Mesorhizobium sp. CA16
CTGTCCGAAAGGACGACCAGGATTCATTCGGTCTCCTTCCCACTTCAACCATACACCAGAACCAACACACAGGATTCCAGGGTCTGCGCGCGTCGCTTCGCTCCTTGCTCCGCCCTGGAATGACGAAGTGGAGGGTTTGCCGCCACCTACCCCTCATTGATCATCGCTTCGATGTTATAGCCGTCGGGATCGAGCACGAAACAGGCGTAGTAGTGCTCAGCATAATCCGGACGCGGCCCGGGCGCGCCGTTGTCCGCCGCGCCAGCATCGAGCGCCGCGCGATGGAACGCATCGACCTCGGCCTTGCTCTTTGCCCGGAAGGCGACATGCAGATGGGTGAGCGGCGGCGTTTCGCCCGTGCTCTGGATCTCGAACAGGCTGCCATTGCCGACATCAAAGGCCCAGAACACGCCGTTTTTGCCGAAGGAGAGGCTGTAGCCCAACGGCGCAAAAGCCTTTTCGTAGAAGAGCTTGCTCTTGTCGAGGTCGCTCACTTCGATGGTGATGTGGTCGATCACGGTATGGCGGAACACTCGGCGGTCATGGTGGCGGTCGGCCTGCGCCGCGGTTCGTCAGGGACGGTGCAGTCTCACAATCTGCCTTGTAGCTCCATTGTGCGCGTCTCAAAGGCCACAGGTTTTTCATAAAAAAGTCGAATAATTCCCCGATCATTTCTAGACACCAATGAGCGTCTTCATATTCGACTTCGAAGGACCGAAGTCCGTTGCTCGTCATGAAAGGGTGTGCTGCAAGATTGCCAATGCACCTGATCATATCGGCATAGGCTGTATAAGTTCCCGCCATTCCCCCTGGGCGATCGGTTTTGGTAGCTGACCTAATCTGTTTGGCTAGACTTCTTTGGGTGTGACTAAGCGACAGCAATAGGTCTTCAAGGCAGCGTCTTGAAATGACAGCCGAGCCAGCTGGGCTGACAGGAAGAATCTTGCATGCGTCCTCATATGTGCGCCAAACGTCATGGGGGACACAGAAAAAATCTCTTGGGGTATATGAGTAATCCAAACTAAGATTGACCTTAAGGGTAAGCGAGCAAGGCCCCGATTTCCGAAAAGCTAATCTTGCCTGGCCTGTGGCATGTTATGCCTCTACCCTAATGCCGTGGCGCCAGACGCTACGCCTCTACATACTCCGCCAGGCTGACGCCTTTCGGCACATCCAGCCCGTCAGCACGCAAACCTTCGATGTGGAAGCGGATCGCATCACGGATTTCGGTTTCCACCTCAGCTACCGTCGCTCCGGTAGCGATGCAGCCTGGCAGGTCGGGCACATATGCAGAAAAGTTATTTCCGGCTTTTTCGATCACCACGGCGTAGCGCATACCATCACTCCTTCAGGCCGGACTGCTTGAGGATGCTGTTCAACGTTCCTGGTGCAACCTCTTCAGACGGCTTGCCGGCCACGGTGACGCGGCCGGCTTTGGTCTTATGTTTATATTGGCGATGGCTGCCTTTGGTTGCAACCAAATACCAGCCGTCGGCCTCCAGCATGCGAATAACTTCGCGGACTGTAAGCCGAGGCGGCATCTAAGCTCTCAGCTGCACCCGCTCGTGCTTCCACACGTGTCGCACTTCTCGCAGGTGCCGTTCCGCACCATGGTGAAGTTGTGGCACTCGGAGCATTCGTTGCCGGTGTAGCCCTGGAGAAGCGATTGCTGGCGCCTTGTCGCGGCGAGCTTTTTCGCTTCGGCCGCCTCGTTGGCGGCGGCGTCGGTGAATAAAGCCTCGGCGCCGCCGGCGGCTTCGGCTTCTTCTTCCACCATATCCTCGGCCAGTTCCCTGGCGCGCTCCTCATAGTCGCGCTTGTAGGCGATAGCCTCGTCGCTTGCCGGCTTCAGCGCCAGCACGTTGGAGCCTGAGAAGGCCGTGGGCGCGGCGCGGGCAGGGGCGGTCGACGGCCCAGAGCCGCCGAAACCCTTCGGGTCAGAACCCGCAGCCGACACCAGCTTCACCGGCGAGGCGCCGCGATAGAGGCCCTTGGAGAAGGGCGTCGCCTTGCCTTCGGTGATGCCGCGGCCGAGCGCGGTCTTGTCGAAGTCCGACTGGTCGACATGGGCGAGGTCGTGGCGGCCGAGATAGGAGACCGCGAGCTCACGGAACACATAGTCGAGGATCGACGTCGCGTTCTTGATCGCATCGTTGCCCTGCACCATGCCGGCCGGCTCGAACTTGGTGAAGGTGAAGGCCTCGACATATTCATCGAGCGGCACGCCGTACTGCAGGCCGAGCGAGATCGCGATGGCGAAGTTGTTCATCATCGCGCGGAAGGCGGCGCCCTCCTTATGCATGTCGATGAAGATCTCGCCCAGGCGGCCGTCGTCGAACTCGCCGGTGCGGAGATACACCTTGTGGCCGCCGACGACTGCCTTCTGGGTGTAGCCCTTGCGGCGGTTCGGCAGTTTCTCGCGGTCGCGGTAAAGCCGCTCGATAACGCGCTCGACGATCTTTTCCGTCACCTGCACGGCACGCTGCGCGGCGGGTGCCGCGATCAGCTGTTCGACCGCCTCGTCCTCGTCCTCGTCGTCATCGACGAGCAGCGAGGCGTTGAGCGGCTGCGACAGTTTCGAGCCGTCGCGATAAAGCGCGTTGGCCTTCAGCGCCAGCTTCCACGACAGCATATAGGCGTTCTTGGCGTCCTCGACCGTCGCCTCGTTCGGCATGTTGATGGTCTTGGAGATGGCGCCCGAGATGAAGGGCTGCGCTGCCGCCATCATCAGGATGTGGCTGTTGATCGAGAGCGAGCGCTTGCCGATCTTGCCGCAGGGGCTGGCGCAATCGAACACGGGCAGATGCTCGGCCTTGAGGAAGGGCGCGCCTTCCAAGGTCATCGCACCGCAGACATGGATGTTGGCGGCGTCGATGTCCTTCTTCGAGAAGCCGAGAGCCGGCAGCATCTCGAAGGAGATGTCGCCGAGCTGCTCGTCGGTGAAGCCGAGCGTCTCCTTCACCCAGTCGGCGCCGAGCGTCCACTGGTTGAATACGAACTTGATGTCGAAGGCCGACTTCAGCGCTGCATTCAGCGCCGCGATCTTCTCATCGCTAAAACCCTTGGCCTTCAGCGAGGAGGGGTTGATGCCGGGCGCCTGGTTGAGGTTGCCGTGGCCGACCGCATAGGCCTCGATCTCGGCGATCTGGCTCTCGGAATAGCCCAGCGTGCGCAGCGCTTCCGGAACGGCGCGGTTGATGATCTTGAAATAGCCGCCGCCGGCGAGCTTCTTGAACTTCACCAGCGCGAAGTCGGGCTCGATGCCGGTTGTGTCGCAATCCATGACGAGGCCGATCGTGCCGGTCGGCGCGATGACGGTTGCCTGCGCATTGCGGTAGCCATGCTCCTCGCCGAGCTCGATGGCGCGGTCCCATGCGGCGCGGGCATGCTCGGCCAGCGCCTGCTGCTTCAGGTCGGAGGCGACCAGCGGCACCGGGTTGACGGCGAGCTTCTCATAGCCGTCCTTGTCGCCGTAAGCGGCGCGGCGGTGATTGCGCATGACGCGCAGCATGTTCTGGGCGTTGCGGTCATAGTCCGGGAAAGCGCCGAGCTCGGCGGCCATTTCGGCCGAGGTCGAGTAGGCGACGCCGGTCATGATGGCAGTGAGCGCGGCGCAGATGGCGCGGCCCTCGTCGGAATCGTAGGGGATGCCTGAGGTCATCAGCAGGCCGCCGATATTGGCGTAGCCGAGGCCGAGCGTGCGGTATTCGTAAGAGAGCTTGGCGATCTCCTTGGACGGGAACTGCGCCATCATCACCGAGATTTCGAGCACGATGGTCCACAGCCGAACGGTATGCTCGTAAGCGGCGATGTCGATCGTGCCGTCTTCGCGGCGGTAGGGCAAAAGGTTGATCGAGGCGAGATTGCAGGCCGTGTCGTCGAGGAACATGTATTCCGAGCACGGGTTGGAAGCCCGGATCGCACCGGCGGAGGCGCAGGTGTGCCAGTCGTTCATCGTCGTGTTGAAGTGCAGGCCCGGATCGGCGGAAGCCCAGGCGGCGTAGCCGATCTTTTCCCACAGGTCGCGCGCCTTCAGCGTCTTCAGCACCTTGCCGTCCTTGCGGGCGGTGAGCTGCCAGTCGCCATCGGTCTCGACGGCGCGCAGGAAATTGTCCTTCAGCGACACCGAATTGTTGGAGTTCTGGCCGGAGACGGTGAGATAGGCGTCCGAATCCCAGTCGGTGTCGTAGGTCTTGAACGACATCGAGGTGTAGCCCTGGCGGGCGAACTGGATGACGCGGTAGATATAGTTCTCCGGCACGGCGTCCTTCTTGGCCGCCTTGATCTCGCGCTTCAGCGCGGTGTTCAGCGCCGGGTCGAAGCAGTCGTCGCCATGGCCTTCGCAATTGACGCAGGCCTTCATGATGGCTTCGAGATGCTTCTTGACGATCTTGGAACCGGTCACCAGCGAGGCGACCTTCTGCTCCTCATTGACCTTCCAGTCGATGAAGTCCTCGATATCCGGGTGGTCGGCGTCGACGATGACCATTTTCGCCGCGCGGCGCGTCGTGCCGCCCGACTTGATGGCGCCCGCCGCGCGGTCGCCGATCTTGAGGAAGCTCATCAGGCCGGACGAGCGGCCGCCGCCGGAAAGCTTTTCGCCCTCACCGCGCAGCATCGAGAAGTTCGAGCCGGTGCCGGAGCCGTATTTGAACAGGCGCGCCTCGCGCACCCATAGGTCCATGATGCCGCCCTCGTTGACGAGGTCGTCCTGCACGCCCTGGATGAAGCAGGCATGCGGCTGCGGGTGCTCGTAGGAGGACTTCGACTTGGTCAGCTTGCCGGTGAAGGGATCGACATAGAAGTGGCCCTGGCTCGGGCCGTCAATGCCATAGGCCCAGTGCAGGCCGGTGTTGAACCATTGCGGCGAGTTCGGCGCGACGCGCTGGGTGGCGAGCATATAGGCGAGCTCGTCGCGGAAGGCGCGCGCATCATCCTCGGATTTGAAGTAGCCGCCCTTGTATCCCCAGTAGGTCCATGTGCCGGCGAGGCGATCGAAGACCTGGCGGGCGTCGGTTTCCGAACCATAGCGCTCGGCCTCGGGCAGCTTGGCGAGTTCGGCCTCGTCGGCAACCGAACGCCACAGAAAGGAGGGAACGTCGTTCTCCTCAACCTTCTTCAGGCGCGCCGGCACGCCGGCCTTGCGGAAATACTTTTGGGCCAGGATGTCGGCCGCGACCTGGCTGAACTGCGCCGGCACATCGATATTGTCCAGGCGGAACACCACCGAGCCGTCGGGATTCTTGATCTCCGACAAAGCCTTGCGAAATTCGATCTCCGCATAGGCGGACTGATCTGGCTTGGTGAAGCGACGCTCGATGCGCATTGGTCCCGTTCCTTTGTGTCTATATATAGCGCCTTTCCCAAGGGATTGCTGCCCCACATGGCGAAAAGCGCAGTCCGCCGTTTGCCGGCATCGCGGGCGACGCCGACACTCTCCTCGTCGCGGGCGCTGCCATGCAGACAAGCAAACGCTTTTCCAGGCGCTTACCCAGGTTGCCGGCCGACCCGCGGGTCCCTCGAACTGAAACTTTTGTCGATTCCCTCCGTGGAGGGAGGTTCACACTATCTAGCGTCGAGCCTGCCTGCAAACACTAAATATAGTGTTAACAGATCATTTTTTCCAGGCCGACAATTCTCCCTTTCGCCCACCCAAGCCCTAACGATCCCAACGCTTCCGCCGGCCTCGTGAACAGGCGGAAATCCGGGCAAAACGCACAAAATCCGGGAAAAAAGACCGGCCTCAGAACTCTCCGGTCGCGCCCGCTACAGGAGCGCATGGCCTATAAAAAGCGACTCGTTCCGACCCGTCAAGGATTCGTTTGCGTAGCTTTTATGACCCCAACATCTTGTGTGTCACATATGTGGATAACGGGGACATAAGAAGCCCGGCTTTGCAGGCTCTTGACGCGGTGATCGGCCAGGCGGAAAGCCGTGTCGGACCGATGGCTTTTCATTTTAGCTGGCTTGCACTATCTGTTGCGTTCGCCCGGGGGCGCGCCTTGTCAACACCAAAAGCATCCGCTACGCCCCGCTCATGACAGTTACCGTACGTTTTGCCCCATCGCCGACCGGCCGCATCCATATCGGCAATGCGCGCACCGCGCTGTTCAACTGGCTTTTCGCCATGAACAACAAGGGCCGTTTCATCCAGCGCTTCGACGACACCGACATTGCCCGCTCGACGCAGGAATATGCCGATTCCATTCTTTACGACCTGCATTGGCTGGGCATCTTCCCGGATGTCACCGAATACCAGTCGCGCCGCTTCGAGATCTATGACGCGGCAGTCGAGCGGCTGAAGGCGGCGCGGGTGCTTTATGCCTGCTACGAGACGCCGGAAGAGCTCGACCTGCGCCGCAAAGTGCGCCGCACGCGCGGCCTGCCGCCGGTTTATGGCCGCGAGGCGCTGACGCTGACGCCGGAGCAGGTGGCCGAGTACCAGTCGGATGGCCGCCGGCCGCATTGGCGCTTCCTGCTGCCCAACTACACCAACGACCCGCTGCAGCCGGAGCGCACCGAGGTGCGCTGGAACGACCTGGTGCGCGGCGAGGAGACGGTCGACCTCGCCTCGCTGTCGGATCCTGTCCTGGTGCGCGAGGACGGCACCTATCTCTACACGCTGCCCTCGGTGGTCGACGACATCGAGATGGGTGTCAGCCATGTCATTCGCGGCGACGACCATGTCACCAACACCGGCGTGCAGATCGCCATCTTCAAGGCGCTGGGCGCCGAGCCGCCGGTCTTCGGCCACCACAATTTGCTCACCACAGTGTCGGGCGAGGGGTTGTCGAAGCGCACCGGCGCGCTGTCGATCGAAAGCCTGCGCGAGGACGGCATCGAGCCGATGGCCGTCGCTTCGCTGGCTGTGCTTGTCGGCACGTCGGAAAATGTCACCGCCGCGCATGATCTCAACGAGCTCGCCGGCCATTTTGACCCGGCGGCGACGTCCAAGTCCGCCTCCAAATTCGACCCGGACGAGCTCTTCGTGCTCAACCGCACGCTGATGCATCGCATGTCGTTCGAGGAAGCGCGCGACCGGCTGATGGTGCTGGGCATTTCCGGCGACAAGGCCGAGCCGTTCTGGATGGCGGTGCGCGGCAATCTCGACCGCCTGTCGGACGCGGTCGCTTGGTGGCGTATCCTGAGCGAGGGTCCGCAGGAACCGGCGGAATTTTCCGGCGAGGACCGCGATTTCCTCAATCAGGCGTTCGACGTTCTCCCCGAGGAGCCGTGGAACGGCACGGTGTGGAAGGACTGGACCGGCAAGATCAAGGAAGCCACCGGGCGCAAGGGCAAGCCGTTGTTCATGCCGCTGAGGCTGGCCCTTACCGGGCGGACTTCGGGGCCGGAGCTTTCAGATCTATTGCCGCTGATGGGTCGGGAAGGAACGCTGGCCCGACGACCCTGACCTTGCGCTGATCGGGCGGCAGCGCCGAGACCGGCGACACCGGCACTTTGGTGGTCAGCCGCCTGATCGCATCAAGGTCGAGCCCGCCTTCGGCATTGGCGAGCGTTTCCGGATCGGCGCCCGGATCGGGCTTGGACGCCGGCATCGGTATGAAGCGCGCTGCCTCGCCGTTCGGCTGCGATTGTTCAGGATCAGGCGGGTTGCCGCCGATGATCGTGAAATTGCCGGCCTGCGCATTGCAGCCGCAGGTGGGCGGGCGCGAGTAATTGGCCTGTTTGTAGAGATAGGCGGTCGGCAGCTCGCTGTAGGGTTGACCTGTCGCCGACGAGGTCATCGAGCCAGAATCGTCGTCCATTCCGCGCGAATAGAAGACCTGCATCTCGGTACCTGGGCAGCTCGATTCGCAATTCTTCTGGTCGCGCTCGAAGTCACCGATGGAAGCGGCATTCGACATCGGGAAGAAATAGCCGTCGCAGGTGCGCACGCACATCGTATGGAACTCGCCGCCCAGCCGGGGCAGATCCATGCCGTCCGGCTGGTTGATGACGCGGCGAATGTTGCGCACGCTCGCATCATCGGACGGCACGTCCGCCGAGTCCGGGATATCGGGGGCATCGGGCGTTTCGACCTGCTGGTCCTGGCGGCCGAAAAGCTGCTCGAACAGATTGCCGCCGCCATTGTCGCGGGCCGCCTCCCGAAGCGGCGCGCGGCGCGGCGCGATCTCGTCGTCGCGGCAGCCATTGGCATCGAGCGCCGCCAGGATGCGGCTGCGGTCGCGCCGCGTGCCGCCGGCGGCCAGCCGCTCGCGCTTGGCCTGCAATGTGTCGAGATTGGCATTCATCCGCTCTATCGAGGCGTTGATCGCGGCGCATTGGCTGACATTGCGCGAAAACAGCGTGAAGCCGCAACCGGCGTCGCTTGCCCGGCCGCGGGCCTTGGCAAGCTGCTCGCCCTGGCGCTGGATGGCATCGTCATATTTGCGCACGATGCCGGGGCCTCCGCCACCGCCGCGCGTCGCGGCGAGTACGGCTTCGAGTTGCCTGCATATGCGAGAGGCGGCCTGGGCTTCAGCGCCGGCGACAGCTGAACCTGCAAGCGCTGCAAGCAGCGTCGCAAGATGCATCAGCTTCAGCCCCTTCATTCGCCTGGAATCCCGATTGCCCGTGGCCGGAAGACTATCGCGTTCGTGGTTAACTGTTCGCTATGCGTTTCACCGTTTCACGGAAACGGCGAAACGCCCTATTTCTTTGTTTTTACGCAATTCCAGACGGAAAACCGCTCACACTTTTCCTGGAATTGCTCTTGTCTGCAACCCGGCACAATTGCGCTTTGTCGCGTCACCTCAGTTCAAGTCGACGAGCGCCTGCGCCTTATGCGCCGCCTCGACCACCGCAAGCGCGGTCATGTTGACGACGCCGCGCGAGGTTACGGACGGCGTCAATATGTGCGCGGGCTTGTCGGTGCCGAGCAGAATCGGTCCGACATGCAGCGCGTCCATCATGGCGCGCAGCGCCGTCAGCGTGATGTTGGCCGAATCGAGGTTCGGGAAGACCAGCAGATTGGCTTCGCCTTTCAGCCGCGAATGCGGGTAGACGCGCTGGCGCAGATGTTCTGAAAGAGCGGAGTCGGCATGCATCTCGCCATCGCACTGGAGTTCCGGGGCGATGCGAGCCAGGATCGCCGCGGCCTGGCGCATCTTCAGCGCGCCGGGTGAATCGCGTGAGCCGAAATCCGAATGCGACAGAAGCGCTGCTTTCGGCTCGATGCCGAAGCGCTGGATTTCCTCGGCCGCGAGCACAGTCATTTCGGCGATTTCTTCCGCTGTGGGATCGACCGAGACATGCGTGTCGGTGAGGAAGATGATGCCGCGCTGCGAGATCAGCATCGACAATGTCGACAGGTCGCGGTCCTTGATGCCGGCGCGAGGCCCGATGATCAGCGTGACGTTGCGCAGATGCCGCTCGAAGCGGCCTTCGAGCCCGCAAATCATGGCATCCGCGTCGCCGCGCTTCAGCGCAAGAGCGGCGATCACCGTATTGTTGGTACGCACCATGGTGCGGGCGGCTTCCGTCGTGATACCGCGGCGGCCGGCAAGCTCGATCAGGAGGTCGACATAGTGCCGGTAACGCGGATCGTCTTCCGGGTTTATCAGGCCGAAATCGACGCCCGGACGGATGCGCAGGCCGTAACGCTTCAGCCGGACCTCCACGACATGCGGACGGCCGATCAGGATCGGCTCGGCAATGCCTTCCTCCAGCACCACCTGCGCGGCACGCAGCACGCGCTCGTCCTCGCCGTCGGCATAGATGACGCGCTTGGCGCTCGAGGTTTTGGCGGAGGAGAACACCGGCTTCATCACCAGGCCGGAGCGGAAGACGAAGCGGTTGAGCTTGTCGATATAGGCGGTGAAGTCGGCGATCGGCCGCGTCGCGACGCCGGTGTCGCAGGCAGCTTTCGCCACCGCCGGCGCGATGCGCAGGATAAGGCGCGGATCGAAGGGCGAGGGGATCAGGAAATCGGGGCCGAAAATCGGCGTCTCGCTGGAATAGGCGCGCGCCGCGACATCCGAAGGCTCCTCGCGGGCAAGGGCGGCGATCGCCCGCACCGCCGCCATCTTCATCTCCTCGTTGATGGCGCTGGCGCCGCAATCTAGCGCGCCGCGGAAGATGTAAGGAAAGCACAGCACGTTGTTGACTTGATTGGGAAAATCCGAGCGCCCGGTGCAGATCATGGCGTCTGGCCGCGCGGCGCGTGCCACTTCCGGCATGATCTCGGGATTGGGGTTGGCCAAGGCCAGGATCAGCGGTTTCGGCGCCATGTGCTGCAAAAGCTCCGGCTTCAGCACGCCGGCGGCGGAAAGGCCGAGAAAGACGTCGGCGCCGGAGATGACGTCGGCCAGCGTGCGCGCCTCGGTGTCCTTCACATAGGGATCTTTCCAGCGATCCATCTCTTCGACGCGACCCTTATGGGCGACGCCGAACCGGTCGGTGACCCAGATGTTTTCCACTTTGGCGCCGAGCGAGACCAAAAGGTTGAGGCAGGCAAGTGCTGCCGCACCCGCGCCGGACGTGACGATCTTGATGTCGGAAATCGCCTTGCCGGCCAATTCGAGCCCGTTGAGCACCGCGGCTGCGACGATGATCGCGGTGCCGTGCTGGTCGTCGTGGAAGACCGGGATGCCCATGCGGGCCTTCAGCCGCTCTTCGACCTCGAAACATTCAGGCGCCTTGATGTCCTCGAGGTTGATGCCGCCGAAGGTCGGCTCGAGCGCCGCCACCGTCTCGACCATCCGCTCGATCTCCGGCGCGTCGATCTCGATATCGAAGACATCGATGCCGGCGAATTTCTTGAACAGCACCGCCTTGCCTTCCATGACCGGCTTGGAGGCGAGCGGACCGATATTGCCCAGCCCAAGCACGGCGGAGCCGTTGGAGACGACGCCGACGAGATTGGCGCGGGCGGTGTAGTCGGCCGCGGTGGCCGGATCGTCACGGATCTCGAGGCAGGGCGCGGCCACGCCCGGCGAATAGGCAAGCGCCAGGTCGCGCTGGTTGCCGAGCGGCTTCGTCGCCTGGATCTCCAGCTTTCCCGGCGTCGGGTGCTTGTGGAAGAAGAGGGCGGCCTCGTCGAGATCCGACCGGGCCGTTTTCTTGTTCTCGCCGTCCATTGCGGCCCCTCCCTGCGATACTGGTTTGGAGCCTTTTAGCATGCGTCGACCATTTCGCGACGCCAAAATCTCGGACTCCGGCCTTCACAATGCCGGAGCGGAAATAATCAAACGATTCCAGCCTGTTGGCATGAAAGTTTCGGGCGGATGAGTAGCGGCGGTCAGAACGCGCTGACGTAGAGGCCGCCGTCGACCGGGATGTTCTGGCCGGTGAGGTAGCCGGCATGGACCGAGCACAGGAAGGCGCAGATCTGGCCGAATTCCTCCGGCGTGCCGAGACGTTTTGCCGGCACGTCGGCGCTGATGCGGGCCTTGCGCGCGGCCGCCGCGGCCGGGTCTTCCGGAGTGCCGGCCTCGTGCGGGCCGCGCAGCCGGTCGGTGTCAAGCTTGCCGGGCAGCAGGCTGTTGATGGTGACGTTGCGGTCGATGACCGTGCGCGCCACGCCGGCGAGGAACGAGGTCAGGCCGGCGCGAGCGCCGGACGACAGGTCGAGACCGGGGATCGGAACATAGACCGACAGCGAGGTGATGTTGACGATGCGGCCGAAGCCGCGCTTGGCCATGCCGTCGATCACCGCCTGGATGAGCTCGATCGGCGTGACCATGTTCTGCGTCACACCCTCGAGGATCTTGGTGCGGTCGAGCTCGCGAAAATCGCGCAGCGGCGGGCCGCCATTGTTGTTGATCAGAATGTCGGGATCGGGGCAGGCGGCGAGCATCGCTTTCTGCACCTCGGGCTTCGACACGTCGCCGGCAACTTCGATGACATCGACGCCGAACCGGTCGCGGATCTCCTTGGCGGTCTTGGCCACGAGTTCGGCGTTGCGGCCGTTGACGACCAGATCGACGCCGGCTTCGGCAAGCGCCATGGCGCAGCCGCGACCCAGTCCCTTGCTCGAGGCGCAGACGATGGCCTTCTTGCCGCGAATGCCGAGATCCATGACGGTTTTCTCCTGATTGTGTCGCGCGCAAGCTAGCGCCTGGGCTGGACCAACCGCAACCGTCATACGGTTGTTGCATGAATCGGGGCATAGGCACGCGAAAGCAAAGGGTAAAATCGTGATGTCAGACCCAGAGCCCCGCACTTTCCGCGCCCTGTTCATTTCCGACGTGCATCTCGGCTCGAAAGCGGCCAAGGCCGATTTC
Source organism: Mesorhizobium sp. CA16 (assembly GCF_020165175.1). Taxonomy (NCBI): domain Bacteria; kingdom Pseudomonadati; phylum Pseudomonadota; class Alphaproteobacteria; order Hyphomicrobiales; family Phyllobacteriaceae; genus Mesorhizobium; species Mesorhizobium sp. CA16. The sequence continues at coordinate 12,225 of NZ_JAIUHP010000005.1, forward strand.
CTGATCGACTTCCTGCGTCATCACGACGCCGAGATCATCTATCTGGTCGGCGATATCGTCGACGGCTGGCGGCTGCGGCGCAACTGGCATTGGCCTCAGAGCCACAATGACGTGGTGCAGAAGCTGCTGCGCAAGGCGCGCAAGGGCGCCTCGATCACCTATATCGCCGGCAATCACGACGAATTCGCCCGCCAGTTCCAGGGCGTGCATTTCGGCGGCATTGTCGTCGCCGACCGCGCCATTCACGAGACCGCCGACGGCCGGCGCCTGCTGGTCATCCATGGCGACCAGTTCGACACGGTGGTGCACAACCAGCGCTGGCTGGCCTATCTCGGCGACTATGCCTATGACGCGGCAATGCTGGTCAACCGTGTCGTGACCAAGCTGCGCCACCTGCTCGGCCTGCCTTACTGGTCGTTCTCGTCATGGGCCAAGGTCAAGGTGAAGAAGGCGGTGAACTTCATCGGCTCGTTCCAGACCGTGCTTTCGGAGGAGGCGCGGCGCTCGCATGTCGACGGCGTGATCTGCGGCCACATCCATCACGCCGCAATCGAGAGCTACGGCGACGTGCAGTACATCAACACCGGCGACTGGGTGGAAAGCTGCACGGCGGTGGTCGAGCATTTCGACGGCCGCATGGAAATCCTGACTTGGGCGCATGTGCTCCCTGAGGCGTCGGCCGGCAATGAAGCGCTGGTGCCGGTCGATATCATCGACCTCAAGGGCAGGGCGGCTCAGGCGGCTTGAGCGCAGCTGCCTTTCCGGGTTCAGCCTGCTGCCTTCGCGCTCACGCTGGCCGCGCGCCGCGCTCGTTCACAGGTACCGTCCGTCAACAGCTTTGCCCTCGATCGATTGGTCCAGCTGGTTCCGTCGCGCTTTGCCGCATGTTAGGGATCGAGACACGTTGCATGGGAGTCGAATGCAGCGAAATTGGATCGATTCATGTCGCTGCCGCCGCTATCGCCCGAACAGCTTGTCAAGCCGAGCCATTTCGAACTGCGCATGAGCCTGATCTTCGCGACCTTGTTCGTCTCGCAAGGCACGCATCTGCCTTACTTTCCGCTCTGGCTGCAGGCGAAAGGTTTTCATGCCGAGCAGATTGCGGTCATCCTGGCCGCGCCGATGTTCCTGCGCGTGTTCACGACGCCGATGCTGACCGCGCTTGCCGACCGGGCCCGGGATCGCGCCGATGTCTATATCGCGGTGGTTGCGGCCTCCATGGTCATCTCTGCCGGCTATTTCCTGACGGCCACCTATGCCGTCGTGCTCGCCGTGTCGCTGCTTTTGACGATCGTCTGGACGCCGCATTCGCCGATGGCCGATTCGCTGGCGCTTTCGGGCGTGCGCCGTTTCGGTTCGAACTACACGGCGATGCGCAAATGGGGCTCGATCTCGTATCTGTGCGCCAATGTCGTGGGCGGGTTCATCCTTGCGGCCACGGGTCCACAGGCGGTCCCGCTCATCATTTTCATTGCGCTCGGCGCGGCCCTGGTCGCGGCGCTGCTGTCGCCGCGCATGGGGCGGCCGCGCAAGGCCTCGCCGCTGTCGGCGACCGAGATCCAGCATAAGGCGCCGAGCCTGTTCAATGCCTATTTCCTGTATTTCACGCTTGGCGTCGGCATCATCACCGCCAGCCATGCCTTCCTCTACGGCTTCGTCTCGATCTACTGGAAATCGATCGGAATCGGCGATTCCGTCGTTGGCCTGCTATGGGCCTGGGGCGTGGTGTCGGAAGTCTGCATGTTTCTGTTTTTCAATCGTATTTTTGCTTCCATCTCGGTCGCCAGGGTGATGGTGATCGCCGGTATCGGTTCGATCGTGCGCTGGATCGCCTTTCCGCTGGTCTGGCCGCTCGGTCTGGGCGTCGCCGGCTTCTTCGGCGTCCAGACGCTGCATTCGGTATCTGTGGCGATGGTGTTGATCGGCCTGCAGAAGATGATCGGCGAAACGGTTTCCGAGGAGCGCACGGGCGCCGCGCAAGGCATCGCCTATTTCTTCAACGGCTTCTTCATGGCGGCGGTGACGCTTGCTTCAGGCCCGCTCTATGACCGTTTAGGCGTCGACGGTTTCTGGGCGATGATCCCGATCGCGGTCGTCGGCATGGTGCTGATAGGCCTAGCTTCCCGTTCAGCCCCAAAGCACCCTGTCGGGGGGTGAAACCAGCGATCCCCGGTAGACGAGACCGGGCTCGCGATCCCGCGCAAGCAGCAGCGGACCGTCGAGGTCGACGAAGTCGGCGTCCTGCGCGAGCAGCACCGCCGGGGCCATGGCGAGCGAGGTGCCGACCATGCAGCCCACCATGATGCCGAAGCCGAGTTCGCGCGCGCGGTCGCGCAACTTCAACGCCTCGGTCAGGCCGCCGGATTTGTCGAGCTTGATGTTGACGGCGTCATAGAGCCCGGCCAGCGCATCGAGGTCCTTTGCCGCATGCACGCTTTCGTCGGCGCAGATCGGCACCGGATGCGCGATCCGGCGCAGGATGTCGTCTTTGCCCGCCGGCAGCGGCTGTTCGACAAGCGCGACGCCGTGCTGCGCGGCGAAGCTGAGGTTCGCCTCGACATTGTCGTTGGTCCAGCCCTCGTTGGCATCCAGGATGATGCGGCTTTCGGGAGCGGCTTCCGTCACCCCGCGGATCCTTGCCATGTCGCCGTCGCCGCCGATCTTCACCTTGAGTAAAGGCCGCGCGGCATTGGCGCGCGCTTGCGCCGCCATGGCGTCCGGTTCGGCGAGCGACAGCGTGTAGGCGGTTTCCAGTGACCTCGTCGGAAGGGCCCCGATGGCCGCCGCCACCGGCGTTCCGGTCAGCTTGGCTTCCAGGTCCCAAAGGGCGCAGTCGATGGCGTTTCGTGCGGCGCCCGCGGGCATGGCTGAGAGCAAGGCGGTCCGGTCGATGCCGGAGACGACCGGATCGCGCATGGCCTCGATGGCCGCGCGCACCCCCTCCATGGTCTCGCCGTAGCGCCTGTACGGCACGCACTCGCCGCGCCCGGAACGTCCCCCGTCAGCGATCGTTACGGTGATGACTTCGGCCTCGGTTTTGGATCCGCGTGAGATGGTGAAGGTGCCGGCGATCGGGAATCGCTCCATTTCGACCGAAATGACACGCGCCATAATTTTCTTCTCCGGCTGTGCGACACCGGTCTGCCGGCAAATCGACACGCCAGTCCGGTCACGCTAAACAGGACGCCATGTTGACCATCCGCAAACGCGACGCAAGCGGCGAGGCCAAGGACGCCGAGCACCGGCCTCGCATTGCCGTGGGCGAGGAAGGGGGCGTGCTGGGCTGCGCCTTTTCCGGCGTGTGGACGACGCGCACCGTGGCGCTGGTCGATGCCGACATGCGCAAGATCGAGCAGAGAAGCGGCGCAAAACAGCTGATGCTCGACCTTTCCCACATCGAAAAGATGGACACCGCCGGCGCATGGCTTATCGACCGGTTGGCCAGCGCCTTCGAGAAGAAAGGCGTCGAGGTCCATTTGCAGGGGCAGAGCGAGATCGCTTCGATCCTGCTCGGCGCGGTCGGCGATGCGGTTCGCCGGGAGCCCGAATCGGGTCCGTCCGGGCCGCCCAACATCATCCTGCGCGCGCTGGAGCTGGTTGGCCGGCGTGTCTATGAGATGCGCGACGATTTCTTCGCCTCCATGAACATTCTCGGCGCCACGATCCGCGGCGCACAGATGAAGCTCGGCCGCGGCCACGCGGTCAACCCGGCCGCGATCTTCAACCAGATCGATCGCATGGGCGTCGGCGCGATACCGGTGGTGGTGCTGATGTCGGCCATTGTCGGCGCCATTGTCGCCCAGCAGGGCGCCTACCAGCTCAGCTATTTCGGCGCCAACATCTTCGTCGTGGACCTCGTCGGCGTGCTGATCCTGCGCGAGCTCGGCGTGCTGATGACGGCGATCATGCTCGCCGGCCGTTCGGGCAGCGCCATCACCGCCGAGATCGGCTCGATGAAAATGCGCGAGGAGGTCGACGCGCTGAAGGTGATCGGCCTCAATCCGATCGGCGTGCTGGTCTTTCCGCGGCTCGTCGCGCTGGTGATCGGGCTGCCGTGCCTCACGATCATCGCCAATTTTGCCGCGCTTGGCGGCGGCATCGTTGCCGCCTGGCTCTATTCCGATATCCCGCCGGCCGCGTTCATCGACAGGCTGCGCGTCGCCATTGACCTCAGCACCATCTTTGCCGGCCTGATCAAGGCGCCGTTCATGGCCCTCATCATCGGCATCATCGCGTCGGTCGAGGGCATGAAGGTCGGCGGCAGCGCCGAATCGCTCGGCCTGCACGTGACCGCGTCGGTGGTGAAGTCGATCTTCGTCGTCATCATCCTCGACGGGCTTTTCGCCATGTTCTACGCAGCGATCGGGTTCTGAGATGGCGAACGGCAACGGCGCCACGGCGGCGCAGGACACGAATGACAACGAGATCGTGCTTTCGGTTCGCGACGTAACCGTCGCCATCGGCGACAAGGTGATTCTCGACAAGCTTTCGCTCGATATCAAGCGTGGGGAAATCCTTGGCTTCGTCGGCGCTTCGGGCGCCGGCAAATCGGTGCTGTTGCGCACCATATTGGGGCTGATGCCGAAGCAATCGGGGACGATCAGCCTGTTCGGCGTCGACGTCGACAAGGCCAGCGACGCCGATCGCCTGCGCATCGACATGCGGCTTGGCGTTCTTTTCCAGCATGGCGCGCTGTTTTCAGCGCTGACGGTGATGGAAAACGTGCAGGTGCCGATGCGCGAATATCTCGACCTGCCCAAGGCGCTGATGGACGAGCTGGCCTTGCTCAAGATCGAGCTGGTCGGGTTGCCGCCCGACGCCGCCCTGAAATTCCCGTCCGAGCTGTCCGGCGGCATGATCAAGCGCGCGGCGCTGGCGCGCGCCCTGGCGCTCGATCCCGACATCGTCTTTCTCGACGAGCCGACCTCGGGGCTCGACCCGATCAGCGCCGCCGAGTTCGACGAGCTTGTCGTCAAGCTGCGCGACACGATGGATCTGACCGTCTACATGGTTACGCACGATCTCGACACGCTGTTCACCGCTTGCGATCACGTCGCGGTGCTCGGCAAGAAGAAGGTGCTGGTCGAAGGCACGATCGACGACATGCTGAAGAGCGACGAGCCGTGGGTGAAATCCTATTTCCGCGGAAAACGCGCCCGGCAACTTGATCTTGCGGCGCGCGCATAGCCATAAGTGGGGCGATGGAAACAAGAGCCAACTACGTAATTGTCGGCATCTTCACGCTTGGCGCGATCCTGGCGGCCTTTGCCTTCGTCTATTGGACGGCCGCCATCGGCGACAGGGGCGAAACGGCGATGCTGCGCGTGCGCATCCCGGGCTCGGCCTCCGGCCTCAGCCGCGGCAGCCTTGTGCTGTTCAACGGCGTCAGGGTGGGTGATGTGAAGAACGTTTATATCGACGGCGACGATCCGACCGTCGCCATCGCCGACACCGAAATCGCCCGTTGGACGCCGATCACCAAATCGACGCAGGCCGATATCGGACTGACCGGCCTCAGCGGCCAGGCCAATATCGAGCTCAAGGGCGCCGATCCGAAGGAGACCAGGCTGCTCGACGAAGCGGAGAAGGAAGGCAAGGTCGCCGAAATCGTCGCCAATCCGTCCGCGGTCACCAACCTTTTGCAGACGGCGCAGAATATCTTCACCCGCGCCGACAAGGTGCTTGGCGAGCTCGAAGGCTTCACCAAGGACGTTCGCGGTCCGCTGACGCAGACGGTCAAGAACGTCGAGACCTTCTCGGACGCGCTGGCCAAGAATTCCGACGGCATCGACAAGTTCCTGTCGGCGGTGAGCTCGCTTTCGGATCAGCTGAAGAATGTCTCGGGCCGGCTCGACAGCACGCTGAAGGCCGCCGAAGGCCTGCTCAATTCCGTCGACAAGGACCAGATCAAGAGCATCGTGGCCAATGTCGACACGGTGACGACGAACCTGAAAGAGACCTCGAAGCAGTTCGATACCGTCATCGACAACGTCAACACGGCGGTCGGCTCGATCAACGATTTCGCCAAGCAGACGCAAGGCACGTTGGCCAAGGTCAACAGCGTGCTCGACGGCATCGATCCCGCCGACGTCAAGGCCGCTTTGGCCAACATCCAGAAGGCCAGCGCCAACGCCGACAAGGCGGCGTCCGACATCGCCAAGGTCACCGACAAGATCGCCAACCGTTCCGACGACATCAACGAGACCATCAAGGACGCCCGCCAGCTCGCGCAGCGGCTCAACGACGCTTCGGTGCGCGTCGACGGCATCCTGGTCAAGGTCGACAAGCTCCTCGGGTCCGGCGAGGCCAACGGTGTCATGGCCGATGCCAGGGCGACGTTGAAATCATTCAAGCAGGTGGCCGACACGCTGAACTCCCGCCTCGGCACAATCGTCGACAACCTGTCGCGCTTCTCCGGCCAGGGCCTGCAGAACGTCGAGGGGCTGGTGCAGGACAGCCGGCGCTCGATCAACCGCATCGAGGAAGCGGTGACCGATCTCAGCCGTAACCCGCAGCGCATTCTGTCCGGCGGCGCCGGCGAGGTCCGGCAATTCGATGGAAGGGCACGGCGTTGACTTCGGCCGCCGTGACCGTCAAGAAATGAACCGCAAATGCGGGTTGATCGTAAGATCCGGGGACAGCGGGGATCACGCGTGAAGTCGATCGGGGTGGTTGCGGGTAGTTTGAGATCGTCCGCCGCAGCGTTGCTGGTGCTTGCGGTTGCCGGCTGCGCGGCACTGGGCGGCAAGCCGGCGCCGCTCGACACGTTCGAATTGTCCGCGCCGTCGCTCGATGTGCGTGCCCACAGCCGTCGCCAGATCCTGATCGCCCAGCCGTCGGCGCTCAAGGCGCTGGACAGCCAGAACATCGTCATCAGGCCTTCCGACCGGTCGATCCAGTTCCTCAAGGGCGCGCAATGGGCGGACCGGCTGCCGCTGATCGTGCAGGCGAGGCTGGCCGAAACCTTCCAGCGCTCCGGCAGCTTTGCCGGTGTCGGAAAGCCGGGCGAGGGACTGGCCATCGACTACCAGATCATCGTCGAGGTGCGCTCCTTCGAGGTGCGCGTCAATGGCGGCGAGCATGCCGATGTCGATCTGTTCGTGCGCATCCTGAACGACCGCAACGGCGAGGTGCGCGCCTCGAAGAACTTCACCGCGAGCGCCCCGGTCTCAGGCGGCGGAAATGCGGCTTACGTCGGCGCGCTGGACAGCGCCTTCGGCCAGGCGGCGGCAGACATCGTCCGCTGGACGGATTCGACGATCTAGTGCGTTTCACCGTTTCACGGAAACGGCGAAACGCCCTATCTCTTTGTTTTTTACGCAATTCCGGGCGGAAAACCGCTCACACTTTTCCTGGAATTGCTCTAACAGCGGTTGCCAAGGCGCCGGGAAACCAATTCCATTGATCAACGGACAAAAGAAAAAGGCGGGCCGAGGCCCGCCTTTTTTGTCAGACTTGTCGGCCGCTCACTGCAGCCGGCCGCTGGCATGGGCCAGCATCGTGTAGACCTTGCCTGTGTCGGACGTCAGATAGGTCTGCGCCATGATGTTGTCGCGGTCGTTGCGCGAGACATCCTTGAGCAGCTTCTCGAAATCCTCGCAGTAACGGTCGACCGCGGCGCGGAATTCCGCCTCGGCCTGATACTTGCGGCGGATCTCGTCGAAGGTCTGCTGGCCCTTCAGCGTGTAGAGGCGACGGGTGAAGACGTCGCGCTCGCCCCGCCGGTAGCGGTTCCAGAGCTCGATCGAGGCGTCATGGTCGATGGCCCGCGCGATGTCGACGGAGAGCGAGTTGAGCGACTCCATGACATGCAGCGGCGAGCGCTGGGCAGGCGTCGCGCGCGGCGCTTCCGCCGGCGTTGCCGGCCGCAGCTCTTCCTCACGCGACGCATTGGTCAGGAGGTCGCGCACCCATCCGCCCTGCGCGGGCTTGCCGTTCGGATCGCGGCGCGGCGCCTCGGCGGGGCGTTCAAGATCGAGCGTGCCGCGCAGCGTGGTCTCCGCGAGCGGCGCCTGCGGAGCGCGGGCCGTTGGTTGCGATTGCTGCTGTGGCTGCGGGGCCGGGGGACGGCGCAGCGGCGGTTCGGCGGCTCGGGCCGGCGCCTGCGGAGCAGGGCGCAGGCCGCGTGGCTCGCCTTGTTCGCTGCTGCCGCTGCGACCGGATTTCGCAACGATATCCGACAGTTCCTTGAGCGCATTGATTTGCTCTGCGACAGCGCGACGAATGGCCGAGGTCGATTCCTTAGCCTCCTCCGGCATCTCGATCACGCCCTTCTTCAGCTCGGCGCGGGTAAGGTCGAGCTCGCTCTTGATCGAGCCTGCGGTGCGACGCATCTCTTCGGTCGCGTCAGCAAAGCGCCGTGTCGCCGAATCGACGACGTCGGCGATGGCGGCGCGGATCTTTTCCGCCGATTCCATCGTGCGGCCCTCCGCGGTCTGCATCGTCTGGCCGACGAGGTTTTCGAAGGAGCGCATCACCTTCTCGAGATCTTCCGACTTCTTGACCAGGCCGACGGCGAGGTCTTCCAGCGAGGACTGACGCTCCAGCGTGTGCTCGAGATTGCTTTGCGCAGAGCTGAGCAAATTCGAGGCGCTGGAGAGCAACCGGCTGTGTTCGTCGAACTTGGTCGCGATCGAAGCCACCTCGCGCAGCGTCGCCGAGGACAGGTCGGTGAGCCGTGTCGTGTTGGAATCGACCAGACGCGCCGAACTAGCGAAAGTCTGGGCGGCCTTCTCCGTGGTCGCGGCGAAGCTCTGCGTGCTGCCGGAGAGCCGCTCCTCGACCTGGCCGAGATTGACGGCAGCCTGGTCGATCAATTGGCCGAGTTGCGCGCTGGAGGTCGTCATGCGGCCGATAAGATCGGCCACGCTGTCGGCAAGCGACGAGCGGGCGCCTTCGACGGCCGACAGCGTCTCGGCCGTGCGGCTGGCGAGAGCGTTGACGAGGTTCGTGTTCTCGCTGCGCAGCTTCTCGGCCGCCCGTTCGGTGACCTCTTCCATGCTGCGCTGCAGCTCGGAGCCGCCCTGGGCGAAGCGCTCGACCAGCGGTTTGGCCGTCTCGTCGAGGATTTTCGCCATCTCCGCCGAACGCGCCGCGAGCATGGTGTTGAGCTCGCGGGTGTTGGCACCGATCGTGCGCGCGGCCTCGTTGGTGCTCTGGCCGATATGCTGGCCGACCGCCGTGAAGGTCTCGGCGATGACATTGGCGCGCGAGATGAGCTGGGCCTCGGCGCTGGAGACCTGCTCGTTGAGCTTCTGGCCCATGGTCTCGGCGCTGGAGGCGAGGCGGTTTTCCACGCTCGCCACCTGGTCCTCAACACGTGCGGCCGCGGCCGAGGCGCTTGCGGCCAGCCGCTCGTCGGCTCCGGCCAGCGCCTGCTCGATCTCGCGGGCATGCACGGCAAGCTCCTGCCCGGTCTGGCGGGCACGGTCGGCGACGCGCTGTTCGGTCGCCGCGAAGGCGCCGACGATCGTGTCGGCATGCTCGCCGATGGTCGAGGTGCTCGAGGCGATACGCGACACCAGACGGCTGTCGGCGTCGTCGAAGATACGGGCAATTTCGGACGCCCGCGACGACAGTGCTTCCGAGCCCTCGGCAATACGCGAGATCAGATGCTGGTCGGCGCTGTCGAAGATGCGGCCGAGGTCCGAGGCGCGGGCGGCCAGCGCTTCGGCCGATTCGCTGATGCGCATCGAAAGCCGCTCGTCGGCGCCCTCGAAGTTGCGCAGGATGTCGCCGGCACGGGCGGCTAGCGACTGCGCCGTCTCGACGGCGCGGGCAACCAGCTTCTGGTCGGCGGCATCGAAGGTGTTGGCGATGTCGCCGGCGCGTGCGGCCAGCTTGTCAGCGGTTTCCTCGACGCGGGCCATGAGCGAGTTGGAGGCGTCGTCGGCTCGCGCCATCAGCATGTTGGACGTATCCTGGGCGCGCTCGTGCAGGCGGCGGTCCGCCGCCTCGAAAGCCTGCGCGATATCCTCGGCCCTGGCAAGCAGCGCTGCGGAAGTCTGCTCGGCGCGTTCGGCGATCTTGCGGTCGGCGTCGCTGAAAGCCGCACCAGCCTGCTCGTGCAGGGTGCTGGTGATTTCCATGACCTTGTCGCGCAGCGCGCCCGCCACGAACACAGCGGTCTTTTCCAGCACGCCGCGGACATTGTCGACGCCGGTCGACAGCGCACGCTCCATGGTGCCGGCGCGCTCCTCGATGACACCGGTCTGCCGGCTGAAGGCCTGCTCGATCTTCTCGACATCAGCGGCAATCGCCGCCGAGATATCGCTGCTTCGGGCAGCGATCTGGTCAATATGGCCGAAAACCGAACGGTCGACGTCCTTGCGCGCATCGGCAAGCTTGACGAGATCGTCCTCGAGGGCCTTGGCCAGCATGTTGCGGCCCTCGGACAGCTTGCCGACATGGCCGGCGATGACGTCGTCGATCTCCGAGCGGCTTTCCGTCAGCTTCTGAAGGTCCGCTTCGAGGGCGCGCCTAAGGATATCGCGGCCTTCGGCGAGCTTCTCGACCTGGCCGGCGACCAGGCCGTCGATCGAGGAACGGCTTTCGGCGAGCTTGGCGAGGTCGGCTTCCAGCGCACGCTTGAGGATGTCGCGGCCTTCCGCCAGTTTCTCGACCTGGCCGGAGACCAGGCCGTCGATGCCGGCGCGGCTCTCGGCGAGCTTGGCAAGATCGTCCTCGAGCGCCTTGGACAGCGTCGCCCGGTTCTGCGACAGTTGGTCGGCATGGGTCTGCATGAGGCCGCTGGCATTAGCCATATCGGTCTCCAGCGCACGCGAAAGCTCGGCGCGGTGATCGGTGATCTTCTGCGAATGATCGACGATCGCGCCCTGGATTGTGTTGAGGTCGGCCTCCAGCGCGCGCTTGAGGATGTCGCGGCCTTCGGCGAGCTTCTCGACCTGGCCGGCGACCAGCCCGTCGATGCTGGAGCGGCTCTCCGCCAGTTTGGCGAGATCGTCCTCCAGCGACTTCGACAGCACGGAACGGTCCTGAACGAGCCGGTTTTGATGGTCGGCGATGGCGCCGCTGACGGCCTGCAGGTCAGTTTCAAGCGCTTTCGAAAGCTGTGAGCGATCTTCCAGAACCTTGTCCGAATGTCCCGCGATGGCACCCTTGATGGCGTTGAGGTCGGCTTCCAGGGCACGCTTGAGGATGTCGCGGCCTTCGGCGAGCTTCTCGACCTGGCCGGCGACAAGGCCGTCGATCGAGGCGCGGCTTTCGGCGAGCTTGGCAAGGTCGGCTTCCAGCGTGTGCGACAGCAGGCTGCGGTCCTCGGCGAGCTTGCCGGCGTGGCTGTCGATCAGGCCGCGGATGCCGCTCAGATCGCTTTCAAGGGCGCGGCTGAGCTCGCCGCGGTCCTCGGCGAGCTTGGTCGAGTGGGTCTCGATCAGGCCACGGATGCCGATGATGTCTGTCTCGAGCGCTTTGGCGAGCACGGCGCGGCCCTCGGCGATCTTCTCGACCTGACCGGCGACAAGGCCGTCGATGGAGGCGCGGCTGTCCTGCAGCTTGTTGAGATCGGCCTCCAGGGCGCGCGCCAGGATGTTGCGGCCTTCGGCCAGCTTCCCGACATGGCCGGCGACCATTTCGTCAATCATAGTACGGGCTTGGACGAGCCTGCCGGAGTCTTCGTTCAAGACCTGGGACAGGCGGTTGCGGCCTTCTTCGAGCTGCTCCAGATGGCTGCCCAGCGACGCATCGATGGCAGCGCGCGACTCGTTGACCTTGCGCAGGTCTTCTTCCAGCGCGCGCGAGATCAGGCTGCGGCCTTCTGCCAGCTTCTGCACCTGGTTGGTGACGGCGGCATCGATTGCCACGCGGCCTTCGGCGAATTTCGCCAGGTCCTCCTGCATGGCGGCCGCCATGCGCTCGCGGCTCTCCGAAAGCGCGCGGCTGTGGTTCTCGACGGCTTCCTCGATGCCGACACGGGCATCGGCCAGCCGCTGGATGTCGGAATCGAATGAGCGCGACACGACATGCCGGGCCGCTTCCATGCGTCCGGCGAAGTCGGTGGCGCGGGCTTCGAGCATGGAAGAGGTCGACGAGATGATGTCCGCCATGTCGGCGCCGATCTGCGTCTTGCCCTGGTCGATCATCGACGACAGTTGGTCCTTGCTCTCGGCGAAGGTGTGCGCGATCTCGCGGGCGCGCTCGACCAGCGTCTCGTTGATCTGGCGGGCGCGGGCTTCGAGGGCGGCGTTGAGTTTCTGCGTACCGGTGTCGAGCGCCTCGGCGCGGGTCTGGAATTCGCTGATCAGCGCCTGACCGCGTTCGGCCAGGGTCCGTTCGATGCCGCTGAGGCTCGTCTCGAACTCCGAACTCAAGGTACGCGCCGCGCCGCCGAGTAGCGAGACCATGCCGTTGGTGCGGTCGTCGAGCAGGTCGGTTAGCGAGCGTGTCAGGCCGTCCGTGGTGTCGGTGAGCTTGGCGATACGGGTGTCGAGTAGGCTCGCGAAGGCCTCGCCGGAGGTCGAAAGACGGTCCGTGATGTTGTCAAGGCGCGATTCCACCGAATCGAAGATCGACGTCGAGCTTTCATTGATGCGGTCGATCAGCGTGTCGCCGGAATTGTTGATCGTCATCGACAGCTTGGTCGACGCGTTGAGGATCGAGTCGCGGATGATGTCGCTGGCCGAGCCGATCTCGTCGCGCAGCGTCTCGTGAGCGCTGGCGATGGAGGCGCGCACGCGCTCGGCATGGGTGACGACCGCCTCGCGCTCGCTGCCGAGACCGTCGACCAGCGAACGGATGCGGGCCTCGTTCTCGGAATAGGAGCGTTCGAGCTGGCTGACTTCGCCGTGGACGAGCGTTTCGAGCTCGACCGCGCGGGCCAGGGTGCGCTCGATGCCTTCGCCCATGGCCGCCACCTCGCGGCGAACGGCCTGGCCGATCATCATGACACGGTCCTGGGCGAGGTTTTCGGGCTCCGCCAGGCGGAAGGCGACCTCGGTCATGGATTGCGCGGCGAGGCGCATTTCCTGCGCGCGCCGGATCATGGCGGCGAAAGCCCAGAACAGGATGACCGGAACGATCGCGGCAACCGCCAGGCCGATCAACTCGGGACGGGCGAAGAACTGGTCGACGGTACGGATCTTCCAGATGCCGGGACCGAACAACAGGTTGGCCAGGCCGCCGGCGCCGGCGATCCAGGCCAGCGAGATAAAGGCGATCACCCAGTAGACGGTGCTGGACGCACGGCGATTGAGGCTGTGCAGCAGCGTCTTGTAGTCCTTCTGGCGGTCATCATTGGCGGGCGTGAAGCCGGCTGGAGGCGTAAAGCCGGACGGCTGCCCATTGCGCGGCTCGACCGGGCGCAACTCGGCCGGCTTGGCAGCGGGCGCCCTCGGAGGCTGGGGGTTGGCAGGCTGGGGATTGTTTGCCGGCTCCGTCCTATGGCTGCGCCCTTCGCGCGCCAGCTCGTCGGCCGCCGCCGAAATCTGCGCTTCGAGATCCTCCATCGACGCCGCCATGTCGAGGCCGCCTTCGTCGCCGTTAAGGTCAAGGTCAAGCGCCTTTTCCAGTTCCGCGGCCACGTCATTCTCGAGAGACTTCGTCGTCGTTGGTTTCTTAGCCATGCCTTCGCTACCCTGTACTAGCTGCCGCGGGACTTATGATTTTGGCCTGATTCTGGCCCGATTCTGGCTTGTCTATCCCGCGCAGGAGGCTGAAAAATGGACCTTCGTATCGTAATGACACACAGGGGTAAAGAAAACATGCATTCCGGGCGATACGTAAAACTTTAAATATAAGGTTAACGGAGACGTGATCCGGCTGCCTCCGTGACAACATTTTTCCTCTGCAGTCGTTAACCCGTTGGCGACCGGGAGCGCCTATTTTCGTGGGCCCGTCTGCCCGCTTGATGGAGTTGCAGTGCGTATGCGTGGCGAAAGTGGTATTGCGTTTTCCATGCCGGGAGGCGACGCCTCCGGAACGGCTGGAGCCCGACCGGTGGATCTCGGCCATCTGGCACGCCAGACAATGGGCGACCGCGACCTCGAACGCGAGGTGCTGGCGCTGTTCGTGCACCAGTCGCTGTCGGTCCGTGACCAGATCGCGGATGCCGACGCGAGGCAAAGGGTGCTTCTGGCGCATGGCCTGAAGGGCTCGGCGCGCGGCATCGGCGCCTTTGCGGTGGCCGACTGCGCGGCGATCATCGAAACCCAGCCGGAAGACGTCCGGGCGCTCAAGCGGCTCAGCACGCTGATCGAGGAAGTGCGCGACTTCATCGCCGGCATCAGCCGCTAGTATCCCGCCTTTCTGAAAAACGTCATTTCGTGGCGCTTTCGCGCCGCAGTTGACTTGTCCGGCAGAGTGATTATCTCGGCTGCGACTCCTCAGGTGACTTAATGACCAAGCTGACTTACATCGCCCATGACGGGACCCGATTTGACGTGGAAGCCGAAAACGGCTCGACGGTGATGGAAAATGCAATCCGCAACGCGGTGCCCGGCATCGAAGCCGAATGCGGCGGCGCCTGTGCCTGCGCGACCTGCCATGTCTATGTCGACGAAGCATGGACAGCGGAGGTCGGCGAGCCGGAGGCGATGGAGGAGGACATGCTGGACTTCGCCTACGAGGTCCAGCCGAACTCACGCCTCTCATGCCAGATCAAGGTGCGCGACGCGCTGGACGGGCTGGTGGTTCGGGTCCCCGCGCGCCAGGGTTAAGGCGCGTCGATATTCAGGTGAGGCCGGCCTGCAAATGGCGACTTCCTGCGCTTCCGGCCTTTGCCGGCCGAAGCACTCACGAATGGCGTGGCGGTTAAAATAAGCTACGGCCGGCGTAGGCCGGTGCTCACGTAGTTTGAGTACGCTCCGCTCCGGCCTTCGCCGGCCGAAGCCCTCATAGGTGTCTCCGCTCTACGAAGGTACGGCCGGCGTAGGCCGGTTCTCGGACGTCACCCAGTTTGGTCGCTTCGCGCCCGTCTTCGACTCCGACTCGGCCTGACCTGAATCTGGACACACCTTGGCTGCTTCCCAATATTCTTTCGCGCCGGCAGCTTGGCAGCGGCCCATAGCTCATGCAGTCTCGCCGCATTCCCAATCAGGGCGCAGCGCATGACCGATACCATCAAAACGGACGTTCTCATTGTCGGGGCAGGGCCGATCGGCCTGTTCGCCGTGTTCGAGCTCGGTCTGCTCGACATGAAATGCCATCTGATCGACATTCTCGATCGTCCCGGTGGCCAATGCGCCGAGCTCTATCCTGAAAAGCCGATCTACGACATTCCAGGCTGGCCGATGATCTCCGCGCAAGGCCTGGTCGACAAGCTCATGCAGCAGATCCATCCGTTCCAGCCGGACTTCACCTTCAACCGCATGGTGTCGAGCCTTGAAAAGCTGGAGGACGGCAGCTTCCGGGTCGCCACCGATGAAGGTGAATTGTTCGAGGCCAAGGTGGTGGTGATCGCCGCTGGCGGCGGCTCGTTCCAGCCCAAGCGTCCGCCCATTCCGGGCATTGAGGAGTACGAAGGCAAGAGCGTCTTCTATTCGGTCCGACGCATGGAGGAATTTCGCGGCCACGATCTCGTCATCGTCGGCGGCGGCGATTCGGCGCTCGACTGGACGCTCAACCTGCAGCCGATCGCCAAAAGCGTGACGCTGGTGCATCGCCGCCCGGAATTCAGGGCTGCGCCCGACAGCGTCAACAAGATGTATGCCATGCAGGAAATGAAGCAGCTCGAATTCCTGGTCGGCCAGGTCAGCGGCCTTGCGGGCGGCGGCGGTCAGCTGTCGTCGGCGACCATCAAGGGCGGTCCGGGCGGCGACGTCGAGGTGCCGTGCACCCGCATGCTGCCATTCTTCGGCCTCACCATGAAGCTCGGGCCGATCGCCGAATGGGGCCTCAACCTGCACGAGAACCTGATCCCGGTGGACACCGAGAAGTTCCAGACGTCGATCCCGGGCATCTTTGCCGTCGGCGACATCAACTGGTATCCGGGCAAGCTCAAGCTGATCCTGTCAGGCTTCCATGAGGTGGCGCTGATGGCGCAGGCCGCCAAGCGGATCGTCAGCCCGGGCGAGCGCATCGTCTTTCAGTATACGACCTCGTCGACCAGCCTGCAGAAGAAGCTCGGCGTGCATGATTGAGGCGTATTGATATTCAGGTGATGCCGGACTGCGAACGGCAGCTTCCTGCGCTTCCGGTGCTCACGTACTTCAAGTACGCTCCGCTCCGGTTCTCGGAAACTGCGGCCTGACCTGAATCTCAACACACCTTCAAGCGATCTACTCCGCAAGCGCCGGCGCGGTTTGCTCGTCATGGCCGCGCAGTTCCTTTTCGGGCATCAGGGCCAGCGTGATCAGGGCCAGAACGAGCGTTGCTCCGGCGGCGACGAAGATCATCACGAACGGCAACGCCGATACCGGTTGGATATGCGTCTGCGAGCCTTCTGAGGGCAGTGGCAGACCGTAGCCGAGCGCGACGGCGCCGAGCATGGCCACGCCGAGCGCGCCGCCCAGCGTGCGCAGAAAGGTCAGAACGCCCGTCGCGACACCGAGATGCGCGCGATCGACGGCATTCTGGACCGAGACGGTGGCAACCGGGAATGTCGTTCCGCTGCCAAGGCCGATCAAAGTCGTCAGGATTTCCACCTCGAGCAACGAGGCGTGTTCCGCAATGGCACTGAGCACGCCAATGCAGACGATGGCCAGCCCGACGCCGATCATCGCGATGCGCTTATAGTGGACAAAGCGCGGGATCGTGCGGCCGCTGAAGGTCGCGCCGGCGACCGTGCCGAGCAGGAGGCCAAGCATCGCGGTCCCGGATTCGCTGACCGAAAGCCCGACGACCGATTGCAGATAGACCGGCAGGTATACCGACGCGCCGATATTTGCGGCCTGCAAGAGGAACATCGACAGTGTGCCGGCGAGCACGATCGGGTTGCTCAAGACCTCGAGCGAGATCAAAGGCTCGGCCGCCTTGAGCAGCCTGAGCGCGAAGAAGGCCCAGAACACCGCCGAACAGGCAACCAGCCCAAGGATTTCGCGGGAAAACCAGGGATAGGCACTGCCGCCCCAGCTGAGCGCCAGGAGCAGAAGCGTTGTGGCGATAACCAGCAGCACGGCGCCCAAGCCGTCGATGCGATGGTTCTTGGCCGCGACCGGCAGCTTCTTCAACGGGTTGTTGATGATGGCCATGGCCAGGAAGCCGATAGGCAGGTTGATCCAGAAGATCAGCGACCAGTGCAGATGCTCGGCAAACACGCCGCCGAGCAGCGGGCCGGCGACGCTGGCGACCGCCCATGTGCCTGCGATCCAGGCCGCATAGCGGGCGCGCTCGCGCGGCGGCACGAGGTCGCCGATGACCGTCTGGGCCAGCGCGAAGAGACCGCCGCCGCCGGCGCCCTGGATGGCGCGGCCGATGACCAGCACCAGCATGTTGGGAGCGAGCGCGCTGACCAGCGACCCGAGCAGGAAGACGAGGATGGCGGCGTAGATGACAGGGCGGCGCCCGTAGACATCGGAAATCTTGCCGTAGAGCGGCGCCATCGCGGTCGCGGTCAGAAGATAGCCGGTGACGATCCACGGCAGATATTCGGCATGGCCGAGCGCGCCGGCGATCGTCGGCAGGGCAGGGGCTACGATGGTCTGATCAAGGGCCGCCAGCAGCATCGACAACAGCACGCCGCCGATGATGGCATTCTTCTCGCTCTCGCTCATCATCGGCGCGGATTTCGGCGCCATCGCCTGGTTCTCGACGGTCTGGTCCATGCGTCATTCTTTCAAAGGCTGGTGCTTGGTGCGCCAAGACGGCTTTGGCCGGTCGCACGTGTCATTTCTCATCGTGGACCCGAGGCTTTGGCGCTTCGAACCCGCATTATGTCGTTCGATATAGGCCGATTTCGACCATCACTCGAAAGTTTTTCCGGTCTGGCACCATGCTTGGATGAAATTGGCCCCGGACAGGGCTCGGCTCTCAAGTCAAGGCGGCGGCAGCTGGCCGGCTTCGACACGCTCCATCCGGTAGCGCATCAGCCGAAGGATACGGCTTTCGAAATTGACGCTCTCGACGCGGTCGAAGCGGACCTGGTCCTGATCGTGCCTGGCGAGCTCGGCTGCCTGGACCGCGGCGGCGTTGAGCTTCGCCTGCTCGCAGGTCTTTTGCGGTGGGAGTGCCTTCAGCGCATCCTCGAGCAGGCGCGCATGGTTCTTGGCGATCTCGACATGGCGCTCCTCATGCCGCTTGATGTCGGCCGAGAGCGTATCCCAGACCAGCCTGACGCCGGGATCGGATTTGCGCGGGCGCCGCCATTCGGGGAGGATTACCTTGACCTTCAAGGTGACGGCCGCGTCGGCGATGCGGCAGGACCCGGCGCTCTGCGCGTAGCTGATGCGGGTGGTGAAGGCCATTTGCGTGGCGCCGGGATGCCGCGAGCCGGTGCTCTTCACCTCGGGGCCGTTTCTCGACAGCTGGTTCTGGATATCGTCGAGCGTGCGGCCGCCGACGCTGAAATAGCTGTAGGTCTTGACCAGACTGGCCGCGCCCGCCGGCAGGGCAGTGAGCGAGAGCATCAGGGCGCAGAGCAGGGAGCGGTTCATCATATTGCCTCTTCACGCACCTTGCTTTAGGGCCGTCGCCAGCGCAACGGAATTGATTTCGCGCAGATCACGCATGGTTGATGGACAATGACGACAAGGCGATGGCAGCTGGCGCATGGACGCTATCTCGACCTCGGTCCGAAGGCGGTCGTCGCCGGCATCCTCAACGTGACGCCCGACAGCTTTTCGGACGGCGGCCTGTTCATCGCGCCCGAGAAGGCGCTGGAGCAGGCGCACCGCATGGTGAAGCAGGGCGCGGCGATCATCGACGTCGGCGGGGAATCGACGCGGCCCGGTTTTGCCCCGATCTCCGCCGAGGAAGAACAGGCGCGCGTGCTGCCGGTCATCGCGGCGCTCGCCGCTTCCGGCGAGGCGCTGATCTCGGTCGACACCTATCGCGAGGACACCGCGCGGCTTGGCGTCGCCGCCGGCGCCCATATCGTCAACGACGTCTGGGGGCTGCAACGTGAGCCGGGCATCGCGCGCGTCGCGGCCGAGACAGGCGCCGGGCTCGTCATCATGCATACCGGGCGCGAACGGCAGAAGCTGCCCGACGTGATCGAGGACCAGTTCCTGTTCCTGCGCAAATCGCTGGAGATCGCGCGCGCCGGCAATGTCGCCGACAGCCAGATCGTGCTCGATGCCGGCTTCGGCTTCGCCAAGGAAACGGCGGAGGAAAACCTCGACCTGATGGCGCGTTTTTCCGAGCTTCAGGCGCTCGGCTACCCGTTGATGGCCGGAACCTCGCGCAAGCGCTTCATCGGCACCGCCACCGGGCGCGATCCCGCGGAACGGGCTGCCGGCACGGCGGCCACCAGTGTCATCCTGCGCTTGAAGGGAGCCGACCTGTTTCGCGTCCACGATGTCGCAATCAACGTGGATGCGCTGGCGGTCACCGATGCTATGCTTCAACGCGAAACCGAGCTTCCTCCCGGACACTGATCATGTACCTCATCCGCATGAAGAACTGCGCCTTCTTCGCCCGCCACGGCGTGCTGGACGAGGAGGAGACGCTTGGCCAGCGTTTCTACGTCGATGCCGAGCTGACGGTCGAGCCCAGCCGGCCGCTGACTGAGGATTCCATCGAAGACACCGTCAATTATGGCGTCGCCTTCTCGGTTATCGAAAAGATCGTGACCGGACATCGCCGCTTCCTGATCGAGGCGCTGGCGCTGGAGGTGGCGAAGGCGCTGACAGCGCGATTCTCGCAGATCAGGAAAGCCGCGATCACCGTGCGCAAGCCGAACGCCCCGGTGCCGGGCGTGCTCGATCATGTCGAGGTGACCGTTGTCTGGCCAGAATAGCGCCGTCTACCTCAGTCTCGGCGGCAATCTCGGCGAGCCGGCGAAGTCCATGGGCGCGGCATTGCGCATGCTGGACGGCGACGACGCGACGCGCGTCACCGCCGTCTCGTCGCTCTACCGCACGCCTCCTTGGGGCAAGCTCGACCAGCCCGATTTCCTCAATGCCGCCGCCGCGATCGAGACGGCGCTTTCGCCACGCGCGCTGCTTGAGCTTTGCCTCGATGTCGAGAAGCGGCTGAAGCGCGTGCGCGAGGAGCGCTGGGGGCCGCGCCTCATCGATATAGACATCCTGGTGTTCGGCGACCGGGTGATCCACGAGACCGGCCTCGAAGTGCCGCATCCGCGCATGCTGGAGCGCGCCTTCGTGCTGGCGCCGCTGGCCGAGATCGCGCCAGGGCTTTCCGTCGGCGGCAGAAGCGTATCGGAGCGGCTCGAAGCCGTCGATACGTCCGGCATCGAGCGGCTGCCTTCGGGCCGCGAATGGTGGCTCGGCTGATTTTGCATTGTCGCAATTCCGGACGGAAAACCGCCCACACTTTTCCTGGAATTGCTCCGAAGCCGGCCGGTCAGCCCGAAAACCCGCCGCCGTCCAAAAATGCCTGCTCCTCGGCCGTCGTCGCACGGCCGAGCATGCGGTTGCGGTGCGGAAAGCGACCGAAGCGCTGGATGATCTCCAGATGTTCATTGGCGTATTTAAGATAGTCCGGCGCTCGCTCGGCGGTGAGTTCCACCGACCGTTCCTGATCCGCCAGCACTTCGGAATGCTCGAACGGCAGATAGAGGAAGACGCGAAACAGTTCTTCCAGCTCGAGGTCCTGACCGGCGGTGATCGCCCTGTCGGCGAAGTATCTGGCCAGCGGATCGGTCGCGTACATGTGGCCGGTACCGCGGAAGCAGTTGCGCGGGAACTGATCGAGCAGGATCATCAACGCCAGCGATCCTTCGGCATGCGCATTCCAGTCGTCGCATTCGCGCCGCGCGGCGGCGTAATGCAGCTCGAGAAAGCGGCTGCGGAAACCGGCGTCGAAGGCGTCGCTCTTTTCGAACCAGGCGTCCTCGCCGGCGTCGCGCCAGAATGCGATGACCGAAAGCGCTCGCGGATCAAGCTCTGCCATATTTGCCTCTCAGTTCTTGGTCTCTGCCTGATTCAGCACGACGGCGGTTTCCTGGTTCAGCGCACGGCCGGCGCGGCGTGGCTGCGTGAGCGGCGTCGGGATCGGCGTGCCGATATTGCCCTTGAGGAAACGCTGGCCGGCGCGCACGCCCTCGGCCAATTGCGTCTCGAAACGCGCTTCGTCGCGGCGTCGCACATCCTCAATGACTTCGGCGACCTCCTCGGGATCGACGCCAAGCGCCTCCAGCGCGGAGCCGCCGAAGACCAGCGCCGATTCGAAGGTCTCGCGCAGCTGATAGTCGACGCCGGCGCGCACGAGCTGCAGCGCGGTGCCGCGGTCGAAGGCGCGCGCCAGGATGGTGACCAGTGGAAATTCGGCCTTGATAAGCTGCGCGATGCGCACGGCGGCGTCGGGCTTGTCGACGCAGATCAGCACCGCGCGGGCGCGCCCGGCGCCGGCCGCATGCAGGATGTCCAGCCTCGTGCCGTCGCCGTAATAGACCTTGAAGCCGAAATCGGCCGCCGCCTGGATCATCTCCACCTCGTTGTCGATGATCGAGACGTCCATCCCGCGCAGCAAAAGCGGCTGGCTGGCGATCTGGCCGAAGCGGCCGAAGCCGATGATCAGCACGCTGCCGGTGAGGCCGTCGGCGATGTCGACGCCGTCGAGGGACTGCTCGTCACGCGGGGTGAGGTAACGCAGCGCCAAGATCGCGAGCGGTGTCAGCACCATCGAGATGATGACGATGGCGGTCAGCGTGGCGTTGGCCTGGCCGTCGATGATGCCGACCGCGGCAGCGGACGAATAGAGCACGAAGGCGAACTCGCCGCCCTGCGCCATGAAGACGGCGCGTTCGAGCGCCTCGCGATGGCCGCTTTTCAGAATGCGCGCGACGACGTAGATGCCGAATGCCTTCATGACCATGTAGGCGACGACATAGATGGCGATGAGCCGCCAGTTCTGGGCTACGACGCCAAGGTCGAGCGACATGCCGACGGCGAGGAAGAACAGGCCGAGCAGGATGCCGCGGAACGGCTCGATATCGGCTTCGAGCTGGTGGCGGAAGGTCGATTCCGACAACAGCACGCCAGCGAGGAAGGCGCCCATCGCCATCGACAGGCCGGAGAGCTGCATGGCCAGAGCCGAACCCAGTACCACTAGCAGCGCCGCGGCGGTCATGACTTCGCGGGCGCGGGCGTCGGCCAGGATACGGAAGAGCGGATTGAGCAGGTAACGGCCGGCCAGGACCAGTCCCACGATCGCGGCGATGCCGATCCCGACTTCGGTCAGCCGCTCCGAAAGGCTGGTTTCGGCGCCCCCGGGCGCTAGGAATGCGATAAGCGCGAGCAGCGGCACGATCATCAGGTCTTCGAGCAGCAGGATGGAGACGATGCGCTGGCCTTTCGGCGTGGCGATCTCACCGCGCTCTTCGAGCAACTGCATGACGATCGCCGTCGAGGTCAGGACGAAGCCGGCGCCGGCGACGAAGGACTGCGCGATGGGAAAGCCTCCGGCCAGTCCGACGAGAGTGAGCAGGACTGCGCAGACACCGACCTGCAAGGCACCCAGGCCAAAAATCTCGCGACGCAGGCCCCAGAGCCGCGACGGCTGCATCTCCAGCCCGATGATGAACAGGAACATGACGACGCCGAGCTCGGCGACGTGGAGGATCGCTTCCGATTCGGAAAAGATGCGCAGGCCGAACGGACCGATGACCACGCCGGCGGCGAGGTAGCCGAGGATCGAGCCCAGCCCCATGCGCTTGAAGATCGGCACGGCGACGACGCCCGCCGCGAGCAGCGCCACCACCTGCACCAGATCGCTGCTCGACGCTTCAACTGCCATGCCTGTCGTCCCGTTGCTCGAAGCACTCCTTGCATGCCCCGGGAGCGAGAGGCAAGGGCGGGCGGACTGACTTGAAGGGTAGGGTGCCGTTGAAGCGGCCTCCGCTTGCCTGCCGGACGTTCGGCATATATAGTAGCCGAATGCCTGACTATTCGTCCCGCCCGCCTCTGCATATCCCGATGGATGCGCTCAGCGAAGTCCTACAGGACTTTCGCTTGAGTGGGGTCAACTATGGCCGCTGCGAGCTCCGGCATCCATGGAGCATCGCCTTTCCGCAACAGAAGCTGCTTCGCTTTCACTTTGTCGGCCAGGGTCCATGCTGGATTTATACCGAGGCGGAAGGCTGGCAGGAGTTGCGCGATGGCGATCTGGTGCTGTTGCCGCAAGGCATCGCCCATCGGCTGGCCAGCGCGCCGGACGTTGCCGACGACTCGCTCGAGAGTTGCCAGGTTACCAAGTTGGGGAGCAATGTCTGTGAGGTGGTGCGGGAAGGGACGGGCGCGACAAGCACCCTTTTCTGCGGCTCCATGGCCCTGGGCGTCTGTGCGCTCAATCCACTAATCACGTTGATGCCATCTATTATCAAGGGGTGCGATGTGGCCGGCAACGATCCGGTCGTCCGTCCTTTGCTGGCGGCTATGACGGCGGAGGCCGCGCAACCGCAGATGGGCAGCGCCACGATTCTGTCCCGTATGGCGGACTTGCTAACCGCCCGGCTTATCCGCTGCTGGGTCAATTGCACTGGAGCTTCGACCACCGGCTGGCTTGCAGCCATCCGCGACCCCCATATCGGCCGCGCTCTGGCAGCCATGCATCGAGACCCCGGCCATAACTGGACCCTGGAAAGCCTTGCCGCCCTGGCAGGCCAATCGCGCTCGATTTTCGCCGAGCGCTTCAGCGCTGTGTTAGGGGAGGGCGCTGCCCACTATCTCGCCCGTCTGCGGATGCAGCTTGCCCGCGAGTTGCTCGGGCAAAACGGCCTGTCGGTTGCCGAGGTCGCTACCCGTTTGGGCTATGATAGCGAAGCATCCTTCGCGCGCGCGTTCAAACGCATCACCAATGTCTCGCCAGGCGTTGTGCGCCGCACAATTCCCGGACGAACGGACATGAATTTCGGATTATAAGGTACATATCATCCGAGAAGACTCGTCTATTGAAGATCTCCAGACCTTGGAGATCTTTCAGTGACAGACACAACATTACAGCTTGAAGACGCGGCGATAGACCTCGAGGACGCCGCGCCAGCCCCGTGGAACGCAGCCACCTGGTTTGCGGTCATTTCATTGGCGGCCACTAGCTTTGCCCTGGTATCAGCCGAATTCCTGCCGGCAGGCCTGCTGACGCCGATGGCGCGGGACCTCGGCATCAGCGAAGGAACCGCCGGACAGGTCGTCACCGCCACGGCTTCGGTCGGCGCCGTGACGGCCATGTTGAGCAATGTTCTCATCGGACGATTGAACCGTAAGACGGTGTTGGTTGGCCTCAGCGCCTTGGCGGTCGGTTCCAACCTCCTTGCCGCGCTAGCGCCCAATTTCTGGCTGTTGCTGCTGGGCAGGGCCGGGCTCGGAATCGCTCTCAGCGCATTCTGGGCACTCTCGGTTGCCGTCGTGGCCAGGCTGGTCGGCGCCAATGCGACAGGTCGGGGCATGGGCATCGTCACCCTCGGCGTCTCGCTCGCCACCATCGCCGCCCCGTCAATGGGGGCGTTGATCAGCGACTGGCTGGGATGGCGCAGCGCCATGGCCTTGACGGCGGGATTGGCAGTGATTGCCATGCTGCTGCAATTGCTGAGCCTGCCGACCTTGCCTGCGACGGCCAGCAATAGTCTGGCTGACGTATTTCGGCTGACACAGCGGCGCGGCATCCAACTCGGTATGCTTGCCATTCTTTTGCTGATGACGGGGCATTTTGCCGGCTCTGTTTATGTGCGCCCCTTCCTCGAACACGTGACGCTCCTCGCCACCGGGCCAATTGCCCTGGCCCTGCTCGGATTTGGCATCGCGGCTGTGATCGGCAACGTCGCCGGCGGCCGTATGGCCGACGCCAATATCCGCATGGCGCTCGCGGGCAACGCCGCATTGATGGGGTTTGCGGCGCTGGCATTGGTGCTTTGGGGCGTGCACATTGGCGTCGCGTTCACATTCGTCACGCTTTGGGGCTTGGCCTTCGGCATGGCGCCGGTCGTGCTGCCGACCAATCTGTCCCGCGCGGCACCTGATGCGCTGGAAGCTGCGGGTAGCCTGATGGTCGTCTCCTTCCAGGTTGCCATCACCATCGGCGCGGTTGTCGGCGGCTATGTCGTGGATACCCATGGCGCCACGGGACCTTTGACCCTTACCGCCGTCCTTGCCGCATTGACCGTCGTGCTGGCGCTGCTACAGCCTCGCGGGTGAACTTTGCTCCAGCTGACATGGAGCGTCTCATCGTTTCACGAAAACGGTGAGACGCACTATCTCTTTGTTTTCGGGGCTGAAAACCGTTTCGTACATTTCTTGGGATTGCTCTAAAGCCGTCGCGTCTGAATGGCCTCGTACGACGCGCTTTAGCTTGTTGCTTTATGCCTGTCGTCGACCCAAAACCGCTGCGCGCTTTGGGCGACATGCATCGGGCGGCCTCAACACGGAAGCCGCGACGTTGCAGCCTGATTGCACAAGTTTATGCGGTCCGGTCGTTGCTTCACGCCACAATCGGAGGTTATGGCACGTTCGGCTTCGGCCAGTGGAGGCAGCGGCGATGGGCGGCTGCCTTTTTTGAGGAGATGATTGACATGAAGAAGTTTTTGCTCGTTGCCGTGGGTGTTGCAGCGTTGGCCGGTTCGGCTTGCTCCAAGGGGCCGGAATGCACGCAGGAAATCGCCGCCAAGAAGGCGCAGGACATGGCTGCCGCGCTCCAGGAAGCCATCACCAAGGATCCGAGCAAGGCGGCTGATTTGACCGCCAAGGCGCAGGCTGTGACGACGAAGTATCAGGGCGCCACGACGCTCGACGAAGCCTGCAAGGCCTATGACGAGCTGACCGCCACCATCAAGGGTTGAGTCCAGCCGTCGACAATGCGAAGGCGGTGGCCGGTCGGTCGCCGCCTTTTTCTTGCGCGGCGCTTCGGACAAGACGCGCTACGAGATACCCATCGTGCGCTTATGGTCGGCGATCTCGGCGAGCAGCCAATCCTGGAACAGGCCGGTGCCTGGCTTGTTTCCGATGCTGCGGCGCTGGTGCAGGTAGATTCCGGCGGGATAGGTGTGGCGGGCGCTGAACGGGGCGACAAGCTTGCCTTGCTGCAAAAGGTCTTGGGCCATCATGGTGTCGGCCAAAGCGATCCCCGCGCCGTTTATCACCTCGCGCATGATCAAGGTGCAGTCATCGAGCGTCGTGCTGGATTTCGGCGTGGCGTCCAGAACGCCTTCCTGTTCCAGCCAGCGCCGCCAGCGCATGCTCTCGCATTCGTGGATGAGGTGATGATTGACCAGATCGGCGGGCGTTCTGAGCGGCACCGGTCCCTCAAGCAGCGACGGCGCGCAGACCGGCGTCAGAACGAGCGGGATCAGCAGCGTCAGGGCCGGGCCGGCCTTGTAGACGAACTCGTCGACAATGGCCAAATCGAAGTTGGCGCGCTTGCCCGACGTCGAGATCTCCAGGTTCACGGACGGATGCAGCTTGCGGAAATTCGGCAGCCGGTCCGCCAGCCAAAGGTTCAAAACCGCCGGCACGCAGAGAACCCTGACCCGCTGGGTCCTGCCGTGACCATGGACGAAGCTGACATCGTCGGTGGCGCGCCAGATAGCCTCGAATGCTTCGGAGAGGCCGCGCGCATAATATGAGCCCCTGATGGTCGGCGTGATCTGGCGAAAGCCGCGCTCGAACAGCTCCTGGCCAAGGTTCTTCTCGAGCGCGCGGATGTGGCGGCTGACGGCCGAGGGCGTCAAATGCAGCTCTTCCGCTGCATCCTTGATGCTGCCGAGACGCGCGGCGGCCTCGAAAGCGCGCATGCCATTGAGTGAGGGCAGGGCCATTGGCCGATCATGAAATGTCAGTTGAGTTTTTGTCAATCGACTTGGGCAAAATTGGCGTTTGATCGCTTGGCCGGTTCGGGGATACCCAAAAGGCAAGAGCGACCAAGTCGCCATCCGAAAACGATTGTTTGGGCACTCCGATGCCATTCCACCAGCGGCGGAAACCGGCATGGCCGGCTTCCACCGGGGACCGGCGAAGCTTTGCGTATGACGCCAGCTGAGCCTCGGCGGGGCGCCCCAGAATGGGAGAATGAGCTTCTATGCCTCAGTCGCCGGAGCCGGTCTTTGAAGCGGCGGAGGAGATTTCCGCGGAAACCTCGGTCGTCGTGATCCTGCAAACCGCTCAAAACGGTTTTGGGCTCCGGGCAGCGGCACTCGATGCTGAAATGGACGGGATCTTGTCCCGCGCGTGTTCCGAGCCGGCCGCGCTTGAGGAGTCCGGCGCCTGCGTCGATGTCATCGCGCCGAAGGCGATGTCGACCCGCCGCGTGGTGGTGCTGGCCTTGGGCAAGGCCGAGGCCGTAACCCCGCTTTCGCTGGCGCGCGCCGGCGGTCTGCTTGCGGCGCATCTGGAAGGCAAGGGCGAATGCGCGGCCACCCTGATGCTGGACCCGCTCGCAGGTGTCGACCTGCCCGCAGCGGAAATACTGGCGCGGGTCGCGCTCGGCATGCGGCTGCGGCGCTATCGTTTCGACCTGCGCAACCGGCGTCAGGGAGCAGGCGCCGACCGCACTTTGCGGGTGCAATTGATCGGCGCGGCTGGTCCGGAACTGAAGGCGGCGCTGGCGCGGGTCAATGCCATCGCCGACGGCGTCGAATATGCGCGCACGCTGGTCAACCTGCCGCCGAACCATCTCCACCCCGACAATTTCCATGACCATCTGGAGCCGCTGCGCGAGGCCGGCATCGATGTCGAGATCCTGGATGCGGCACGGCTGAAGGAGCTCGGCATGAATGCGATCCTGGCCGTCGGCTCCGGCTCGGCGCGACCGCCGCGCGTCGCGGTCCTGCGCTATCGCGGCAAGGGCGCTCCCGCGCAGCCGCTGGCTTTCGTCGGCAAGGGCGTCTGCTTCGATTCTGGTGGTCTGTGCATAAAGCGCGGCGAGCAGATGTTCGACATGAAGGCCGACATGGGCGGCGCGGCCGCCGTTGTCGGACTGCTGATCGCGCTCGCCCGGCAAGGCAGCCCGGTGCATGCCGTCGGCGTGCTCGGCATTGCCGAGAACATGCCGTCCGGCACCGCGCTCAAACCGCGCGATATCGTCACGACGGCGTCGGGCCAGACCGTGGAAGTGTTCGATACGGATGCGGAAGGCCGACTGATCCTGGCCGACTGCCTCTATTATGCCGCCTCGCGTTTCAACCCCTCGGTGATCGTCGACCTGGCGACGCTGACCTATTCGGTGATGCGAGGCCTCGGCTCTGTCTTCGCAGGCCTTTTCAGCACCGACGATACCATCGCCTCGCGCATGATCGCGGCCGGGGAAAAGGTCGGCGAGCGGTTCTGGCAGCTGCCGCTCGACCGGGCCTATGACGAGGGCCTGCAATCGCCCTTCGCCGATATCCGCCATCACGCCAAGGACATGGAAGACGGCGACGCGCCCTATGCCGCGGCCTTCCTGCGCAATTTCACCGAAGACCGCCCCTGGGTGCATCTCGACATTGCCGGCAAGGAACTGGCCGACAAGGACCGGCCGCTGGGCCGGGAAGGCGCCACGGCTTTCGGCGTGCAGATGCTGGAAGAATGGGTGCAGTCCGGCCGGACGGCGAACTAGGCGGCAACGAGATGTCTTCAACCACTGAGGGAGCCGGGATGCCGTCCGAGATCGTCAGCAAGGAAGGGCGGGCCGGGTTCGGCGCCTATGAAACCTGGTACCGGGTCAGCGGCGCGCTCGATGCCGGCAAGGCCCCAGTCGTGATCCTGCATGGCGGGCCGGGTGCTGCCCATAATTACGTCGATGCCTATAAGCTTCTTGCCCGAGGCGGCCGCGCCGTCATCCACTACGACCAGTTGGGCTGCGGCAATTCCACCTTGCTGCCGGAAAAAGGTGCCGATTTCTGGACGCCCCAACTCTTCATCGACGAACTGGAAAATCTCGTCGACCATCTCGGCATCCGCGGCGGCTTCCATGTGCTGGGGCAAAGTTGGGGCGGCATGCTGGGCGCCGAATATGGCGTGACCAGGCCGAAGGGCCTCAAGTCGCTGACCATCGCCAACTCGCCGGCGTCCATGAAGCTTTGGGTCGAGGAAGCCAACCGGCTGCGCGCCGGTCTGCCCAGGGAAGTCCAGGAGACGCTGACGAAGCACGAGCAGGCCGGCACGACGGACGATCCGGCCTACCAGGAAGCGACGATGCGGTTCTACGAACGGCATGTCTGCCGGGTCGTGCCTTTCCCGCCCGAGGTGACGGAGACTTTCGCCCAGATCGTGCGCAATCCGACCGTCTACAATGTGATGAACGGCCCGAACGAATTCCACGTCATCGGCACGCTGAAGAGCTGGAGCGTCATCAACCGCCTGCCGGCCATCGAGGTTCCGACACTCCTCATCTCCGGCCGGCACGACGAAGCCACACCCGCGACCGTGCAGCCCTTCAAAGACGGCATCAAGGGATCGCGCTGGCAGATATTCGAGCATTCCAGCCACATGCCGCATGTCGAGGAGCAGGAACTCTGCATGCGTGTGGTGGGAGACTTCCTGGACGACAATGACAACAGAAAAGGGGAATGACGACATGAAGAAACTGGTTTTGGCGGCGTCGGCCGCCGCATTGCTGGCCGGCTCGTGGCTCGCTCCGGCACAGGCCGAATATCTCAAGGAGCACCGCGGCGGCACCATTCGCCTTCTCGCCCGATCGGCGGCCGGAACGCTCGATCCGCATATCAACTACACGGACCAGGGCTGGCAGATGTACCAGCCGATCTATGACGGCCTGGTCGCCTTCCGCAAAGCCGAGGGCGTCGACGGCTTTTCCATCGTTCCCGACCTGGCCGAGGCGCTGCCCACGGTCAGCAATGACGGCAAGACCTTCACCTTCAAGCTGCGCAAGGGCATCAAGTTCTCCAACGGCCAGGATCTTGGCGTGAAGGACGTCGTCGCCTCCTTCCAGCGCATCTTCAAGATTTCCGGGCCGACCTCGGGCACCTTCTATGCCGGCATCGTTGGCGCCGACAAATGCCTGGCCGACACCAAGAGCTGCACGCTGGAAGGCGGTGTCGTCACCGACGAGACGGCCGGCACGATCACCCTCAATCTCACCAAGCCGGACGCCGAGATCCTCTACAAGCTTGCCTTGCCGCATGCCGTGATCCTGCCGGCGGACACGCCGGCCGAGGATATGGGCTCCAAGCCGATCCCCAGCACCGGCCCGTACATGATCTCGGCCTTCGATCCGAACAAGGGCATGACGGTTTCCCGCAACCCCAATTTCAAACAGTGGAGCGAGGAAGCCCAGCCGGACGGCTATCCGGATGTCGTGCAGTATGATTTCGGCCTGTCGGAAGAGGCGGCCGTGACGGCGATCCAGAACGGCGAAGCCGACTGGATGTTCGACGCGCTGCCCAGCGACCGCCTCGGCGAGCTCGGCAGCAAGTCCATGGACCAGTTGCACATCTCGCCGCTTTCGGCCTGGTGGTACGCGCCGCTGAACACCCGCATGGCGCCATTCGACAATGAAAAGGCGCGCCAGGCCGTCGCCTATGCGGTCGACCGCAACACGCTGGTCAAGCTGTTCGGCGGCAAGGTGCTGGCTTCGCCGGTCTGCCAGGTCCTGCCTCCGGACTTCCCCGGGCACGAGGACTATTGCCCCTTCACCAAGAACCCGGGCGCCAAATGGTCGGCTCCCGATGTCGACAAGGCCAAGCAACTCGTCGAGGAATCGGGCACCAAGGGCCAGAAGGTGACCATCATTGTCGAGGATACCGCCATCTCGCGGTCGATCGGGGTCTATCTGCAGAGCGTGCTGACCAACATCGGCTACGTCGCCGACGTCAAGCCGATCTCGTCCAACCTGCAGTTCACCTATATCCAGAACACCAACAACAAAGTGCAGATGTCCGTCACCCAATGGTACAAGGACTATCCGGCGGCGTCGGACTTCCTGAACATCCTGTTCAGCTGCGCTTCCTATCGCGAAGGTTCGGACGCCTCGATCAACATTTCCGGCTTCTGCGACAAGGATATCGACGCCCAGATGCAGAAGGCGCTGGACCTCGGCGTGACCGATCAGAAGGCGGCCGACAAATTGTGGGCGGCAATCGACAAGCAGGTCACCGACAAGGCGCCGGCGGTCGGCCTCTTCACGCCGAAGCGGCTTGATTTCGTCAGCAAGCGGATCGGCAATTTCAAGTTCAACCCGCAGTTCAACTGGATTATCACCCAATCCTGGGTGCAGTAAGGGCCTGGGTGCAGTAACGAACCGCGGAATCACATACCGTGTCCAGCCAAGTCGCCGCCATGCCGCGCAAGACGCGAGGGCCCTGGGCCGTCGCGTTTGCGAAGCTGGCAACGGACAGGGCCGCCATGGCGTCCCTGGCCGTGTTCCTCATCATCGTTCTCGCCTGTTTCAGCGCGCCGCTCTACGCGAAATGGGCGGGCACGGATCCGTTCGCCTCGACGCTCGACGCCGTCATCCAGATCGACGGCGCCGACGTTCCGGTGATGGAGCAGTCGACCGAGGGACTGGGGCTTGGCTACACGCCGATCGGTCCGACCTGGCGGCTCGGCAATTATTTCCTCGGCGCCGACAGCCAGGGGCGGGACGTCATGGCAAGGTTGCTCTATGGCGGCTTGAACTCGCTTTTGATCTCGGGCGCGGCCACCATCTTCACGCTGATTGTCGGCACGATGGCGGGACTGATCGCGGGTTATTTCGGCGGCATCACCGACACGGTGCTGTCGCGCTTGCTCGACGTGCTCTGGGCGTTTCCGATCTATCTGCTGGCGATCTCGCTTTCCATCGTCACCATCGCGCAAGGCATCGCGATCGGCCCGATCGAGATCCAATCGGGCACCCTATGGCTGCCGATCATCATCATAGGCATCGTCTATATACCCTATGTGGCGCGGCCGATCCGCGGGCAGGTCCTGGCGCTGCGCCACAGCGAGTTCGTGTTCGCCGCGATCAATCTCGGCGTGCCGGGCTGGCGCATCCTGTGGCGCGACATCCTGCCCAACATCACCACCACGCTGATCGTCTTCGTGCCGCTGATGATGGCGCTGAACATGCTGACCGAATCGGCGCTGTCGTTCCTGTCGATCGGCGTGCAGCCGCCGGCCGCGAGCTGGGGCACCATCATCCAGGACGGGCAGGCGCTGCTCTATACGCGACCGCTGGTGGCGTTGGTGCCTGGCCTGGCGATCGCCGTTTCCGTCATGGCGCTCAACGTCTTCGGCGACGGCCTGCGCGATGCGCTCGACCCGCGCTCCAAGGTCCGGCTGGGGCGCGACTGATGTTTTATGCCATCCTTCGCCGCTTCGGTCAGATGCTGTTCGTGATGTTCGGCATCTCGGTCATCGTCTTCCTGATCTTCTTCGCCACGCCCGGCGCCGATCCCGCGGCGCGCATCGCCGGCCGCAACGCGTCGCCTGAAGTGCTGGCGGCGGTGCGCCACAGCTTCGGCTTCGATCAGCCGCTCTACGTGCAATACACGCGCATGATGGAGAAGATCTTCGTCACCGGCGATCTGACCTCCTTCGTCAACCGCGGCTGGAAGGTTGTGCCGGCCGTCATGGATTCGATCCCGGTCACGCTCTCGCTGGTGTTCGGCGCCGCGGTCCTGTGGGTGGTCGTCTCCATCATCATCGGCATCGTCGCCGCGGCCACCCGCGACAGCTGGCTGGACAAGCTTTTGATGGCGCTGGGCCTGCTCGGCATTTCCATGCCGGTCTACTGGCTGGGCGAGGTGATGAACCTGATGACCCAGAGCCGCTATCACGACAGCTGGGCATTCTCCTGGGTGCCGCCGCTTGGCTACAAGAATTTTTCCGACGATCCCAAGGGCTGGTTCCTGACGCTGGTCATCCCATGGATCACGCTGGCCATCCTCTATATCGGCATCTACGGACGCGTGCTGCGCGCGGCCATCATCGAATCCATGCAGGAGGATTACATCCGCACCGCACGCGCCAAGGGCCTGTCGGAGACCCGCATCCTGTTTCGCCACGCGTTGCGCACGTCGCTGATCGCCTTCGTCACGCTGTTCGGCCTCGACTTCGGCGCGCTGGTCGGCGGCTCGGCCTTGCTGACCGAGGTCGTGTTCGGCCTGCACGGCATCGGCAAGCTCACCTATGACGCGCTGCAGAATCTCGATTTGCCGATGATCATGGCGACGGTCATGTATGCCTCCATGTTCGTGGTGATCGCCAATGCGGTCGTCGATTTCGTCTACATCCTTCTCGATCCGCGCCTGAGGGCATCATGATATTGTCGGTGCGCGATCTCAAAGTCTCCTTCCGCACCCATCACGGGCCGGTTCGCGCCATCGACGGCGTTTCCTTCGACCTGGAGGAAAGCGAGATCCTCGGCGTCGTCGGCGAATCCGGCTCCGGCAAGACGGTGTCGCTGCTTGCCGTGATGGGGCTTATCACCGACCCGAACGCCACCATCGAAGGCTCGATCCGTTACAAAGGCCGCGAATTAGTGGGCCTGCCGCCGCGCGAGCTTCGTCGTTTGCGCGGCAACGAGATCGCCATGATCTTCCAGGACCCGATGACGGCGCTCACGCCGGTCTACACCATCGGCTGGCAGATCGCCGAACAGATCCGCGCGCATCGCGGCGTCAGCAAGGCCAAGGCGATGGAGCGCGTCGAGCAGCTGCTGGCGGAGGTGAATTTCCCCAACCCGCACGAGGCGATGTCGCGCTATCCGCACCAGCTTTCCGGCGGCATGCGGCAGCGGGCGGTGATCGCGATGGCCTTGTCCTGCGATCCGGCGCTGCTGGTGGCCGACGAGCCGACCACCGCGCTCGACGTCACCGTGCAGGCCGGCATTCTCGACCTCGTGCGCAAATTGCGGGCGAAGCACAAGTCGGCGGTGGTCTTCATCACGCATGACATGGGCGTGGTCTCCGAGCTCGCCGACCGGGTCATGGTCATGTATGCCGGCCGCGTTGTCGAGCGCGGCACCCGCACCGAACTGTTTTCCGATCCGCGACACCCTTATACGCGCGCGCTGCTCGGCTCGATCCCGCCGCTGACCGGCCAGAAACCGCGCCGCCTGCCGGCGATCCCCGGCTCGCCACCGTCCTTGCTGCAGCTGCCGCAAGGCTGCGCCTTCGGCCCGCGCTGTCCGGTCCGCTACGAGCCCTGCGAGGCCGGCAAGCCGGATCTCGGCGCGAGCGCGCACGCCGCCGCGTGCTTTCGGGTGGCGCAGGCATGAGCGAGCTGATGACAGATACAGATCGGCCGATCCTCGAGACGCGTTCGCTGACAAAACGCTTTTGGATCGGCACTCGCTTTTCCGCCGAAGGCAGGCGGACGGTCCATGCGGTGGACAACGTCTCGCTGAGCGTGCGGCGCGGCGAGACTGTCGGCCTTGTCGGCGAATCCGGATGCGGC
This sequence comes from Mesorhizobium sp. CA16, assembly GCF_020165175.1. Taxonomy (NCBI): domain Bacteria; kingdom Pseudomonadati; phylum Pseudomonadota; class Alphaproteobacteria; order Hyphomicrobiales; family Phyllobacteriaceae; genus Mesorhizobium; species Mesorhizobium sp. CA16. Next base: position 46,601 of record NZ_JAIUHP010000005.1, read on the forward strand.
AAGTCCACGCTGGCGCGCTGCCTGGTTCGGCTCTACGACATCACCGACGGCAAGCTTCTGTTCGAAGGCGACGACATCACCTCGAAATCGCTGTCCGAGCTCAGGCCGCTGCGGCGGCGCTTGCAAATGGTCTTCCAGGATCCCTCGGCTTCGCTCAATCCGCGCCGGCGCGTCGGCGATCTCGTCGCCGAGCCGCTGCGTATCCATGGCAAGGTTTCGGCGCGTGAGATCACCGCGCGGGTGGCGGAGCTGTTCGAGCTGGTCGGGCTGTTGCCGGACCATATGATGCGCTATCCGCACGAGTTCTCCGGCGGGCAGCGCCAGCGCGTCGGCATCGCGCGGGCGATCGCGTTGAACCCCGACCTTGTCGTGCTGGACGAGCCGGTCTCCGCGCTCGACGTGTCGGTGCAGGCCCAGATCGTCAATCTGCTCGCCGATCTGCAGGAGAAGCTGAAGCTCACCTATATCTTCATCGCCCACGATCTCTCCGTGGTGCGCCAGGTCTCGACCCGCATCGCGGTCATGTATCTGGGCTCGATCGTCGAGGAGGGCCCGGCGGAAGAGGTCTTTGCGAAACCCGCCCATCCCTACAGCCAGGCACTGATCTCGGCGGTTCCCATCGTCGAGACGACGCCTGCGGGCGCGCGCAAGCGCATCATCCTCACCGGCGACGTGCCGAGCCCGCTAAAGCCTCCGTCCGGATGCCGCTTCCATCCGCGATGCCCGATCGCGGCGGACCGGTGCCGTTCCGAGCGGCCGGAACTGAAAGAATATTGTCCGGGTCGCAAAGTGGCCTGCCACTTCCCGACTTTGACCTGAACCGTCTTGTAGCGGGTGGCGGACGCGGACTGCCGGAACGCGCCGGATCAGTTCTTGGCGATGGCGCCGACTTCGACCGAATCGACCCGCTTCAGGCTCATGCCGATCACCGGCACCAGCTGATTGTCGACGCGCACGGCCACCGTCACGGTCATCGAATTGCCGTCGGGGACACGCGCCTGCATGACGCCGTTCAACTGCTTGCGGTTGATGGTGAAAACGACCTTCTGAGCGTCGACGACATTGCCGCCGACAATATCCATGCCATTTTCGGCCGAGCCGCCCATGAAGGTGCCCCTGTAACCATCGCGGCCCTTGCGCTCGACGCTGGCCGACATCTTTTGCGTGAACACGCCGACCCTGCAGCCGCCGTCAAGCGTCATGCCGAGCTTGCTGGCGGGCGTCGAGCCATTGAAATCGCAAGTGAATTTGGTGCCTTTGTACTTGCCGGCGATGATCTCGCCAGGGCCGACCCATCTGCCTTCGACGGAGCGGAAAAACTGCTTGTCCGGCTCTGCGCCAAGGGCCTTTTCGACGAGGCCGAGCGGCGCGGCAATCGCAATGGCGGCAGGCAGGACGCAGGACAGGATCACGCTTCTCATCGACGACACCCGGCACGAAAGAGTCTATTCTTGGGACCGGACCGACCATGCAGAAGATTGGTTAATGCTTCGTCACCCGCGATGGGTCGCGCGTTTACCTTATCGGTCGTCCTGACCGTCCTTTCGTGCCGCGAACGACGTCAGCGCCGAGAGGAAATCGCCAAGGCCCGGGCGCTTCACGGCGATGAACGGCAAGGGGCGTGCCGTTTCCATCGCGGCGATGCCGATGCGCGCCGTCATCATGCCGTTGACCACGCCTTCGCCGAGTTTTGCCGAGAGTTTTGCGGCAAGCCCATGGCCGACGATCTGCTGCACGAAACTGTCGCCCACGGCGATCGAGCCGGTCACCGCCAGATGCGCGAGCACGCCGCGCGCCAGCCGGAAGAAGCCGAGCGTGCCTGGGCGGCCGCCATAGAGATCGGACAAGCGCCGGATCAGCCGCCCGGCTTCGAACACGACATAGGCGATGTCGACCAGCGCGCGAGGGCTGACCGCCGTTATCAGCGACACGCGCTTCGCGGCCTCCAAAATCATGACTTTGGCGCGGGCATCGAGAGGCGACAGGATCTCGGTCTCGGCAAGCCGCACCAGATTGGCGCCGTCGATGATCTCGCCGCGCAATTCGGCCAGCGAACGGCGGCCGGCGGCGGTCTCGGGTTTTGCGGCGACGAAAGCCGAGAGCTCGTCGACCAAGGCGCGCGCCGCCTTGGGGTCGTCGCGCGCCACGGCATCCAGGGCCTGTTTCTGCATCTTTTCGACTTCGGCAAGGCGGGTGATGGCGAGGAATTCGCGGATCAGGATGACGAGCAGCGAGAGCAGCGCGATCGCCGCCATGCCGGCCGCCAGCCAGCCGAGCCATTCGGCGCGCGCGAACAGGTCACGGATCAGCTGGTCGGCCCAAAGGCCGACCGCCAGCGAGACGAGCACGCCGAGAGCGCCGAAGAACAGCCGGGAAAGCAGCGAACGCTTTCTCGGCGCTGTCGCCGGCGGCGGGACCGCGGCCTCGATATCCGGCTCGTCGAAGACGTCGACTTCCGAGGGGATCACGACCGCTACATCGGCCCTCGCGGCACGTGGTCGGCGCGCCGGCGGCTCCTCGGCGGCGCTATTTCGCTGTGGCTGCGGCGGCGCTTCGGTCTCAGGCTCGATGCGGAAGGCCGCCGGTTTGCGGGGCGCGGTCATGCCAGATGATCTCCGATCAGGAACTGCAGCGCGCGGTCGAGCCGGATATGCGGCAGGGACAGCGTGACGCCTTCGGCGGTGCGTTCAAGCTTCGGCGGGCGGAAACGCACGAAGCGGATCGCCGGTTCGGCGCTGTCCACCTGCGATCCGGAAACATCGAACACCGCGTCGACTTTTTCCGGCAAATCGCCCGGGAATATGGCGGTTTCGGCCTTTCCGTCGAATGTCTCGCCGTTGATCTTCTCGCTTTTCAGCGGCGTGCCGATGATGACGGGGAGTGTCTCTCGCCCCCGCTTCACCGTGCCTTCGCGGGTCGAGCGAACCGCCGCCATGGCGACGACATCGACGGCGGCACCGCTGAAATTCGCCCGCGCGACGGCCCGGTCGGTCAGCCGGCGCACGATCGCCTGCAGCCGGTCATGGCTTTCGTGGTGCAAATGGTCCGCCTTGGTCGCGGCCACAAGGATGCGGTCGATGCGGCGCGAGAAGAAGTCGGTCAGGAAATTGCCCCGTCCGGGCCGGAAGCAGGACAGGATCTCGGTTACCGCGCGCTCCAGATCGGCCATCGCGGCCGGGCCGGCATTGAGCGCCTGCATGGCGTCGATCAGCACGATCTGCCGGTCGAGGCGGGCGATGTGCTCGCGAAAGAACGGTTTGACGACATGCGTCTTATAGGCCTCGTAGCGGCGCTCCATCATCGCCCGCAGGGATCCGGAGCGCGGCCGGCCTTGCGACAGTGTCATCAGCGGCGCGAAGGTGAGCGCCGGCGAGCCTTCGAGATCGCCCGGCATCAGGAAACGGCCTGGCGGCAGCGTCGACAGCGCGCGGTCGTCGAGCTTGCACGCCTTGAGATAGGCGGCAAAGCTTTCGGCCAATCGCCGGGCGGTCATCTCGTCGGCGTCGGCATCGGGATCGATGGTGGAGGCCAACTCACGCCAGGCCTGCGACAGGTCGCAGCGGACGGGCAGGACGGCCAACTCGAGCGCCTCGCGCGAAAAATCGGCGAAGGATTTGCCGAGCAGCGGCAGGTCGAGCAGCCATTCGCCGGGATAGTCGACGATGTCGACCGAAAGTTTTCCGGCTGAAAACAGGCGATTCCAGCCGGAAGCCGACTCATATTCGATGGTGAGCCGGAGCTCGGAGATCGCGCGGGTCGAGTCGGGCCAGACCCGCTCGTTCACCAAAGCCGCGACATGGTCTTCATATTGGAACCGCGGAACGGCATCGTCCGGCTGCTCTTCAAGGAAGGCGCGGGCGATGCGGCCGGATTTCTGCGCCTCGAACAGCGGCAGGCGACCGCCATGGATGAGATTGTGGACGAGGGCGGAGATGAACACCGTCTTGCCGGCGCGCGACAGGCCGGTGACGCCAAGGCGCATTGACGGAGAGAAGAGCCCGGCGGCGCGGCCCGACAACGTGTCGAGCGCAATCCTCGCCTCGTCGGTAAAACTGGTCAGCGATGATGCCAAATCAGGCCTCTGGTTGCGCGTCAGCGCCCGATATAGGCCCTGCACCGCGCGTTTGAAATGGCCTCAGAGGTCGGCCGGCGTGAGAAAAGCTTCGAGATAGCCGTTGCCCTGGGCCGCTTCGGCAAGGTTGCCGGGAAAGCGCACCACGGCAAGGCCGGAGGTCGGAAAACCGTGATTCATCATGCCGCGCGCCGTCTGCTCGCCATTTCCGGACACCGCCATGGCCAGATCTTCGGTCATGGGGTTGTGGCCGATCACCAGAAGCTGGCCAGCGTCCCGATTTTTGCGGATGATCTCCAGATAGCCGGCCGCATCCTCGCTGTAGAGCGTGTCGAAGAACAGCACCCGGCCGGTGTCGGTGCGCCCCGCCAGGCCTTCCAGCGTCTGCCTGGCCCGCTTGGCGCTGGAGCAAAGAGTGACGTCCGGCACATAGTTGCGGGCCCGCATGGCCTCTCCGATCGCTTCGGCATCGGCCATGCCCGATTCGTCGAGCGGGCGGTCGAAATCACGCATGCCGGGCAGCGCCCAGCCGGCTTTGGCATGCCGCAACAGATAAAGTCTGCTCAACCGGACCCCCATGGTGCTGCCTTCGTGACAAAGCGCGATTAGTCACCAGAACGATGTCATGCACAATGGTCGGCCCGCAACTGCAACGAATCAGGTGCGAATTCGTTTTCTGCCGTTGAACAACGTTGTCGCCGGAGTTGCCGATGCAAGACTAACAATTGCGTGAAACTGTCGTCGATAGCGCTTGTGCAGGCTCTTTTCCCCGAATATATAGGCGCCAAATTTTGGGGTTGTTGGGTGAGTCGAATGAACGATATCGTTACCGCCAATTACGTACCCTCCGAAGACGAGCCGTTCATGAACGAACGGCAAAAATCGTACTTCCGTCAAAAGCTTATCACCTGGAAGAACGACATTCTGCGCGAAGCGCGCGAAACCCTAGAAATCCTGCAGCAGGAAAACGCCAATCATCCCGACCTAGCCGATCGCGCCTCCTCCGAAACCGATCGTGCCATCGAATTGCGCGCCCGCGATCGCCAACGCAAGCTCATCTCGAAAATCGACTCCGCGCTCCAGCGCATCGACGAAGGCACCTACGGCTATTGCGAGGAGACCGGGGAGCCGATCGCGCTGAAGCGGCTAGATGCGCGTCCGATCGCGACGTTGTCGATCGAGGCGCAGGAGCGTCATGAACGCCGCGAGAAGGTCTATCGCGACGACTGACGCGATCCAACAGGCAGGAACATCAAAAATGGCCGGAATTCCGGCCATTTTTGTTTTCAGCGCTCCCATTGTCTTTGCCGACAAAGGCGCGAAAAGCTCGCTTGCCGGTGACCGGTCAGCGCTTGTGGCTGCCCAACTCGCCAAGCAGCTTGGTCATCTCGTCATCGAGCGAAGGCTTGGCCGCCGGCTTGCTGGGTGCCGGCTCGGAATGCGTCTCGTCGAGAGAGGTCTCGAGCTCGTGCATCAGCGTGTCGTCGATGGAATCGTTTGAGGGCGGCGGCGTGGATCGGGTGCTGCCGTTCGTCGTTCCGTAGCCCGGCAGCGGCATAACCTTCGCCGTCGGCTGGCTCGGCGCCGCCGGCTTGGGCGCGGGTGTGGGCGCCGGCGCGCGCGGACGTGCGACGGCAGGCTGGGCGGCAGGCGGCGGCGGCCGGGCGGGAGCGGGTGCGGGCGCCGGTTGCGGCGCGCGCGGGCGTTGCGCAACTCCTGTCTGCTGCTGACCGGCGTCGCCCGTCAATGCCGGGCGGCGCAGCGCCGCCAGCCTGATGTCGCGCTCGACAACGACATCGGTCGGCCCGCCGATCAGGATCAGATGCTCGATGTCGTCGCGACGCACCAGGACAAGCCGGCGATGGCTGTCGACAGCGGTGGCATCCATCACGGCAAGCCGCGTCTTGCGGTTCCTGCCGCCGGCGACGAAGGTGCCGAACGTCAGGTTGCGGACCACCTTGATGGCGAGCAGGACGACAACCAGCATGATGAGAGCCGCTACCGTCCACAGGATTGCAGCGACATAACCCGGGCCCGCTACATTATCCAGCCACTGCATCGGTGCACCCCAATCGCCATCTTTGAAGTCAGGGAACACTAGACCGTTGGGACCAGCGACCGCAAGTTCACATCACCCATCGTGAACAGTTTGAAACATGAATCGTTGATTTTATCGGACATTTGCCGCCGAGGCCTTTTCCGCTACAGGAGAATGTGATTCAACCGGCCGTCCGTGCCCGTCGGACACCGGAATCACGAGCAGGGGGAACATGGCCAAGGAAGCGCGCGGCGATTTCTATCCGGTACCGATCGTCGACCAGAACACGCGTCCGGGCGCCGTCACTAGGCTCATCGTCTTCATCGTCGTCTTAACCGGCGCCGCGATCGTCTTCGGACTTTTCCGCGAGCGCCTCGGCGATCCTTTCCTGCTCGGCATGCTCGGCGTGCTCGCCATGATCGGCGTCGGCTTCCTGTTCGCGACCGCGATCGGCTTCGTGCAGATCGCACCGCGGTCGACCGGCGACGAATTGTCAAAAGCCTTCGTCGACTCCATGTCGCAGGGCCTGCTGGTCACCGACACCAAGGGCCGCGTCGTCTACGCCAACCGCGCCTATGCCGACATGACGGGTGCCGCCTCGGCCGCCGATCTCAAGACCGTCGAAGGGCTGTTGTCGGATGTTCCCGAAGCCTCGATGACGATCTACCGGCTGGCGTCGGGCCTGCGCGACGGCCAGGCTGGCGACGGCGAGTTCCGGCTGGCGCAGTCGATCAAGCCGGGCGCCGAGCCGGGCGCGCGCTGGTACCGCGCCCGCGCCCGCGCCTTCAGCATGCCCGGGCAAAGGCTGCCGATGCTGGCCTGGCAGCTGGCCGACATCTCGCAGGAACGGGCGGAGCAGGAACGTTTCTTCCTGGACCTGCAAAAGGCCATCGACCATCTCGACCATGCGCCGGCCGGGTTCTTCTCGGCCGATCAGGAGGGCCGCGTCACCTATATCAACGCCACGCTCGCCGAGTGGCTGGGCATCGATCTTGCCTCCTTCACGCCGGGCGCCATCACGCTGCCGGAAATCATCGCCGGCGACGGCATGGCGCTGGTCCGTTCCGTCAAGGCCGATCCGGGCACCACACGCAATGCGGTCATCGACCTCGACCTCACCACGATGAGCGGCCAGGCGCTGCCGGTGCGCTTCATGCACCGGGTATCGGCAAGCCGCGAAGGCGTGAACGGCCCGACCCGCACGATCGTGCTCAACCGCACCCAGGGCGAGGACGCTTCCGCGGAGCTGCGGGCATCCGAGGTTCGCTTCACCCGCTTCTTCAACTCGACGCCGATGGCCATTGCCGGCGTCGATGCGAGCGGACGCATCCTGCGCACCAACGCGCCGTTCCTGCAGCTGTTTTCGTCCGTGGTCGACCGCGACGCCGTCGACCGGCGGGTGCGCTTCGAAACGATCGTTCACGAACGCGACCGGCCGGCATTCGCCGCCGCCTTCGAGAAGGCGCGGCAGCGGCAGGCCAATATCGAGCCGATCGATTCCGTCCTGCCCGGCAATGAGGAGCGCCACATCCGCTTCTACGTCAATGCCGTCGCCGACAGCGCGGGCAGCGAAGGCGCCGAGGAGGCGGCGATCGTCTACGCGGTCGAGACCACCGAGCAGAAGGCGCTCGAGGGCCAGATGGCGCAGAGCCAGAAGATGCAGGCAGTCGGCCAGCTCGCCGGCGGTATCGCGCACGACTTCAACAACGTGCTGACCGCCATCATCATGGCGTCCGACCTTCTCTTGACCAACCACCGGCCGTCGGACCCGTCCTTCCCCGACATCATGAACATCAAGCAGAACGCCAACCGGGCGGCCTCGCTCGTGCGGCAATTGCTCGCCTTCTCGCGCAAGCAGACGCTGCGGCCGGAAGTGCTCAACCTGACCGATGTTCTGGCCGATCTCAGGATGCTGCTCGCGCGCCTCGTCGGCAACGACATCAAGCTGAAGATCGACCACGGCCGCGACCTGTGGCCGGTCAAGGTCGATATCGGCCAGTTCGAGCAGGTGGTGGTCAATCTCGCCGTCAATGCGCGCGATGCCATGCCGAGCGGCGGCGATCTCACTGTGCGCACCCGCAACGTCACCGCCGACGAGTGCAAATCCTTCGCCTACCGCGAATTGACGCCGGCCGACTATGTGCTCGTCGACGTCGAGGACACCGGCAGCGGCATTGAGCCCGAGGTGCTGAAAAAGATGTTCGAGCCCTTCTTCACAACCAAAGAAGTGGGCAAGGGCACCGGCCTCGGCCTGTCGATGGTCTACGGCATCATCAAGCAGACCGGCGGCTTCATCTTCTGCGATTCCGAAGTCGGCAAGGGCACGGTGTTCCGTATCTTCCTGCCGCGCCACATCGCCGAGGTGAAGAAGCAGGCCGAGCCTGGCGAGGCGCCGTCGACAGCGGCGACTGCTCCGGCCAAGACCGCCGATACCGCAAAAGATCTTTCCGGCTCCGCCACGGTGCTTCTGGTCGAGGACGAAGATGCCGTGCGCATGGGCGGCGTCAGGGCGCTGACCTCGCGCGGCTATACCGTGCACGAGGCGTCGTCCGGCGTCGAGGCGCTTGAAGTGTTCGAGGCGCTCGGCGGCAAGGTCGATATCGTCGTGTCCGACGTGGTGATGCCGGAGATGGACGGACCGACATTGCTCGGCGAGCTGCGCAAACGCCAGCCGGACATCAAGTTCGTGTTCGTTTCGGGCTATGCCGAGGACGCGTTTGCGAAGAACCTGCCGGCCGAGGCGCATTTCGGTTTCCTGCCGAAACCGTTCTCGCTCAAGCAACTGGCGACGATCGTCAAGGACGTGCTGGAATCCTAGGGCGTTCAGCGCTTCCTTGGATTGCTCTAAATAAGCCAGAGCTTGCGCATTGCGGCAGTCCTGCCATGATGGTCGCCGGATGGGTCTATCAGGGGTGATAGCGCGTGACGCCGCATATCGAGGCGGGCCGGGGGGGCTATGCCGAAACGGTGCTGTTGCCGGGCGATCCCGAGCGCGCGCAATGGATGGCGGAGATGTTTCTCGAGGCACCGCGCTGCGTCAACCGCCGAAGGGGCGCGCTGGGCTTCACCGGCCGGTTCCGCGGCAAGCCGGTCAGCATCCAGACGACCGGGATAGGGGCGCCGTCTTTCCTGATTTATGCCTTTGAGCTGATGGAGTATTACGGCGTCAAAACGCTGATCCGCACCGGCACATGCGGCGGCTTGTCGGAAGACGTGCCTTTGCGCGGCGTCGTCATCTCCAGCGAGGTGCGGGCCGAGAGTGCAATCAGCGGGCAAGTGTTCGGGCTTTACCAGTCGGCGGGGCCGGACCCGGCGCTGCATGCGCGGGCGCTGCAATGCGCCGCCGATCTCGGTATCGCCTGCAGCGCCGGACTGACGATCTGCAGCGACGTCTTCCACCATCCCGATGGCCGCGCTCGGTTTGACGAGCCGATGGCGCTGGGGGCGTTGGCCGTCGATATGGAAACCAGCGCGCTCTATCGGATTGCGGCACAGTTCGGCGCTCGAGCGCTGTCGCTGCTGACCGTCGTCGACCATGTCGCCACCGGCGAGCTGATCGACGATTCGGAGCGCCAGGCGCTTTTCACCGACATGACCCGGCTGGCGCTCGAAGTCGCAGTCGAGAGCAGTTAGGCGGCTTCCTGCTTCAATGCGGCCTGGTCTTCGGCGCTGGGCCGATGGCCGCGCAAATAGAGCGCGCAGGTCGTGCGCAGCATGGAAGCGAAGTTCGGGATCTGGCCGTTGATCTCGATCGCCTCGTCATAGAGCTTCGAGATGAATTTCGGCGTCGTCAGTCCCTGGCTGTCGGCGATCTCGTCAAGCAGACCCCAGAATGTCGCCTCGAGCTGGATGCTGGTCGAATGGCCGTCGATGCGGATCGACCTGTTGATCTGCCGGTAGCCTTCCGGGTCCTGCCCGGCGAAGACTCTGCACATCGGTACCTCCCGTTGTTGTTTGTCTTGGGCGCCGATTGGGTTGGCTGGCGCCTTTTTGAACACTGCCTGCGTTGGTCATTTTCAATCCGATAGCCGCCGACGGCAATCGGACTTTCGTCCTTAGAATTGGAGCGACACTAGCCGTTTTCCTGCTCCACGCGTGGTAATCGGCTGCCACCACCATTTTTCGCCGGCGCGCATAATCGGCTTCGAAAGCATGAGAGCTCACGGAGTCCGATTTGGCGAAGACGATCCATTCCATGATCAGGGTTCTCGACGAAGCGCGCTCCGTCGACTTCTACAACAAGGCCTTCGGCCTGGAGGTCGCTCAGCGGCTCGATTTCGAGACCTTCACGCTCGTCTATCTCAGCAATGCCAGTTCGCCCTTCGAGGTGGAGCTGACCGTCAACAAGGACCGTACCGAGCCCTACGCGCTTGGCGACGGCTACGGCCATCTCGCCGTCTCGGTCGCCGATCTCGACAGCGAACACGACCGGATCGGCGCGCTCGGTCTCAACCCGAAGAAGATTGTCGAGTTCAATTACGACGGGGCGCTGATCGCCCGCTTCTTCTTCATCGAGGATCCCGACGGCTACAAGATCGAGGTCCTGCAGCGGGGAGGGCGCTTCCAATAGGGGATACGCCGCGGAGAGGCGCGGCGCCAGCAACGGCACTCTCAGGGTGCGAACAGCAAGCAGGGAGGAAAATCATGGTTACAGTCTACGAGAAGAAACCGGGCTATGAGAGAAAGGCCGGACTATCTAGGCGCGAGCTTCTGAAACGTGGCGGCGCGGGCGCGCTGCTCATCATCTCCGGCAGCGCCGTCATCAGCCCCGAACACGCCTGGGGTCTCGAAACCTCGGCGCTGAAGCCCGAAACGATGGCGACGCTGATCCAGGTGGCGCGCGACATCTACCCGCACGACCAGGTGCCGGACAAATATTACGCCATTGCCGTCAAGGGCCATGACGAGACGGCCGCCAAGGACCCCGCCCACAAGGAGCTGATCGAGAAAGGCATCGCCGAGCTCGATAAGAAGGCTGGCAAGGGCGGCTATCGCGGGCTTGGCTGGGAAGAGCAGCGGGTGGCGCTCCTCACCGGTATCGAGAAGACGCCGTTCTTCCAGGCGGTGCGTGGCGGTCTTGTCGTCAGCCTCTACAACCAGAAGGAGGTGTGGCCGATCTTCGGCTACGAAGGCGAGTCCTACTCCAAGGGCGGCTATATCGCGCGCGGCTTCAACGACATCGAGTGGCTGTAGGCCGCTCTGTCACGAACCGCTTTTCGACAGATTTCATGGGAGGAAACCATGGCAGCACAATTTGATCTCAACAATGACGGGGTGGTCGTCATCATCGGCTCCGGCGCGGGCGGCGGCACGCTCGGCAACGAGCTCGCCCAGAAAGGCATCGACGTCGTCATCCTCGAGGCGGGCGCACGCCACGAATATGAGGACTTCATCAACGACGAGTGGGAGTCGTTCGCCCAGCTCGCCTGGAAGGACAAGCGCACCACTTCGGGCGACTGGCGCGTGGCCAAGGATTTTCCGAACCTGCCGGCCTGGATCGTCAAGTCGGTCGGCGGCTCGACCACGCACTGGGCCGGTGCCTCGCTGCGCTTCCAGGAGCACGAGTTCAAGGCGGCCACGACCTACGGCAAGGTCAAGGGCGCGAACCTTCTCGACTGGCCGGTGACGCTGGCCGAGATGGCACCCTATTACGCCAAGGCCGAAGCCAAGATGGGTGTCACCGGCACCAACAATTGGCCGCGGCTGCCGGGCAACAACAATTTCAAGGTGCTCAAGGCCGGCGCCGACAAGCTCGGCTACAAGGAATGCCACACCGGCAACATGGCCATCAATTCGGTGGAGCGCGACGACCGCAATTCCTGCCAGCAGACCGGCTTCTGTTTCCAGGGCTGCAAATGGGGCGCCAAATGGTCGACGCTCTACACCGAAATTCCGAAGGGCGAGGCGACCGGGCATCTGGAGGTGCGACCGAACTCGATGGCGATCAAGATCAATCATGACGCTTCAGGCAAGGTGACCGGCGTCGTCTATGCCGACAAGGACGGCAAGCTGCAGGAGCAGAAAGCCCGCATCGTCGCGGTCGCCGGAAATTCGATCGAGAGCCCGCGCCTGTTGCTCAACTCGGAATCATCGAAATTCCCGCACGGGCTCGCCAACTCGTCGGGGCAGGTGGGCAAGAATTACATGCGCCACACCACCGGCTCGGTCTATGCCATCTTCGACAAGCCGGTGCATATGTATCGCGGCACCACCATGGCCGGCATCATCCGCGACGAGGCGCGCCACGATCCGTCGCGTGGCTTCGTCGGCGGCTATGAGATGGAGACGCTGTCGCTCGGCCTGCCATTCATGGCGGCCTTCCTCAATCCCGGCGGCTGGGGCCGCTCCTTCACCACGGCGCTCGACCATTACGACCATATGGCGGGCCTGTGGATCGTCGGCGAGGATATGCCGCGCGAAGAGAACCGCATCACGCTGCACAAGGACGAGAAGGACGAGCACGGCATGCCGATCGCCGACGTCCATTTCGATGACCATCCGAACGACGAGGCCATGCGCAACCATGCCTACAGCCAAGGCCAGGCGCTCTACGCCGCGGTCGGCGCGACGCGGACCTTCCCGACGCCGCCTTATCCTTCGACCCACAATCTCGGCACCAACCGGATGAGCGAAAAGCCGGAGGACGGCGTCGTCAACAAGCACGGCCAGTCGCACGACATCAAGAACCTGTTCATCTCAGACGGCAGCCAGTTCACCACGGGTGCGGCGGAGAACCCGACGCTGACCATCGTGACGCTGGCGATCCGCCAGGCTGACTACATCGCCGCCCAGATGTCGGCGAAAACGATCTGACCTCCCGACTGCCTGCTGGCGCGGGACCCAAACGGGTTCCGCGCCTTTTTTATGCGGGCTATCTTTTGGTGCAGGTCGAGGCTGTGAAGGCGCCGTCCTGCTGTTTCATGATGATGTCGAACGAAGGACCGCTCGGGTCATCCAAGGTCGCCTGGGTCATCGAGATCGAATTGCCGCCGCTGGTGTAGCCGCCGAGCGGACCGAGCCAGGTGATCTCGCCATTGGGATTCATCTGGTAATTGTAAGGCGGCGGCGCGGCGCCGAAGGTCACCGGGCCGCTGTAGAGGCTGCCCTTGATGGTGATGTCGCCGAGGTTGAAGAACAGGCCAAGCAGGTAGACCTCGCAGTGATAGATGCCGTCCGGCAGCTTGCCGTCGGCAAAATCGGCGCGGGTGCCGCCGGCGGCGGACACAAGAAGCAGGAAAGCCAGGATTGTTCGCAGGGCCATGACGTCGCTCGTTTGCACGGCGACCTTGCCCCATTTCGCCATGAGCCCGCAACAGGGCTGACAAAGCTATCCTTGCTGATGTGGTGAAATCGTAGGCATTTTTACAATTTGGGCAAAATATAGGCAGAGGTGCGTAAACTTTTCTCAATCCTGCCGCGTTGCAGTAGAGGCGACAGTTGCGCGGCTATCATATAACCGACTGTAATCACGGCATTATCGCGAAAATCAGTTCAGCGCATTCCTATCTGGCACGTCGCTTGCACCCGCTAATATTGCGATGCAAAACAACCAGCTTGGGAGTGTGTCATATGAGGGGTAACTTCGCGAAAATAACAAAAATCCTGTCCGCCGGCGTCGTCGCGGCTGGTCTGCTGGCTTCAGCTTCCGCCAAGGCGGCTGAAGACACGATCAAGGTCGGTATCCTCCATTCGCTGTCGGGGACCATGGCGATTTCGGAAACGACGCTGAAAGACGTCATGCTGATGCTGATCGACGAGCAAAACGCCAAGGGCGGCCTGCTCGGCAAGAAACTGGAAGCCGTGGTGGTCGATCCGGCGTCCAACTGGCCGCTCTTCGCCGAAAAGGCGCGCGAGCTGATCTCGAAGGACAAGGTCGCGGCCGTGTTCGGCTGCTGGACCTCGGTGTCGCGCAAATCGGTTCTGCCGGTGTTCTCGGAACTCGACAATATCCTGTTCTATCCCGTCCAGTATGAGGGCGAGGAGAGCGAGCGCAACGTCTTCTACACCGGTGCGGCGCCGAACCAGCAGGCCATTCCGGCCGTCGATTACCTGATGAGCGCCGATGGCGGCTCGGTGAAGCGCTGGGTGCTTGAAGGCACCGACTATGTCTATCCGCGCACCACCAACAAGATCCTCGAAGCCTATCTCAAGTCGAAGGGCGTGCCGGCCGAGGACATCATGGTCAACTACACGCCGTTCGGCTTCTCCGACTGGCAGACCGAGGTCTCGGCGATCAAGAAATTCGGCTCGGCCGGCAAGAAGACGGCCGTGGTGTCGACCGTCAACGGCGATGCCAACGTGCCGTTCTACAAGGAGCTCGGCAACCAGGGCGTCAAGGCCGAGGACATTCCGGTCATGGCCTTCTCGGTCGGCGAGGAAGAATTGGCCGGTCTCGACACCGGGCCGCTGGTCGGCCATCTCGCCGCCTGGAACTACTTCGAAAGCATCGACACGCCGGCGAACAAGAAGTTCATCGACGACTGGCACAAGTTCATCAAGAACGACAAGCGCACCACCAACGACCCGATGGAAGCCCACTATATCGGCTTCAACATGTGGGTGAAGGCGGTGGAGAAGGCCGGCACCACCGATCCGGACAAGGTCATCGACGCCATGGTCGGCGTTTCGGTGCCGAACCTGACCGGCGGCTATTCGACGATGATGCCCAACCACCACATCACCAAGCCGGTGCTGATCGGCGAGATCCAGGCCGACGGCCAGTTCGAGACCGTTTCGCAAACGCCCGGCCTCGTCATGGGCGACGAATGGTCCGACTACCTGCCGGATTCCAAGGACCTGATCTCCGATTGGCGCGCGCCTCTGTCCTGCGGCAACTTCAACGTCGCCACCGGAAAGTGCGGCGGCAAGGGCACCAACTGATCCCGGTCCGTGATCCCAGGTCTGTCGGATCGCGGAGTGGCCCCGCGATCCGAGACCGCCGCCCGGGCAGGTTCCTGACCCGCCCGGGCAAGATCCCTGAAACCTAGTTTTGCGCAATTCCGGACGGAAAACCGCTTCACACTTTTCCTGGAATTGCTTGAGAAAGCTGCTTGAAAACGACGATGCTGCTGCTGCGCGCAATCGGTCTGATGTTGCTGCTGACGATGGCTGGACTGACGCCGTCGAAGGCGGCTGAGGCCGACCTTCGCGCATCGATCGGCAAATTCGCAGCTGCAACCGGCTTCTCGGCTACCGAGGCCGTCGTGCGCGAGCTTGCCGCGAGCGGCGATCCCGCCGTCGAGCGGCCGCTTTCGGCGCTGGCCGACGGCAATCTCTACATCCGCAAGGCCGATTCCCAGGTTTTTGTCGGCAAGGAGAGCGGCGACAGCATCGAGCTGCTCGATCCGCTGAGCGGCGAGAACGCCGCCGAAGCGGCCAAGGCCGACCTCACCAAGATCAAGGTCAATAACGGGCTGCGTCGTGTCATCCGCGACGCGCTGGGCACGCTGACCTTGCGCGCCAAGGACGCAAGCGTGCGTCTTGCCGCGGCAATGACGATGTTCAAGACGCCCGATGCGGCGAACATCGGGCCGCTGGATGCCGCAATCGCCGCCGAAATCGATCCCGGCGTCAAGGCCCTGTTCGAGCAGGCGCGCGCGGCATCGGTTCTGGTTTCCGACAAGCCCGAAGCCGATAAGCTCGCGGCGATCTCGGTCGTCGCCGCTCGCGGCGACCGCGACGCGCTCTCGCTGCTCACCTCAGTTGAGGCGAACGCCCAGGGCGCGGTCAAGGAGGCGGCAGCCGCCGCGATCGGCAAGATCAACTCCAAGCTGGCTTTGTGGGATGCGGGCCAGAACATCTGGTACGGCATTTCGCTGGGATCGGTGCTGCTGCTTGCGGCGATCGGGCTTGCCATCACCTTCGGCGTCATGGGCGTCATCAACATGGCGCATGGCGAGATGGTGATGCTCGGCGCCTACACCACCTTCGTCGTCCAGCAAGTTATCCGCACCTCGTTTCCGGGCCTGTTCGACTGGTCGCTGGTGATCGCGCTGCCGCTCGCCTTCCTTGTCGCGGGGCTGGTCGGCCTTGCAATCGAACGCGGCATCATCCGCTTCCTCTATGGCCGCCCGCTCGAAACGCTTCTGGCCACCTGGGGCGTCTCGCTGGTCCTGCAGCAGGCGGTGCGCACCATCTTCGGGCCGACCAACCAGGAGGTCGGCAATCCGTCCTGGATGTCGGGTTCGTTCGATGTCGGCCAGCTGGCCATCACCTGGAACCGGCTGTGGATCTTGGTGTTCGCGCTCGCCGTGTTCGGTGTGCTGCTCTACGTCATGAAGCGCACGGCCTGGGGTCTGCAGATGCGCGCCGTCACCGCCAACCGCCGCATGGCCGCCTCGATGGGCATCAGGACGCCCTGGGTCGACGCGCTGACCTTTGCGTTGGGCTCGGGCATCGCCGGGATCGCGGGCGTGGCGCTCAGCCAGATCGACAATGTCTCGCCCAATCTCGGCCGCGGCTACATCATCGACAGTTTCATGGTCGTGGTCTTCGGCGGCGTCGGCAATCTGTGGGGGACGCTGGTCGGCGCCCTCTCGCTCGGCATCGTCAACAAATTCCTCGAGCCCTATGCCGGCGCGGTGCTCGGCAAGATCGTCATGCTGGTGCTGATCATCCTGTTCATCCAGAAACGCCCGCGCGGCCTGTTCGCGCTGAAGGGCAGGGCGGTGGAAGCATGATCGCGCAGCGCTTCCTTTCCGCCGATCGCCGCATCGGCATTGCCATCTTCGTCCTGCTGGCCGCCGCCATCATCGTGCCCCTGCTCGACCTGGCGGTCTCGCCGCAAAGCGCCTTCTACATCCCGCCTTACATCGTGGCGCTGATTGGCAAATATCTCTGCTACGCGCTGCTGGCGCTGGCGCTCGACCTGGTCTGGGGCTATTGCGGCATCCTTTCGCTCGGCCACGGCGCCTTCTTCGCGCTTGGCGGCTATGCGATGGGCATGTATCTGATGCGCCAGATCGGCTCGCGCGGCGTCTACGGCAATCCCATCCTGCCGGACTTCATGGTGTTCCTGAACTACAAGCAGCTGCCCTGGTTCTGGTACGGCTTCGATCATTTCTGGTTCGCGGCGCTCATGGTGCTGGCCGTGCCTGGCCTGCTCGCCTTCGTCTTCGGCTGGTTCGCCTTCCGCAGCCGCGTCACCGGCGTCTATCTTTCGATCATCACCCAGGCGATGACCTATGCGCTGCTGCTCGCCTTCTTCCGCAACGACATGGGCTTCGGCGGCAACAACGGCCTGACCGATTTCAAGGATATACTCGGCTTCAGCGTCCAGGCCGACGCGACGCGCTCGGCGCTGTTTGCGGCTAGCGCCGTGACGCTGGCGCTCGCCGTCTTCGTCACCGCTGCGATCGTGCGCTCAAAATACGGCAAGCTCCTGATGGCGGTGCGCGACGCCGAAAGCCGCACCCGTTTCCTCGGCTGGCGGGCGGAGAACGTCAAGCTGTTCGCCTTCACCGTCTCGGCTATCATGGCCGGCATCGCCGGCGCGCTTTACGTGCCGCAGGTCGGCATCATCAATCCCGGCGAATTCGAGCCGTCCAACTCGATCGAGGTGGTGATCTGGACCGCCGTCGGCGGGCGCGGCACCATTGTCGGCCCGATCCTCGGCGCGCTGCTGGTCAACGCCGGCAAATCCTGGTTCACCGGCGTGCTGCCGGAATTCTGGCTGTTCGCCCTGGGCGGCCTGTTCGTCGCCGTCACGCTGCTTTTGCCCAAGGGCATCGTCGGCATGTGGGATGCCTGGCGCAGCCAGGCCAAGGCGCTGCGGTCAGCTTCGCTTGCGGCGGAGGCCGGCGCCGATCCGCAGGCGCCGGAGCCGAAGATCGTGCGCTCGGCGGCGACGACGCCCGGCGCCTGGTCTGCCACCGGCGCCGAGCCGCAGCCGGCGGAGTGAACGATCATGAGCAAGTCGAACACCATCCTTTATCTCGACGGCGTCTCGGTTTCCTTCGATGGCTTTCGCGCCATCAACAAGCTGTCGCTGGTGCTCGACAGGGGCGAAATGCGCGCCATCATCGGACCCAACGGCGCCGGCAAGACGACGATGATGGACATCGTCACCGGCAAGGCGCGGCCGGACGAGGGCGAGGTGTTCTTCGACGGCGAGGTCGATCTCACGCGGCATGACGAGGCCGAGATCGCCATGATGGGCATCGGCCGCAAATTCCAGAAGCCGACGGTCTTCGAGAGCCATAGCGTCGAGGACAATCTCATGCTGGCGCTGAAAGGGCCGCGTTCGATCTTCCCGGCGCTGTTCCATCGCCGCTCGGCGGCCGAGACGCGGCGCATCGACGACATCCTAGGCATCATCCGTCTCGGCGACAAGCGCGGCGAGCTCGCCGCCAACCTCAGTCACGGCCAGAAGCAATGGCTGGAGATCGGCATGCTCCTGGCGCAGGACCCAAAGCTTTTGCTCGTCGACGAGCCGGTCGCCGGGATGACCGATGCGGAGACCGAGGAGACCGCGCGTCTGCTCAAGGACATCGCCCGCGACCATTCGGTGGTGGTCGTCGAGCATGACATGCATTTCGTGCGCGAGCTCGGCGTCAAGGTTACCTGCCTGCACGAGGGCTCGGTGCTGTCGGAAGGCACACTCGATTTCGTCTCGGCGGACGAGCGTGTCGTCGAAGTCTATCTGGGGCGGTGAGCATGGTTTGGCGGGTTCCATTTTGCCGTTTCGATTTCGCCTTCCTGAAGCGCTGGAGAAGGGGCTGACCATGCTCGAGGTCTCCAATGCCACCCTGCATTACGGCGCCGCCCAGGCGCTGCGTGGCGTTTCGCTGAAAGCCGACGCCGGCAAGATCACCTGCGTGCTCGGCCGCAATGGCGTCGGCAAGACAAGTTTGATGAGATCGATCGTCGGCCATCACCGGCTGACGAGCGGAAGCGTTGCCTTCGAGGGGAAGGCGCTCGACCGGAGCGCGGCGTATGATCGCGCCCGGTCGGGCATCGCATTCGTGCCGCAGGGCAGGGAAGTCTTTCCGCTGCTCACGGTGCGCGAAAACCTGGAGTCCGGCTTCGCGCCGTTGAGGCGCGCCGACCGCAACATTCCGGCCTATGTCTTCGAGCTGTTTCCGGTCTTGAAGCAGATGCTCGGCCGCCGCGGCGGCGATCTCTCCGGCGGCCAGCAGCAGCAACTTGCCATCGGCCGCGCGCTGGTGATGCGGCCCAAGCTCCTGGTGCTCGACGAGCCGACCGAAGGCATCCAGCCGTCCATCATCAAGGATATCGGCCGCGCCATCCGCTATCTGCGCGACCAGGCGGGGATCGCCGTGCTTCTGGTCGAGCAATATCTCGACTTCTGCCGGGAACTTGCCGACGAGGTCAACATCATGGATCGGGGCCAGATCGTGCATACCGGTCCTGCAAAAGACCTCGACCGGGCGGATGTGCGGAAGTTTCTGACAGTCTAAAATCGTTTGCTCGACTTCGGTCGACATCGCGAGGCGGCAGCAATCCCAGTATTTCTCTCCGCTGGCCAGGCAGAGCTCTGGCGCGTTGAATACCGCATGCTAGTCTTTTCTTGGCCCTGGTGAGTCGGCCGCTTTCCGTATCAGTTGCGAATGAGGGGGAGGCGCGGACTCCGTCCGCAAGTTCCACGCAAGCCAATCCACCTAGCTTTCCCCGCAGTGATTGTCGGTCAATGCGTCCAAAAAGAATTTTGCCAGGGGACGGCGATGGAACGTTTTGTCGAGGACTACCAAAAGCGGCGCCTCACCGAGCGCGTCGACATCATGACCGCGATCAACATCCTGATGTCGCAAGGCTATGACGAAGATCATCTCCTGGATGAGATCACCAAGGTTTTCTACGTCGATCTCGACGCCTTCAACGAAGTAATCTCACACCATTGAGAGTTTGCACGCGGCGGTAAAACTCAGCCGGCGCGGCGAAAATCCAGGACGCGGTTGCGGCCGCCGCGCTTGGCGGCATAGAGCGCCTTGTCGGCGGCGCTGAGCACCTTGTCGAAGCTCATGCCATCCCTGCTGCCAAATGCGAAGCCCGCGCTGACCGTGCAGCGCAGCGGTCCGGTCTCGGTCTCGACCGTGCGCGCAGCGAACGCGGCCCGGACGCGTTCGGCCGTCGCCTCGGCTGTCTCGGGCAAAGTGCGCTTCAACACCATGGCAAATTCCTCGCCACCCATGCGGGCCACCGAGTCGTTCGGGCGCAGGTCGGCGGAGATCACTTGGGCAAAGACCTTCAACACTTCGTCTCCCGCGGCGTGGCCGAATTGGTCGTTGATCGCCTTGAAGCCGTCGAGGTCGAACACCACCACCGCCGTGAAAGCGCTGACGGGCGCCTTGCCGTGCAGGTCGAACAAAGCGCGGCGGTTGAGCAGCCCCGTCAGCACGTCGGTCTAAGCCTCATGCTTGTGGTGGCGCGCGAGCCGCCCCTGGTTGAGCGCCAGCGACAGCGCGCCGATGCCGGTCATCGAGGCGATGACGATGACCAAGCTCAGATCCTCCGCCCAGTTGCTCGGCGCGTGGCCGAGGATGAGCTTGCCGTCCCAAGCCAGCACGGCCGCGCAAAGCACGAAGGAAACAGCGGTCAATGAATAGAGCAGCGCCACGCCCCCGAGTTGCGCCGGTGCCTCCTCGCGACCCTTCCAATATTCATGCGCGGTGCCGAATAGGAGCAGCGCGGCAAGGAAATTCTCAAGCATGAAGCCCAGACCGTCATAGCCGAGCGCCATTGGGGGTAACGCCAGCGCAAAGGAGATGGCAGTGCCAAGCGTGATGCGCGGCAGCGGCGAGCGTCCGGTCCGGAACTGGTGGGCGGCGCCCAACATCACCGAGAAGCCGAACAGCAGCAGCGCCAGCGCCAGGATGCCGAGGGCTGTTCCGGGCGCATCGATATAGGCGTCATAGACAAAAACCTCCGCCACCACCACCAGCACGCTGGTCGCCCAGGTCAGCAGGAACCTGTCGGAACGGGCGGTCAGCCAGGTTCCGAACAGGGTGAGGCTGAGGCAGGCGGCGGAGAAGCCGACGGCCAGCAGCAATGAATTGTAGTCGAGAAGCATGCGCTCGCCCTTGCCGCCGCCGGGTCTCTGCAACCTGCCGTGCGTTCCATTAGTGCAGCAAGGAAGTATCGATTACGTTACGATAGCGGTGAAGATGCCATAATTCCGCGGCGTCAGAGGACCGCCACCAACAACAGCAGGATGATGCCGACCCCCATCATCACCAGACCCGGCCAATTCTGCGACAGGCCGAGGAAACCGAGTCCGCGCCGGCGTGGCTCAAGCGTCGGGCCAGGCGTTGCCAGGTTTGGCATCGGGCGATCCGAGGCTGCAGGTGCCGGATCGCTAAGTTTCCCGCGCCTGAGGACCGCGCCGGCCATGTACACGATGCCGGCGACAATGAGCAATGCCCCGATGAGGATGACAGCCATATCACCTCGCTTTCTTCGGGCTTCCCCGATCCCGGAGCCTGGGTCATTGCCGCGAAAGCTCAACCGCTATGGAAACCCGCTCCCGGCGAGAAAGGCAAAACGGTCAAGATGCCTCGTAAGTTCCGACGGGGCTCGCCCCTTCAATCGGTCACCCGCTTCATCAGCGCCATGGCGCCGAAGGGGGCGCGCACCTTGCCCTCGGTGATGAAGTAGACAAACACGTCGCGCGGCTTGACCGGCGCATCGGTCTTGGGATCGGCGCGCGGCAGCTCGGCGGGTTGCTTGCCTTGCGCCCATGTCTTCACGCGTCCCGCCCATTCGTCCAGGCCTTTCGGCGTGTAGCAGTCAGGGTTGTCGTCGCTGCCGGTCTGCAGCCGCGCATAGACGAAGTCGCCGGTTACATCGGCGATCGCCGGATATTTTGCGTGATCGGCATAGACGATCGCGGCGTTGTATTTTCGGGCGAGCGCTGGAAACTCCGGCACGACGAAGCTGTCGTGGCGCACCTCCAGCGCGTGACGCAGAGGCACACCGTCCTGCTTCTCGGGCAGCAGCTTCAGGAAGGCTTCGAAATCGTCCGCGTCGAATTTCTTGGTCGGCGCGAACTGCCACAGAATCGGGCCGAGCTTCTCGCCGAGCGCGGCAACGCCGGAGCCCAGGAAGCGCATCATCGATTCGCCGGCCTCGCCGAGCACCCTCCGGTTGGTCACGAAGCGGTTGCCTTTGAGCGAGAAGACGAAACCCTCCGGCGCTTCGTTGGCCCACTTGGCGAAAGTCGGTTCCTTGAAGCTGGAATAATAAGTGCCGTTGACCTCGATGGTCGGGACCTGCCGGCTGGCGTAGTGGAGTTGCTTGGCCTTGGCGAGCTTGTCCGGGTAGAAGGAGGTGTCCCAAGGCTCGAAAGTCCAGCCGCCCATGCCGGAGCGGATTTTTCCTTGGCTCATTATCGTCCTCCTCTGTTCAAATGTGATCAGGCGGCTCGGTCGGCCGACTTCATCATGTCGACCAGGGTCCATCCTGGCCGGTGTGGGTTGGCGCGGCGACCCGTTTCCCGATAGCCGTAGGCGGAATAGAGCGCGATGTTCCGCTCCATCCGCGAATTGGTGTAAAGCCGCACCTCCGGTACGCCCACAACCGCGCCTGCTCGTCGGCGAAGTTGAGCAGTTTGATGCCGAGTTTTTTACCTTGGAAGGCCGGCGCGACGGCGACGCTGAAGATCATGGCGTGGTCGGGATGCCGTTCGAGGACGATCAGCCCGGCCAGTCCTCCGTCCTCTTCGAGCAGCCAGACCTCGCCGCGCTCGATGCGCGGCGCGTAGTCTTCCGTCACCGGAATCGGCGGGGCGCCGAACAGAGCGGTGTAGGACGCATAGGCAGCCGTCGTCACCGCGGCAACGGCCGGAAGATCACCGGAAAGCGCTCTTCTAATTGTCATTCAAGCGCCCTTCCGACGAAATGCGCGCTCACTCCGCCGCTTCGCGTTTGCCTCCGGGGCGCCGCTCCAGCAGCTCCTTGAGGAACTGGCCTGTGTAGCTGCGCTTCTCGCGCACGATCGCTTCCGGCGTGCCGGACGCTACCAGCTCGCCGCCGCCGTCGCCGCCTTCGGGGCCGAGGTCCAGCACCCAGTCGGCGGTCTTGATGACTTCGAGATTGTGCTCGATCACCACCACCGTGTTGCCCTGGTCGACCAGCTCGTGCAGCACTTCGAGCAGCTTGGCGACGTCGTGGAAATGCAGGCCGGTGGTCGGCTCGTCGAGGATGTAGAGCGTCTTGCCGGTCGCCTTGCGCGACAGTTCCTTGGCAAGCTTGATGCGCTGCGCCTCGCCGCCCGAGAGCGTCGTCGCCTGCTGCCCGATATGGATATAGCCGAGGCCGACCTGCTTCAGCGTCTCCAGCTTGTCGCGCACGCCCGGCACCGCCGAGAAGAAGTCGACGCCTTCCTCGACCGTCATGTCGAGCACGTCGGCGATCGACTTGCCCTTGAACAGCACGTCCAGCGTCTCGCGGTTGTAGCGCTTGCCGTGGCAGACGTCGCAGGTAACATAGACATCGGGCAGGAAGTGCATCTCGATCTTGATGACGCCGTCGCCCTGGCAGGCCTCGCAGCGGCCGCCCTTGACGTTGAAGGAGAAGCGGCCCGGCTGATAGCCGCGCGCCTTGGCTTCGGGGAGGCCGGCGAACCAGTCGCGGATCGGCGTGAAGGCGCCGGTATAAGTCGCGGGGTTGGAGCGCGGCGTGCGGCCGATCGGCGACTGGTCGATGTCGATGACCTTGTCGAGGAATTCCAGGCCCTCGATGCGGTCGTGCTCGGCCGGATGCTCGCGCGAGCCCATGATGCGGCGCGAGGCCGCCTTGAACAGCGTCTCGATCAGGAAGGTCGATTTGCCGCCGCCGGACACGCCGGTGACCGCGGTGAAGGTGCCAAGCGGGATTTCCGCCGTCACATTCTTCAGATTGTTGCCGCGCGCGCCGACCACCTTGATGCGCCGGTTCTTCTTCGCCTCGCGCCGCACTGCGGGCGTTGCCACTTCGAGCTCGCCCGACAAATATTTGCCGGTGATCGAGGCAGGTGTGGCCATGATCTGCTGCGGCGTGCCTTGCGCGATGATCTGGCCGCCATGGACGCCGGCCGCCGGGCCGATGTCGACGACATAGTCGGCATGCAGGATGGCGTCCTCGTCATGCTCGACGACGATCACCGTGTTGCCGATGTCGCGCAGGTGCTTGAGCGTATCGAGCAGGCGCGCATTGTCGCGCTGATGCAAGCCGATCGACGGCTCGTCCAGCACATAGAGCACGCCGGTGAGGCCGGAGCCGATCTGCGAAGCGAGCCGGATGCGCTGGCTCTCGCCGCCCGACAGCGTGCCGGAATTGCGCGACAAGGTCAGATAGTCGAGGCCGACATCGTTGAGGAAGCGCAGCCGCTCGCGGATTTCCTTCAGCACGCGGACCGCGATCTCGTTCTGCTTGTCGTTCAACTGCGCCGGCAGGTCGGTGAACCACTGGTCGGCCTTGCGGATCGACATCTCCGTGACTTCGCCGATATGCTTGCCGCCGATCTTCACCGCCAGCGCTTCCGGCTTCAGGCGGTAGCCGTTGCAGGCGGGGCAGGGGGTGGCCGACATGAAGCGCTCGATCTCCTCGCGCATCCAGGCGGATTCAGTTTCCTTCCAGCGCCGGTCGAGATTGGGGATGACGCCCTCGAAGGTCTTGGTCGTCTTGTAGGAGCGCAGGCCGTCATCATACTGGAAGGTGATCTCGCGCTCGCCCGTGCCGCGCAACACGGCTTCTTTGGCCTCGGCGCTCAGATCCTTGAACTTGTCGCCGAGCTTGAAACCGTAGACCTTGCCCAGCGCTTCCAGCGTCTGCGCGTAATAGGGCGAGGTCGATTTCGCCCACGGGCTGATGGCGCCGTCGCGCAGCGACACGTTCTCGTCCGGCACGACGAGGTTGGGATCGATGGCGCGCTGGCTGCCGAGGCCGTCGCAGGTCGGGCAGGCGCCGAACGGGTTGTTGAAGGAGAACAGCCTGGGCTCGATCTCCGGAATGGTGAAGCCAGACACCGGGCAGGCGAATTTCTCCGAGAACAGGATGCGCTCATGCGTCTCGTTCTTCGACTTGTTGACCGAATCCTCGCCGGTCTGGCTGGCGTCGAGCGGCTTGTCGGCGAATTCGGCCACGGCAAGACCTTCGGCAAGCTTCAGCGCTGTCTCGATCGAGTCCGCGAGACGCGTGGCCAGATCGCCGCGCACGACGATGCGGTCGACGACGACGTCGATGTCGTGCTTGTATTTCTTGTCGAGCGCCGGCACGTCGGCGATCTCGTAGAAGACGCCGTCGACCTTGACGCGCTGGAAGCCCTTCTTCTGCAGTTCCAGCAGTTCCTTGCGGTACTCGCCCTTGCGGCCGCGCACGATCGGCGCCAGCAGGAACAGGCGCGTGCCCTCGTCCAGCGCCAGCACGCGGTCGACCATCTGCGAAACCGTCTGGCTTTCGATCGGCAGGCCGGTGGCCGGCGAATAGGGGATGCCGACACGCGCGAACAGCAGGCGCATGTAGTCGTAGATTTCGGTGACGGTGCCGACGGTCGAGCGCGGGTTGCGCGAGGTGGTCTTCTGCTCGATCGAGATGGCGGGCGACAGGCCGTCGATCTGGTCGACGTCCGGCTTCTGCATCATCTCGAGGAACTGGCGGGCATAGGCCGACAGGCTTTCGACATAGCGGCGCTGGCCCTCGGCATAGATGGTGTCGAAGGCAAGCGACGATTTGCCGGATCCCGACAATCCGGTCATGACGATCAGGCTGTCGCGCGGCAGGTCGAGATCGACGTTCTTGAGATTGTGTTCGCGCGCCCCGCGAATGGAAAGGTATTTATGGTCGGCCATCGCCGGTCGCCGCCTCAGATCTGGAATTTGCTGGATTGGCGGGATTGTCCCGGCCATCCCCTATGTAGGTATTTTCACCGCCACGTCGAGAGACGCCACAATCTCGACGGGACAAGCCGATCATGGGTTTAACCGTCTTTCGCGCGACCGGGCAAGCGGAAAGAACAAAGGTCGAACACGCTCCTGACAAAGCGTTGTGGAAACAATCGCTCAAGCGTTGTGAGAACAATTGTCCAAGCGTTGTGGAAAACAATCGCGGCCGAGCTACGCGCCGTTGGGTGTGTCGAAGCACTCGACTTACCTGCACGTAACCTCCAGACGATCACATTTTTCGGTAACCGACTATTCAACGGTTGACGTCCCGGGCCCAGGGGAGCAGTCTCAAACGCGTCAACGAAGCCGGCCGTCTTTCGATGGCCTCGCCGCCCAATAGGCGGTCTGCGAGACGCCGCAGGCGATAGCGATTTGCGCTTCGAACGACATTGTCGCAACGGACCCAGGAGCGGAGCATGACGCCACCGGACAGTCCCTTGAGGCTCCACACTGAGATGGAGCCGCGGCGGGCATAAGTGCCAGGGCAGACTTGAAACGCCGGCCCGACAAACCGTGACTTGCCGATTCTTAACAATCAGAGACGATAGTCGGATCGTCGGCTGAACGCCGCGTTGCATCCGAAACAGAACGCCGGCAGTCCACTCCCGGCTAAAATTGGATTATCAGATCCATGAAAGCCCCGTCCACCTGCGGAAGCAGTGGCGGGGCTTACACTTTGTGGTGTTCGCGTTTGACCCGCTCGCAATCAATGGTTCGGGATCCGAGCGCCGCCCGTGGCCATATCGATCGTTATGCTGCCACCGATCCTGACATCGGTGTCGCCGATCTTGAAGGAACCGTCGCTGCCGGCCGGTAGCGCGTCTGGTTCCGGCTGCGGCGCCGGCTTGGCGATGCGATAGTCGCCGCTGACGCCAGGCAGTTTCTGCGCCGAACTGTCGTCGGCAAGGGCGGCGCCGGCCACCAGCGCGCCGGCAAGCGCGGCGAGGGCAACGCACAAGTGCCTGGATTGGAACGGATCGATCATGCGCGGACTATAGGGACGCGGCTAGGGCAATGCCAGACGCGCGGCGATCAATTTGCCGCGCGCCTTCCCGCAACGTCAGGCCGCTTTCTTGCGCGTGTCGTAGACGTGGTCGACAAGGCCCCAAGTCTTGGCTTCCGCGGCGCTCATGAAGTAATCGCGATCGAGCGTGCGCTCGACCTCCTCGTAGGTCCGGCCGCAATGCTTGGCGTAGAGCTCGGTCATATGCTGCTTGGTACGCACGATGTCCTCCGCATGGCGCTGGATGTCTGAGGCCTGGCCCTGAAAGCCGCCCAGCGGCTGATGCAGCACGATCCTTGTGTTGGGCAGCGCGATCCGCCGCCCCGGCGCGCCGGCCATCAGCAGGAAGGAGCCCATCGAGGCGGCAAAGCCCATGCAGACCGTCGACACCGGGCAGGAGATGTACTGCATCGTGTCGTAGATGGCGAAGCCGCTGGTCACCATGCCGCCCGGCGAGTTGATGTAAAGCGAGATCTCCTTGTCGGGGTGGTCCGATTCCAGCGACAGGAGCTGTGCGCAAACCAGAGCCGAGACGTTGTCGTTGATCTCGCCATTGATAAAGACGATGCGCTCGCGCAGCAGCCGCGAAAAGATATCGAAGGAACGCTCGCCGCGGCTCGATTGCTCGATGACCATCGGCACCAGATTGGCAATGCTCATGGCGGGTTTCCTCGGTCCTCTTTTTGATCAGGCCGCGCGCAGCATCATGCAGGGCGCATTGGCGGCGGTCGGGTTCTTGCGCGCGTCGAGCGAAAGCCCGCAGCCGGCGCCGGAAACAGCGATAAGAGGCTGTGCGACCGGCACGAAGCCGTCATGCACGATGCTGAGATGTGTGCCGCCCGAGGCCGTGCCGGCAAGCGTGAAGGTGACGACACTGTCGAAGGGTGGAAGCCCGCCGTCGTCAGCACCAGGTTTTTCGCGCCAGGAATAGCGCAGCAGCCTGCCGGGCTCGGCCTCGAGCACCTCGCATTCGATCGGCGCATCCGGTCCGGCAAAGGCGAAGCGGCTGCCGGCTTCCGGCTTGATGTCGTTCGGCATCATCCAGGCGGCGAGCAGTTCCGGCTCGGTCAGCGCCCGCCAGACCTTTTCCGGCGGCTCAGGGAGGTCGCATTCGAAGCTGAGCGGCGCTTCGTTGACAATCGGGTTTTCGGTTGCCGTCATTGGTCCATTCCCTTCAGAACCGTCTTCAACTTCTCGATGCGTTCCGGCCAGAAGGCGCGGTAGCGTTCGATCCAGCCGAGCAGCGGGTCGAGCCCTTGCGGATCGGCGCGATAATATGCGTTGCGGCCGGCGCGCCGCTCGACCACCAGGCCGGCGCCGCGCAATACGGCAAGGTGCTGCGAGACCGCCGGCTGGGACACCCTCATGCCGGCGCGCAGCTCGCTCACGCTCATCTCGCCAGCGGTCAGCCGCTCGTAAACCGCGCGTCGCGTCGGGTCGGCCAGAGCGCGGAAAATCTCTGCTTCGATCATGACAGAAGCATAAGTCGATACTTATCGATTTGGCAAGCTTCTATTTGATCGCCATATCAGAATGCACGTCCACTCCTGCCTTTGCTGACATTCCTTGACAGAAAGTGCAGCTATGACTAGAACGAAAAGAGAACAAAAACCTTGTGGGAAAAGCCAGCCTTTTGCGGGCGGCGACGACCCGCAGGCTATAAGGTGAGCGACTTGAAATTTGTTTCGGATGAGCGCGGAGAAGTAAGATGGCGGGTAGCGTCAACAAGGTCATTCTGGTCGGCAATCTCGGAGCGGATCCTGAAATCCGCCGCCTGAATTCCGGTGATCCGGTCGTCAACATTCGCATCGCCACGTCGGAAAGCTGGCGCGACAAGAACTCGGGCGAGCGTAAGGAAAAGACCGAGTGGCATAACGTCGTCATTTTCAACGACCAGCTCGCCAAGGTGGCCGAGCAGTATTTGAAGAAGGGCATGAAGGTCTATGTCGAGGGTCAGCTGCAGACCCGCAAATGGCAGGACCAGACCGGTGCCGACAAATACACCACCGAGGTCGTGCTGCAGAAATTCCGAGGCGAGTTGCAGATGCTCGACGCGCGCGGCGAGGGCGGCGGCGGCCAGGTCGGCAATTATTCCGGCGGCGGCAACAGCCGAGGGTCGGATTTCGGCCAGTCCAGCCCGAATGAAAGCTTCAACCGCGGCAGTGGCGGCTCCAGGGGCGGCGGTGGCGGCGGCTCGTCACGCGAGCTGGACGACGAGATCCCGTTCTAAGCGTCTCGAAACGGCCGTCTGAGGGGAAGGCGTGATGTCGCTCGGACCGCTTCTGTCGGCGTCGCCTCCCATTCCGTGGCATGCATTCGCGGCCTTTGCCGCTTTGGCCATCGGCGGCGCCCAGCTGGCGCTGCCGAAAGGTACTGTGCGTCATCGTGTGCTGGGTTACACCTGCGTGGCGTTGATGCTGGTCATCGCCATATCGAGTTTCTGGATCCAGTAGATCCGGCTCGTCGGTTCGTTCAGCCCGATCCATCTGTTGTCGATCCTGGTGCTGGTCACCGTGCCGCTGGCGACCTGGTATGCGCACATGCATAAGGTAACCGCGCATCGCGGCGCCATGATCAAGCTCTATCTGTTCGCGCTGGTCGGCGCCGGCATTTTCACGCTGCTGCCCGGCCGGATCATGCACGCCGTCGTGTTCGGCCAGTAAGAATTTCTCAAGGAAGATCAACGTGAAAGCACGCATCAAATGGGTCGAGGAACGCACCTTCGTCGGCGAGTCCGGCAGCGGCCACAAGGTCGTGCTGGGCACGGCGCACAGGCCGGATGGGAAGACGCCGGGACCGAGCCCGATGGAACTGGTGCTGATCGGCACCGGCGGCTGCTCGGCCTATGATGTCGTGCACATCCTCGAGAAGGGCCGGGAGGCGGTCGAGGATTGCGTGGTCGAGCTCGACGCCGACCGAGCCGAAGCCGATCCAAAGGTGTTCACCCGCATCCACATGCATTTCATCGTCAAGGGCAGAGCCCTGTCGCACGACAAGGTGAAACGCGCGATCGATCTGTCGATCGAGAAATACTGCTCGGCCAGTGCCATGATGGCAAAGACCGCGACGATCACGCATGATTTCGAGGTGGTCGAGACGGCGGCGAAGTGAGGCAGTAGGCAGTAGGCAGTAGGCAGTAGGCAGTAGGCAGTAGGATACTTGTTCAAGCGGCCATCAGCGCCTTGATGCCGTCCGCCACGAACTGAACGGCAAGCGCCGCGAGGATGACGCCGAGCAGACGGGTCAGGATCGAGCGGCCGGTCTGGCCGAGGATGCGGTCGATACGCTCGGACAGCACGAAAACCAGAAAGGTGATCACCAGGCAGATCGCTATGATCCCGACCAGCGCCGCCTGTGCGCCAAAACCCTGGAAGGAGCCCGATAGCAGTACGGTTGCCGAGATGGCGCCCGGACCGGCGATCAGCGGGATTGCCAGCGGGAAGGCGGCGATGTTGTGAATCATGTCCTTGGTGATGGCGACGTCGCCGATCTTCTCCTTACGGTCCTGACGGCGCTCGAACACCATTTCGAAGGCGATGAAGAACAAGAGGAAGCCGCCGGCGACGCGGAAGGCCGGCAGCGTTATGCCGAACACCGACAGGATCGAGGCGCCGGCAATCGCGAACAACGCCATGACCAGGAAACCGATCACCGAGGCGCGGACCGAAACCTGCTGGCGCTCGTCACGGTTCATGCCGCGCGTCACGGCAAGGAACAGCGGCGCCAGTCCCGGCGGGTCGATGGTCACCAGGATGGTGACGAACGCGTTGAACAGGCTGTCGAAACTCGGCATCGCTGGTCCCCTCCCGCCGGGCGAAGCCCAGGTTTTGCAATTGGTAGAGCAAAGCCGCGGCGCTGGAAAGCGGAAGGAAATGGTGTGCGAAGCTGCGAAAGCAGGCGCGAAGGATCGCTACTTTCAATTCCTTACGGGTTTTCGATCGCTATTGAGGTTCATTTAGGCGACGAGCTAGAAACTCGACCTCCATGCGCCAGGTCGCGCCGCCATCATGCGAGCGCTCGCCGAGCCAGCGAAACGAGTTTTCGGTAATGCGTGAAAAGCTCCAGCGCACAGACGCGCCGGTGCCGTCGGCACCGACCTGGACGATCGTGCCGTCCTCGGCGCGGCCGAGTTGGCGGCTGTAATACTGGTTGCGCGGGTCGCTCCAGAAGATGTGCCAGGCGTCGGCGCCCGGATCGTAGACACGCAATGTGGTGCCGTAGAAGGTCCATGCTCCGAGCGAAGTCTGGGTCCCGGTGTTCCGCGCGGGCAAGATCCAGACGTCCTGCACGGCGCGGCCTTCGAGAACCCAACCGAAATGCACTTCGCCGCGACCCGTGAGCCTTGTGCCATCCTCCAGAATGCGTGTGGCATCGAACGTCCATGCGCCGATGAAGCGGCCATAGAGTTTCAGCTTTTCGGCAAGGTCCGGTTTTGGGCCGTCGCTGTGCAGGGCCTCGGCAAAGGGATCGGTCATTGTTGCTGCCTCGTTTGTCAGGAGAGGGCCAGCAATAGCGGTATGGCAGGGTTCTGCGCTTGGGAAAAATTGCTATCTTTCAGCCATGACGACCGCGCAGAAAACTCTGGCTTCCGGACATGGCTGGCAGGTGTCCGACGTGGTGTGCACGGCCGTCGCCGGCGACAAGCCATTCGAGGAAGAGCATTGCAGCTTTTGCGTTGCCGCCGTGACCAGGGGCGCGTTCCGCTACCGCACGCGCCAGGGGACGGCGATGCTGGCGCCGGGCGCCATCCTGCTCGGCAATCCCGGCGCCTGCTATGAATGCGGGCATGAGCACGGCGCCGGCGACCGCTGCCTCTCCTTCCATTTTTCGCCGGCCTATCTGGAGCGCGTCCTGGCCGACCTGCCGGATGTGAAACGGCTCGGCTTTGCCGATCCGCGCCTGCCGCCCTTGCCGGCGCTGGCGCCTCTGCTGGCCGAGGCGGAGGCGGCACGGGAAGCGGGCGACGGCGACGCATTCGAGGAACTCGGCCTGCGCATGGCCGGGGCGGTCGCCACGGCTGCGGCCGACACTTCCACAGCTGGCCGGGCGCCCAGCCGCCGCGACCAGAAACGCGTTGCCGAGGCGGTGCGGCTGATCGAGCTCAACGCCGATCGACCATTGTCGCTGACCAAGCTCGCCGCCGGCGTGGCGACAAGCCCGTTTCACTTCCTGCGCACGTTCCGGCAGGTTGCCGGCATGACGCCCTATCAGTTTCTGCTGAGGACGAGGCTGCACCGCGCCGCGGTGCGTCTGCGCAGCTCGGGCGCGGCGATCTCGACGATCGCCTTCGATGCCGGCTTTAACGATCTGTCGACCTTCAACCGCCGGTTCCGGCGCGAGATGGGACAAGCTCCCGGCGCCTATCGCGCCAGACGGACCAGAGGGCGCTGACGCCGGCTGAAGCGAAATCGACCTTGGCCATATCGTCGCAATCAGCGATATCCATTTGAAATTGCCATCAAAATTGTCTCTGGAAAAGTCCGGCCGACATTGGAGTTTCGGCGAGGCTTCCTATATAAGCGGTGAGTGATTCCCGACTGGATTGTGACCTGATTTGACCGACCAGAAGACACCGCGCGGGCCGGACGGCGGCCCCACCGGCATCGAGCCGATTTCGATCATCGAGGAGATGCAGCGCTCCTATCTCGATTACGCCATGAGCGTGATCGTCAGCCGTGCGCTGCCCGACGTGCGCGACGGCCTGAAGCCGGTGCATCGCCGCATCCTCTATGCCTCGCATGAGAGCGGCTACCACTGGAACCGCAAATATGTGAAATCGGCCCGCCCGGTCGCCGACGTGATGGGTAAATACCATCCGCATGGCGACGCCTCGATCTATGACGCGCTGGTGCGCATGGCGCAGGACTGGTCGCTGCGCGTGCCGCTGATCGACGGTCAGGGCAATTTCGGCTCGATCGACGGCGATCCGCCGGCGGCGATGCGCTACACCGAGTCCAGGCTGACCAAGGTCGCGCATGAGCTCTTGGAGGACATCGACAAGGAAACCGTCGATTTCCAGGATACTTACGATGCCTCCGGCAGCGAGCCCAAGGTACTGCCGGCCCGTTTCCCGAACCTTCTGGTCAATGGCTCCGGCGGTATCGCCGTCGGCATGGCCACCAACATCCCACCGCACAATCTCGTCGAGGTCTGCAACGGCGCCATCGCTCTCATCGACAATCCGGCGATCGACCTGACGGCGCTGATGGAGATCGTGCCCGGTCCGGATTTCCCGACCGGCGGCATCGTGCTTGGCCGTTCGGGCATCTACAATGCCTATTCGACGGGCCGCGGCTCGATCGTCATGCGCGGCCGCGTCGAGATCGAGCAGCGCGGCAATGACCGCGAATCCATCGTCGTCACCGAGATTCCCTATCAGGTGAACAAGGCCTCGATGATCGAGAAGATGGCCGAGCTGGTGCGCGACAAGCGCATCGAGGGCATTTCCGACATCCGCGACGAGAGCGACCGCCAGGGCTACCGCGTCGTCGTGGAGTTGAAGCGCGACGCCGTAGCCGACGTTGTCCTCAACCAGCTCTACCGTTTCACGCCGCTGCAAACCTCGTTCGGCGCCAATATGGTGGCGCTCAACGGCGGCAAGCCGGAAGTGCTGACGCTGATCGACATGCTGAAGGCCTTTGTCGGCTTCCGCGAGGAAGTCGTCAGCCGTCGCACGAAGTATCTGCTGCGCAAGGCGCGCGAGCGGGCGCATGTGTTGGTCGGTCTGGCGATTGCGGTCGCCAATATCGACGAGGTGATCAAGCTGATCCGCACAGCGCCGGATCCGCAGACGGCGCGCGAGCAGTTGATGGAGCGGCGCTGGCCGTCACACGACGTCGCTCCGCTGATCCAGCTGATCGACGATCCGCGCCATCGCATCAACGAGGACGGCACCTATAATCTGTCCGAGGAACAGGCGCGCGCCATTCTTGACCTGCGCCTGCAGCGCCTGACCGCGCTCGGCCGCGACGAGATCGCCGACGAATTGAACCAGATCGGGGCTGAAATCGTCGATTTCCTTGATATTTTGTCATCGCGCGCGCGTATCCAGCAGATCGTCAAGGACGAGCTGGTCGCGGTCCGCGACGAGTTCGGCACACCGCGCCGCACCGAGCTGACCGACGGCGGTTCGGATATGGAAGACGAGGACCTGATCCAGCGCGAGGACATGGTCGTCACCGTCAGCCATTCCGGCTACATCAAGCGCGTGCCGCTTTCACTCTACCGGGCGCAGCGCCGCGGCGGCAAGGGCCGCTCCGGCATGTCGACCAAGGAAGAGGATTTCGTCACCCGCCTGTTCGTCGCCAACACGCACACGCCGGTGCTGTTCTTCTCCTCGCGCGGCATCGTCTACAAGGAAAAGGTCTGGCGGCTGCCGATCGGAAACCCGCAATCGCGCGGCAAGGCGCTGATCAACATGCTGCCGCTCGAGCAGGGCGAGCGCATTACGACGATCATGCCGCTGCCGGAGGACGAAACCAGCTGGGGCGAGCTCGATGTGATGTTCGCGACCACGCGCGGCACCGTGCGCCGCAACAAGCTGTCCGACTTCGTCCAGGTCAACCGCAACGGCAAGATCGCCATGAAGCTGGAGGAAGAGGGCGACGAGATCCTTGGCGTCGAGACCTGCACCGACAATGACGATGTGCTTCTGACCGCGAATTCCGGCCAGTGCATCCGTTTCCGGGTCTCCGATGTGCGTGTGTTCCAGAGCCGCAATTCCGTCGGCGTGCGCGGCATAACCATGGCCGAGACCGACCGCATCATCTCGATGTCCATCATCGAGAACGTCGATGCGTCGCCAGCAGAGCGCGCGGCCTATCTGAAGCGCGCCGCGGCGGAGCGCAGGCTTGCCGCCGGCGGAGCCGGCGAGGAGGAGGAGATCGCGCTCACCAATGAGGAAATCGGCGAGGAAGCCGAGCTTTCCGAGGAGCGCTACGAGTTCCTCAAGGCGCATGAGAAGCTTGTGCTCACGGTGACCGAATATGGCTACGGCAAGCGCTCGTCGTCCTACGATTTCCGGCTGACGGGCCGCGGCGGCAAAGGTATCCGCGCCACCGATGTGTCGAAGGTAGCCGAGATCGGCCGGCTGGTCGCGACGTTCCCGGTCGGCAATGACGATCAGATCATGCTGGTTTCGGACGGCGGCACGGTCATCCGCGTGCCGGTCAACGGCATACGCTTCGCCAGCCGGGCCACTAAGGGCGTGACGATCTTCAACACGGCCGAAGGCGAGAAGGTTGTATCGGTGGAGCGGATTTCGGAACCGCAGTCGGACGAAGAGGCCGAAGACGTGGCTTCAAGCGAGACCGGCACCGACGACATGGGCGAAGGCGAATAGGTTCAAGCTTCACCGGCCTCTCTGGGCCGGTGCGATCATGATCAGTGGCGACGGTAGACGTTGCGATGGGCGAAACCATCGAGCCGCTTGGTATTGGCCTTGACGCGCACTCGCGCTGCTTCCTGATGCAACCCGAATGCAGTCGCGATCAGCATCACAATGGTCATTGCAGTGGCAAGCATGTAGATCAGCATTTGCGTGTTCTCCTGGGCGTACAACGATGAGGTGGGGATTTGGTTTCACCTCTTGAAGCGGCAACCTAGTGAACGCTGCGTGAAATGTTCGTGATTGCCGCATTCATCTGTCGTTCATCGGCGCGAAAAGGTTCACGGCAATGCAATTAATGAGATTTGCCTTTGTCCGAGAGGCTCGCTAGAAGCCTGCCATGACGGAACGCACCGCCCTTTACGCCGGCTCTTTCGACCCGCTGACCAATGGCCATCTCGATGTGCTTAAAGCGTCGCTGGCGGTGGCCGATACCGTCTATGCGGCGATCGGCATTCATCCGGGCAAGAAGCCGTTGTTTTCCTTCGAGGAACGCGTTGAGTTGATCGAGGCCGCAACCAAGGCCGAATTCGGTCGCGACAGCGATCGTATCAAGGTCGTGTCCTTCGATGGGCTGGTCATCGACGCGGCCCGCAAGCACGGCGCCTCGATCATGATCCGGGGGCTGCGCGACGGCACCGACCTCGATTACGAAATGCAGATGGCCGGCATGAACGAGACGATGGCGCCGGAATTGCAGACGGTTTTTCTGCCCGCCAGCCCTTCGGTGCGCACCATTACCGCCACACTTGTGCGCCAGATTGCGTCGATGGGCGGCGATATCCGCCCGTTCGTGCCTGCGGCCGTTGCCGGCGCGCTCGCCGCCAAGTTCACCAAATAGGTTTTCCCGGAGATACCCATGCAGCTGAAGAAGCTCGCTTCGTTCCTTGTCGTGGTTGCCGGCCTTTTCGCGGCGTCCTTGCCGGCCGTCGCCGCCGACAAGGAAGACACCATGATCATCACGCTCAAGAACGGCGACGTGACCATCGCGTTGCGTCCCGATCTGGCGCCCAAGCATGTCGCGCAGATCAAGAAGCTGGTGCGCGACGGCGCTTACGATAACGTCGCCTTCCACCGCGTCATCGACGGCTTCATGGCGCAGACCGGCGACGTCAAATTCGGCAACATGAAGAAGGGGTTCAACCCTGAAGCCGTCGGCACCGGCGGCTCCGATCTTCCCGACCTGCCGGCCGAGTTTTCGCAGAGCGAGCAGTTCGCGCGCGGCGTGGTCGGCATGGCCCGTTCGCAGGACCCGAACTCGGCCAACTCGCAATTCTTCATCATGTTCGCGCCGGCGCCGAACCTCGACGGCCAGTACACCATCGTCGGCAAGGTGGTCGGCGGCATGGATCTCGTCGACAAGATCAAGAAGGGCGACGAGCCCGACAACGGCACGGTCACCGACCCCGACCGCATGATCAAGGTTCGCATCGCCGCCGACAGCAAGTAACTCCCTCAATTTTCAAAGGATTTTCCGACATGGCTGAGATCAAAGACCGCGAGAACGCGCTCATCATGGAAACGACCAAGGGCCCGGTCGTCATCGAAATGTATCCCGAGCTTGCGCCCGGCCATGTTGCGCGCATTAAAGAGCTGGCGCGCGAAGGCGCCTATGACGGCGTGGTGTTCCACCGCGTCATCGACGGCTTCATGGCGCAGACCGGCGACGTCAAGTTTGGCAATTCGAGCAAGCCCACTTATGCGCCGTCGCGCGCGGGCATGGGCGGCTCCGACAAGCCGGACCTCAAGGCCGAGTTCTCCAACGCCAATCACGGCCGCGGCGCCTGCTCGATGGCTAGGGCCCAGAACCCGAACTCGGCGAACTCGCAGTTCTTCATCTGCTTCGACGACGCGGCCTTCCTCAACCGCCAGTACACGGTTTGGGGCCAGGTCATCGAAGGCATGGAGAATGTCGACAAGATCAAGCGCGGCGAGCCGGTGCAGGATCCCGACAAGATCGTGTCGCTGAAAGTCGCGGCAGACGTCAAGTAAAGGCGGAACCATGATGGGCGCTGTCTGGTCTCTGCTCGGCATCCTGTCCGGCGCCTTCATCGCCATCCAGGCGCCGATCAATTCGCAATTGGCTAAGGGCCTCGGCCTTCCGGTCGCGGCCGCCGCCTTTTCCTTCCTGTCCGGTGCCATCGTGCTTGGCATCATCTCGATTTCGGTGGTGAAGCTGCAGGGCATCTCGCTCGACTGGAAGGCGCCGGCGCCCTGGCTGTTCGTCGCCGGCGGCATGCTCGGCGGCTTCTATGTGACGCTGTCGACGATCCTCACGCCACGCATCGGCGCGGCGGCGCTGATGGCCTTCCTGGTCGCCGGTCAGCTGATCGCCGGCATGCTGATCGACCGCGCCGGCTTCCTTGGCGTGGCGGTGCGCGAAATCTCGCTTGGCCGCGTCGCCGGCGCTGTGCTGCTCTTGGCCGGAGCGCTGCTGGTGCGGCTGACCTGAGCGTCGGCTGTTTCGTTCGACGGCAATTGCTCGCAAGGCGCGGCAACAAGACGGTGGCGAGAGCGCGGCGATCGGGTTATTGCCGCAGGCATGAAAGTGGACCTCTTCGATTTCGATCTTCCCGAAGACCGCATCGCGCTCAGGCCGGCCGAGCCGCGCGACAGCGCTCGGCTGCTGGTGGTGAGGCCGGACACCGGTTTCGAGGACCGGACGGTCCGGGACCTGCCGTCGCTGCTCGAGGCCGGCGACGTGCTGGTGTTCAACGACACCAAAGTCATCCCGGCGCAATTGAAGGGCATCAGGCTGCGCGGCGAAGCGGCGGCGCAGGTCGAGGCGACGCTGCACATGCGCACCGGTCCCGACCGCTGGCTGGCCTTCATGCGGCCGGGCAAGCGCATCGCCGCCGGCGACCGCATCCAGTTCGGCCATGACGGCAGTTCCTGCTTTCTGGGCCGGCTCGACGCCACGGTGCTTGAAAAAGGCGAGGGCGGCGAAGCGCTGCTCGGCTTCGATCTGTCGGGCGCCTTTCTCGACGAGGCGCTGCATGCCGTCGGGCATATCCCGCTGCCGCCCTACATTGCGTCGAAGCGCGAGGACGACGAGCGCGACCGCGCCGATTATCAGACGATCTATGCGCGCGAGGAAGGCGCGGTCGCCGCGCCTACCGCTGGCCTGCATTTCACCCCGGAGCTGTTCGCGGGGCGCGACGCCAAGGGCATCGAGCGCCGCTTCGTCACGCTGCATGTCGGCGCCGGCACCTTTTTACCGGTGAAGGCCGACGACACGACCGACCACAAGATGCATGCCGAGACCGGCTCGGTAAGCCCGGAGACGGCGGCGGCGCTCAACGCGGCCAAGGCGCGGGGAGGCCGGATCATCTGCGTCGGCACGACATCGCTGCGGCTCTTGGAGAGCGCGGCGCGCGACGACGGCAGGATCGAGCCCTGGTCCGGACCAACCGACATCTTCATCACGCCCGGCTATCGCTTCCGTACGGCCGATATACTGATAACCAATTTCCATCTGCCGCGCTCGACGCTGTTCATGCTGGTCTCGGCCTTCAGCGGGCTGGAGGCGATGCGCTCGGCCTATGGGCATGCCATCGAGAACCGCTACAGGTTCTACTCCTATGGAGACGCAAGCCTGCTTTTTCGTACGGAGACGAGCAATGGACGATGACCTCGACAGCATGGACCGCGATACGCTGATCGCGCAGGTGAAGAAACTGCGCGCCGGCATTCGCGCGCATCGCGACGCGACAGGGCATGATCTGTGCTGGCATCATCCTGACCTCTGGGAGCTTTTGCCGGAAAGGACCGAGCCGGCGATCGCCGTGCCGCCATGGCCGAAATTCATGCGCGGCTGCATCCGCTATCGGCAGTCGCTCGACGAGCAGGCGCCCGGCGCGCCGGAGCACGACAAGGAATTCAATGGCTGACACTTTTTCATTTCAGGTGCTTGCCACCGATGGCAAGGCGCGGCGCGGCCTGGTCTCAATGCCGCGCGGCGAGATCCGCACGCCGGCCTTCATGCCGGTCGGCACCGGCGGCACCGTCAAGACCATGTATATGGACCAGGTGCGCGGGGTCGGCGCCGACATCATCCTCGGCAACACCTACCATCTGATGCTGCGACCAGGCGCCGAGCGCGTGGCCCGGCTCGGCGGCCTGCATGAGTTCGCGCGGTGGCCGCATCCGATCCTGACCGACAGCGGCGGCTTTCAGGTCATGTCGCTGTCGAAGCTCAGGAAGCTGACCGAACAGGGTGTCACCTTCCGCTCGCATATCGACGGCGCTCCCTACGAGATGTCGCCGGAGCGATCGATCGAAATCCAGGGACTGCTCGATTCCGACATCCAGATGCAGCTCGACGAATGCACGGCGCTGCCGGCCAAGCCCGAGGAGATCGAGCGCGCCATGGAATTGTCGCTGCGCTGGGCGGAGCGCTGCAAGGCGGCGTTCGGCGACCAGCCGGGCAAGGCGATGTTCGGCATCGTCCAGGGCGGCGACAGCGCAGCCTTGCGCGTGCGCTCCGCCCAGGCGCTGAAAGCGATGGATCTGAAAGGCTATGCGGTTGGCGGGCTCGCGGTCGGCGAGCCGCAGCCGGTGATGCTGGAGATGCTCGACATCACTTGCCCGGAGCTGCCGGCCGACAGACCGCGCTACCTGATGGGCGTCGGCACGCCGGACGATATCCTGAAATCGGTGGCGCGCGGCATCGACATGTTCGACTGCGTGATGCCGACCCGCGCCGGCCGCCATGGCCTTGCCTACACGCGCCGCGGCAAGGTCAATCTCAGGAACGCCCGCCATGCCGACGATCCGCGCCCGCTCGACGAGGAAAGCGACTGCCCGGCCGCGCGCGATTATTCGCGCGCCTACCTGCATCACCTGGTGCGCTCGCAGGAAGCGCTCGGCGCCATGCTGCTCACCTGGAACAACCTGTCTTATTATCAGAGGCTGATGCAGGACGTCCGAACAGCCATCGAGACGCAGGCTTTCGAAGCGCGCGCCGCCGCGATTACCGAAGGCTGGGCGCGGGGCGATATCCCGGTCCTTTGATCAGGAAGCCGTCGGAAAACCTTTCATAAATCAGATCAAGAGTAAGTATGCCTTGCCATATCGAGGCAAGGGGCGGCACGACTTTGGTAAAGATGGACGCGTCGATCGTCGACCATAAAGCAGCAAGCGCTAATTTTTACCGGCCAGGTTCTGCGGCGACCCAGCAATGGAGTTACAGTCTATTACTTGTAATTTCAGGGGTCGTGCTTGTCGGCCTTATCTTGCGCCTGCTCGGCGCGCGCGGGGATCTCTGGCACGACGAGATCTGGAGCATCACGCTGCTGAAGCCGCTGACCTCGATCGACCAGATATTCTGGCGTGTGAACCACGACAACAACCACTTTCTCAACTCGATATACCAGTATGTCGTCGGGCCCGATGCCGCGCCGCTGGTCCAGCGCGGCTTCTCAATAACGCTCAGCGGATGCACCGTCATTGCAGCCGCGGCGATATCGCGCGGACGTTGGGCAATGATTGGGTCGGCGCTGCTGTTTGCGTTGAGCTATCCGATGGTTCACTACGGCTCGGAGGCACGTGGCTATGCCGGCCTGGCGCTGTTCACACTCGTTGCGGTGGCTCTTCTGGAGCGCTGGTTCGACAAGCGGGGTGCGTACGGCGTCGCTCTTGCTGTCGCAATTCTGCTTGGCTTCCTTTCCCACCTGACAATGGTCGAAACGGTGGTGGTGCTAACGGCCTGGACGGCGTGGCTGAGCTGGCGAGGCAGCCGCAGTCTGATTGTCGTCAACAAGGAGGTCGTCCAGGCCTTTCTGCCTGCTTTCCTTGCCGTGCTTCCGCTTGCCGCGGCAATGCTTGTAGGCGCACGATGGTTCAGCTTCAATATCGGCGGTTTTTCCTCTTTCTCGCTCGAGAAATTCGCCGCCGGTTATGGCGGAATGATCCGCTATCTTTTCGGCCTGCCGGACTGGATCGGCGACTGGACGTGGGTCGCGGTGACCTGCATCCTGGTCTTGGCACATGCAGGCGTCTCGCGCGATCGCCGGGCCAGCCTTTATGCCATCGGCGTCGTCGGGCTGCCCGCCATAATGGCGGCGGCGCATCTGCCGAATGTTGAATTCCCGCGCTATTTCATTGTCAGCGGAACCTTGTTGCTGCTTTGGGCCGGAGACTTGATCGGACGCGGCTTCGACGCCGGCGGTAAGAGAAGGCTTTTTGCCGCCGGGATGCTCGTTCTTGTGGCCGGCGGCAACGCGGCGTTGCTGGCCCATTTCTATGAGCATGGGCGCGGTTCCTATTCCGGGATGGTGGACGAGATGACAAAGAGCGGCGCCGCCACATATGCCACCAACGCCGATTTCCGCACCGGCATGGTGGTCGATTATTTCGCTGCGCGCATCGGCCGCCAGGCATCGCTCGTCACCCAGGACAAGATTTGCGCCGGACGCGCGGACTGGCTGATTCTCGAAGGCGATACCCAAAAACAGCCGGAGCGCGTGGATTTCGATTGCGCGCTTGCCTACGAACGAGCCGGAGCCTCGACCTTCTGGGGCCTCTCCGGTATGGGCTGGACACTGTATAGCCGCCGAGATTGAGCGGTCATGCCGGTCGGGCTCAGGTACTGACCGAAGTCGAGGCGCGCAGGCTGCAGCCGGTGATCTTGAAGCTGCCGTCCGCTTGTTGCTGCAGCGTATAGACCGCCTCATAATCCTTGCCGTCGGGCCCGATGATCAGCACCTGCTGGATGATCGAGCCGGGTCCGGTCTGCTCGACCTTGCCGAAGGAATAGGATCGGGGCTTGCGCACCGGCGCGTAGCCGTTCGTCACCATGTTCATGAAGGTGTCGACGGTCGGAAAGATCTGCTTCACGTTCGGCGCGGCGAAGCTGTAGGCGGTGGCGCCGTCATCGGCGACGAAGGCCTTCAACTGGCTGTCGATGACTGTCTGCGCGGCCTTGATCTCAGCGTCGCCGGCGAAAGCAAGCGAGGCTATCAACATCGGAACAAGAGCAAGTGCGAACAAAGCGCGGCGCATGGCCTGCCTCCCCGGAATTCGCTTTGGCGAATGCAATCTAACATACGCATCGCGCCATGGCGTGGTTTCACCGGGATGCGAAGATTTCACCATTTCAGCGTCGGGAAGCGGGATCAGGTACTCTTCGAGGTGTGCGGCGCGGGAAGCTTGAAAGCCGGGCAGCAGTCTGCCACAAGGGCCGCTTATTCATGAAGCAGGCTGGCAGGACCGGGCAATGAAGGCATTTTTCGTGCAGATCAAGTGCGACCTGGGCAAGTCCTATGAGGTCGCCAGCGCGCTCGCCGATGCCGAAATCGCCTCCGAGATCTACTCGACCGCGGGCAATTACGACCTGCTTGCCAAATTTTATATCGACGACGAGGAAGACGTTGGCCATTTCGTCAACGAGCGGGTGCAGATTCTGCCTGGAATCAA
The DNA here is from genome assembly GCF_020165175.1 of Mesorhizobium sp. CA16. Lineage (NCBI taxonomy): Bacteria > Pseudomonadati > Pseudomonadota > Alphaproteobacteria > Hyphomicrobiales > Phyllobacteriaceae > Mesorhizobium > Mesorhizobium sp. CA16. Next base: position 89,392 of record NZ_JAIUHP010000005.1, read on the forward strand.
GGACACCTTCACCATTGTGACCTTCCGGGCGTTCTGACCGGGCCTGTCTGTGCCCCGCCGGAAAGCAGGAGCTGACCCAGCCTTGCTGTCCGTGCCTTGATTCTAGGCAATTTGCATAGAGTGGCCGCCGCGGCTTCCTAAATCTCCGATTGCGCTTGATTTTCTCCGGCGAGGCCAGTGAAATGGTCTCAGAGGGGAGTACGCGATTGGCAGCGTTCGACGAAATGCTTCCGGAAGTTTCCGGATTGAGAAGACCTTATGAGGCTTACGATCGCTGGCTGAAGGAGCAGGACCCAGCCAGGCTTACCCAGAAAATGCAGGATGCCGAGCGCGTCTTCCGCAAGACCGGCATTACCTTTGCCGTCTATGGCGAGCAGGAAGCTTCCGAGCGGCTGATCCCTTTCGACATCGTCCCGCGCATCCTCTCCGGCCAGGAATGGCGCCGGCTGACGCAAGGCATCGAGCAGCGCGTGCAGGCGCTGAACGCCTTTCTCGATGACATCTATCACCGCCAGGAGATCCTGCGTGCCGGGCGCGTGCCGAGGGAGCTTGTCGCGAAGAACGAGGCGTTCCTGCCGGAGATGATCGGGGTCAGGCCGCCGGCCGGCGTCTACACCCACATTATCGGCGTCGACATCGTCCGCATCTCGGAGAACGAATTCTACGTGCTGGAGGACAATGCCCGCACGCCGTCGGGCGTCTCCTACATGCTGGAGAACCGCGAGACGATGATGCAGCTCTTTCCGGAGCTGTTCCAGAAGATCAAGGTTCGGCCGGTCGAGAACTACCCGCAACTCCTGCGCCAGTCGCTGGCCGCGGTGCGGCCGCAAAGCAGCAAGGGTGCGCCGACCATCGCGGTGCTGACGCCGGGTTCGTACAATTCGGCCTATTTCGAACATGCGTTCCTTGCCGACCAGATGGGCGTGCAACTCGTCGAAGGGCAGGACCTGCGTGTCGTCGACGGCCATGTGGCGATGCGCACGACCGAAGGCTACAAGCAGATCGACGTGCTCTACCGGCGCGTCGACGACAACTTCCTCGATCCGCTGACCTTCCGGCCGGATTCCGCGCTCGGCGTGCCCGGCATCATGGATGTCTACCGCGCCGGCAACATCACCATCGCCAACGCGCCGGGAACCGGCATCGCCGACGACAAGGCGATCTATTCCTACATGCCGGAGATCGTCGAGTTCTACACCGGCCGCAAGGCGATCCTCGGCAACATCCCGACCTGGCGCTGCTCGGAGCCGGACAGCCTGAAATATGTGCTCGAGCACATCGGGGAGCTGGTGATCAAGGAAGTGCACGGCTCGGGCGGCTACGGGATGCTGGTCGGTCCGGCGGCGACCAAGAAAGAATGTGAGGCGTTCGCCAAGAAGCTGCAGGCGAAGCCCTCGAACTATATCGCCCAGCCGACGCTGGCGCTGTCGACCTGCCCGATCCTGACCGAAAAGGGCCTGTCGCCGCGCCATGTCGACCTTCGGCCTTATGTGCTGGTTTCGGATCGTATCCAGATTGTGCCGGGCGGTTTGACACGCGTCGCGCTCAAGGAGGGGTCCCTGGTGGTCAATTCCTCACAGGGGGGCGGGACGAAGGATACGTGGGTGCTGGATGATTAAGAGCGAATAGAGAGTAGCGAATAGCGAGTAGCGAATAGCGAGTAGGGAAAAGGGGGATACGACGGCAATCAATTCCTACAGAGATCTGATTGTTTGGAAGGCGGCTTTGAGGTTGGCCGTGGATTGCTATTCGGCCACGAAAGCTTTTCCAAACAGCGAAGCGTACGGAATGATCTCTCAGATAAGACGCTCGGCGGCTTCCATTGCAGCGAATGTTGCGGAAGGTCACGGAAGAGAAAATACGGGAGCTTTCATTCAATTTCTTCGGGTAGCGCAGGGCTCTCTGAAAGAGTTGGAGACACATCTCATCCTGTGCGGAGAGGTTGGGCTGATGGTCGAAGCGAAGGTCGCCAGCTTGCTTGGCCAAACTGACGAAATAGGAAAGATGCTACGTTCGATGATCCGGAGCCTGCAGCAAAAGTCATGAAGTCTTTTTCTCCCTATTCGCTACTCGCTATTCGCTATTCGCTCGACACCGGAGCAAGCTGATATGCTTTTGGGCCGCACCGCAAACGGTCTCTACTGGATGAACCGCTATATCGAGCGGGCCGAAAACATGGCGCGCCTGGTCGATGCGGGATTGCGCATGGCGCTGACGCGCACGCAGAGCGCTTCGGAGGAATGGAACTCGGTCCTGCTCAGCGCCGGCTCGGACATCGCCTTCAGCCAGAAGTACCAGGACTATACCGCCGCCAACGTCTCGGACTTCCTGCTACGCGACACCTCGAACCCGTCGAGCACGATGTCGTCGATCGAGACGGCGCGCAACAATGCCCGCATGGTGCGCACGGCGCTGACCCGCGAGACCTGGGAAAGCATCAACGAAGCCTGGATGTCGCTGAAGCGCATGCTGGCAAGGCCGATCGACGAACGCGACCTGCCGACGGTCCTCGATGCAATCAAGCGTGAGACGGCGCTGATCCGCGGTTCCTTCTACGGCACCATGCTGCGCAATGAGATTTTCGATTTCTCGCAGCTCGGCACCTATGTCGAACGCGCCGACAACACGGCGCGCATCCTCGACGTGAAATATTATGTGCTGCTGCCGTCGCTGTCCTGGGTCGGCTCGACGCTCGACAACTATCAGTGGGAATCGATCCTGCGCTCGGTGTCGGCGCACCGTTCCTATCGCTGGGTTTATGAAGCCGACTACAAGCCGACGAATATCGCCGACTATCTGATCCTCAACGTGCGCATGCCGCGCTCGCTGACTTTCTGCTACCGCTTCCTCGGCGAGCATTTGAAATTCCTCGCCGACGATTACGGTGAACGCCATGCCTGCCATGGCACGGCCGAGAAGATCCAGGCGCTGCTCAAGAGGGGTTCGATCAAGGACATATTCGATCATGGCCTGCACGAGTTCCTGGCCGAGTTCATTCGCGACAACACCAGGCTGGGCGACGAGATCGCCCAGGACTACCGGTTCTATTGAGCACAGCCGAGGCGAGCGTTATGCGGCTCAAGATCACCCATCGTACCGAGTACCGCTACGATCAGCCGGTGCAGTGTCTGCTGCAGCGGCTGCGCCTTTGGCCTTCCAACGGGCGCACGCAGACCGTCGGCTCCTGGGCGATCAAGGTCGAAGGCGCGCGCGAGGAGGTGCGCTTCACCGACCATTTCGGCAACGAGACGCGGCTGGTGAGCGCCGAGAGCGGCAAGAATTCGATCACCGTCGAGGCAGCCGGAGACGTGACCACGCATGATACGGCGGGCGTGACGGGTCCGCATCAGGGCTTTGCGCCGCTCTGGCTGTTCGGACAGCCGACGCCACTCACCGCCGCCGGCGAGGGCATACGTGAACTGGCCGGCACGCTGGGCCAGGGCACCGAGATCGAGCGACTGCACCGGCTGATGGGCGCTATCGGCGAACGCGTCGCCTACAGGCCGGGCACGACCAGTGTCGTGACGCCGGCGGAGGAGGCGCTCGCATTGAAGTCCGGCGTCTGCCAGGACCACTCCCACATCTTCATCGCCGCTGCCGTCGCCCTCGGCTTTCCCGCACGCTATGTCAGCGGCTACCTGATGATGGATACGGCCGTCGAGCAGGCGGCAAGCCATGCCTGGGCCGAGGCCTATGTCGTGGGACTCGGATGGGTTGCCTTCGACCCGGCGAACGGTATCTCTCCCGACGAACGCTATGTGCGGGTGGCGACGGGGCGTGACTATCGCGATGCCTCGCCGGTGTCGGGGATACTGCTGGGGCAGGCGCAAGAGAAGCTTGCCGTCACCGTTACGGTAGAGCAGTAATCTGCGCCGGAATCGCTAGCAGAAGAGCAATCATGACCTATTGCGTCGGCCTCAAGATCGATAGCGGGCTCGTGTTCATGTCGGACACGCGCACCAATGCCGGCATGGATTCGATCTCGACCTTCAAGAAGATGCATGTGTGGGAACAGCCCGGCGAGCGCGTCATCGTGCTGATGTCGGCGGGCAACCTTGCCACGACGCAGGCCGTTGTCAGCCTGCTCGACGAGCGTAACAAGGCGGTCAGCGACCGTCATCCGAAGCTGCTCGAAACTCCCTCTATGTACCAGACGGTGCGGCTGGTCGGCGATACAGTGAAGGAAGTGATAGAGCATGCCTCGCCGAATGGCGACAAGGCGGATTCTTACTTCAATGCCTCCTTCATCCTCGGCGGCCAGATCAAGGGCAGCCCGCCCAGACTGTTCATGATCTATCCGGAAGGCAATTTCATCGAGTCGACCGACGACACGCCTTTCTTCCAGATCGGCGAGACGAAATACGGCAAGCCGATCATCATCCGTGCCTATGATCGGGCAATGAGCCTGGCCGAAACGGTGAAGCTGCTTCTGGTGTCGTTCGACTCGACGCTGAAATCCAACCTCTCGGTCGGGCTGCCGCTCGATCTGCTGTTCCTGGAACAGGATGCGCTCAGTGTGGGGCTGAACCGACGGATCGGCCATGATGATCCTTACTACCGCACCATATCGGACGGCTGGTCCAACGCGCTGAAAATCGCTTTTTCAAATCTGCCGGACTTTCCGGGATAGGGCTTTGCGAGAGCGGTTCGACCGGCCGGTATCTTCGACGGCCGCTGGGGAGGGAAAATATGGACAGCGACGAATTCCGCGATTGGTCGAGGCGCGCCGCCGACTGGGGCGCCGACTATCGCGCCAACCTGCGCGACCGTCCGGTGCGGCCGGCGATCGCGCCGGGCGAGATTTTCAGAAGCATCGAGGCGTCGCCGCCCGAAATGCCGGAGCCGATGGACAGGATCTTCGCCGACTTCGAAGAAAAGATCGTGCCGGGCATGACGCATTGGCAGCATCCGCGCTTCTTCGCCTATTTTCCCGCCAATGCAGCGCCGGTTTCGGTGGTGGCCGAATATCTGGTCTCTGCGATGGCCGCGCAATGCATGCTGTGGCAGACCTCGCCGGCGGCGACCGAACTCGAAACGCGCATCGTCGACTGGATGCGCCAGGCGCTCGGCCTGCCCGTGGGCTTTTCCGGCGTCATCCAGGATTCGGCTTCCTCGGCGACGCTTGCGGCGGTGCTCACCACGCGCGAGCGGGCGCTTGACTGGCAGGGCAACAAAAAGGGGCTGGCCGGGCAGGCGAAGCTACGCGTCTATTCCTCCGACCAGGTCCATACCTCGATCGACCGAGCCATCTGGGTCTCCGGCATCGGCGAGGACAACCTTGTCCGCATCCCGGTCGCCGGACGTTTTCGCGCCATGGATACGCACGCGCTCGAGGCCGCGATCGTTGCCGATCGCAAGGCCGGCCTGCTGCCCGCGGGCATCATCGCCTGCGTCGGCGGCACCAGCACCGGCGGCACGGACGACATCGCGGCGGTGGCCGCGGTCGCTCAGCGGCACGGGCTTTACCTCCATGTCGACGCCGCCTGGGCAGGGTCGGCGATGATCTGCCCGGAATACCGGCATTTCTGGGCCGGCGTCGAAGGCGCCGATTCCATTGTCTTCAATCCGCACAAGTGGCTCGGCGCGCAGTTCGATTGCTCGATCCAGTTCGTGCGCCAGCCGGAAGATCTGGTGCGCACGCTGGCCATCAAGCCGGAGTTTCTGAAGACGCTGGGTCATGACGGCATCATCAACTATTCGGAATGGTCGGTGCCGCTCGGCCGCCGCTTCCGCGCCCTGAAACTTTGGTTCCTGCTGCGCGCCCATGGCCTCGAGGGCCTGCGCACCATGATCCGCAACCATGTCGCCTGGAGCGCAGGGCTTGCCGCGCGCCTTGCCGGGGAAGAGGATTTCGAGCTCGTCAGCGAGCCAATGCTTTCGCTGTTCTCGTTCCGGCACCGCACGGTGGCAGGCGCCGACCCTGACGAGCACAACCTCCGCCTCGTCGACGCCATCAACACCAACGGCCGCATTTACCTGACTCAAACGCGGGTCGATGGGCGCGTAGCGATCCGCTTTCAGGCGGGGCAGTTCGAGTCGACGGCGGCAGATGTCGATGCGGCGTTCGACGTCATAACCGAGATTGCGCGGCGCTTATCCTGAGGCAGCAGACCTGTTCCACACTGGTTTGCCTTTTTTAATCAGGTGATTTTCGTTAGCCGGCTTATACCTTTTCTTCGCTTTCGTTTTCCGATATAGACGGGAAAAAACGAAAATGGAGGACGCGCAATGTTTCTTTCGCCACGCCATGCCGAGATCATCCAGAGGGCGAAAGACCATGGCCGGGTGCTGGTCGATGACCTGGCGACGCATTTCAACGTGACGCCGCAGACCATCCGCAAGGACCTCAACGATCTGTGCGATCAGCGCCTGCTGACCCGTATCCATGGCGGTGCGCTGTTCCCGTCCGGCATCGAGAACATGGAGTACGAGGCACGCCGCAAGATTGCCGCCGACGAGAAGGAGGCGATCGGCAGCGCGGCGGCGCGGCTGATTCCTGACAATGCCTCGCTGTTCATCAATATCGGCACCACCACCGAGGCCGTCAGCAAGGCGCTGCTCGACCATAACGGGCTTATGGTCATCACTAATAATATCAATGTTGCCAATAGGATGCGCATCTACCCCACGATCGAGGTGGTGATTGCCGGCGGCGTTGTGCGCGGTTCCGACGGCGGCATTGTCGGCGAGGCAGCCGTCGATTTCATCCGCCAGTTCAAGGTCGACTACGCCGTCATCGGCGCCTCGGCGATCGATCATGACGGCGCGCTGCTCGACTTCGATTTCCGCGAGGTGAAGGTTGCGCAGGCCATCATCGCAAATGCCCGCCACGTCATCCTGGTTTCCGACCGGACGAAATTCGAACGCACCGCGCCGGTCCGGATTGGCCATCTTTCGCAGGTGAATACCTTCATAACCGATCGTTGCGAGATCCCGTCGATTCGCAGGATTTGCGAGGAAACCGAAGTCCGGCTGATCGAGACAGCGTTCGAATAAGGCACGCCTCGACGGCTTGCTCAGCCGGCTGCGATATTTCGTTTGACATTCGCTTTGAGTTCGAAATAATTCCGTCACGGTTTCGTAAAACACAAAAATGGTGCAATGCGAAATCGTTGGAGGAATCTTTGGACGCATATCCGATTCATGACATTTTCGTCATCGGCGGCGGCATCAACGGCTGCGGCATAGCCCGCGATGCCGTTGGCCGCGGATTTTCAGTTTACCTTGCCGAAATGAACGATCTCGCCAGCGGGACCTCCTCCGGTTCGACCAAGCTCATCCATGGCGGCCTGCGTTATCTCGAATTCTATGAATTCCGGCTGGTGCGCGAAGCGCTGATGGAGCGCGAGGTTCTGTGGAAGAACGCGCCGCACATCATCTGGCCGATGCGCTTCGTGCTGCCCTATGCCAAGGGCCTCAGGCCCGCCTGGCTGATCCGGTTGGGATTGTTCCTTTACGATCATATCGGCGGGCGCAAGCTGCTGCCGGCGACGAAGACGCTGGACATGGCCCGCGATCCGGCAGGCAAGCCGCTCAAGCCTTTGTTCCGCAAGGCTTTCGAGTATTCGGACGGTTGGGTCAACGACGCGCGCCTGGTGGCGCTGAACGCGCGTGACGCCGCCGATCGGGGTGCCATTATCCGCACCCGCACAAAAGTCGTCAGCGCGCGGCGCGACGGTGCGCTTTGGGCCGTGAAAGTGCAGAATGTGCTCACCGGTGATACCGAAGAAGTTCGCGCGCGGCTTCTCGTCAACGCTGCCGGCCCCTGGGTTGATCACGTGCTCTCGACCGCCGTCGGCCAGAACGACGTCCACAATGTCCGCCTCGTCCAGGGCAGCCATATCGTAGTCGGAAAGAAGTTCGACGATCCGCGCGCCTATTTCTTCCAGAACAAGGATGGCCGCATCATCTTCGCCATTCCTTACGAGGAAGAATTCACGCTGATCGGCACCACCGATCGCGACTATCCGGGCGATCCGCATGAGGTGAAGATCTCCGACGCCGAGATCGACTATCTGTGCGCGGCGGCAAGCGAATATTTCGCGCAGCCGGTGAAGCGGTCGGATATCGTCTGGACCTATTCGGCGGTGCGCCCGCTCTATGACGACGGCGCTTCGAAGGCGCAGGAAGCAACGCGCGATTATGTGCTGAAGGCCGATGGCGGGGAGGGTTCTGCCCCCTTGCTCAACGCCTTCGGCGGCAAGATCACCACCTTCCGCCGGCTGGCGGAATCGATGTTGGAGAAGATCGAAGGTTTTCTCGGCAAGCGCGGCAGGCCGTGGACGCATGATGCGCCGCTGCCCGGCGGCGATTTCGCCGCGACCGGCTTCGATGCCCAGGTTGCCAGGTTGAAGAGCGCCTATCCGTTCCTCGACCAGCGGCTGGCGCGCCGCTTCACCCGGCTCTACGGCACGCGGGCGGAAAGGCTGCTCGGGCTCGCCAAGTCGAATGCCGATCTCGGCCGCAATTTCGGCGCCGACCTTTTCGAGGCGGAAGTTCGCTATCTGGCCGAAAACGAATGGGCGGTCACCGCCGAGGACGTGTTGTGGCGCCGCACCAAGCGCGGCCTGCATTTCAGCCGCGAGCAGACGGCGGCATTGGAAGAATTCATGCGCGGACTGAGCAGCCGTCATGTCGCGGCGGCGGAATGAGGATCGACCGCTGATGCGCAAGGCCTGGGAGGAGGCGTGATGCTGGAATTGAGGAACGTGACGAAGACCGTCGGCGCGCAGGAGCATATCCGCGACGTGTCGCTGACGCTTCAGCACGGCTCGCTGAACGTCCTGCTTGGGCCGACGCTCTCCGGCAAGACCAGCCTGATGCGGCTGATGGCGGGCCTCGACGCGCCGACTTCGGGCTCGGTCTGGTTCGACGGCAAGGACGTCACCGGACAGAAGGTGCAGAAGCGCAACGTCGCCATGGTCTACCAGCAGTTCATCAATTACCCGGCGATGACCGTCTACGAGAACATCGCCTCGCCGCTGCGGGTCGCCGGCGTCGAGCAGGCCATGATCGACAAGGAGGTGCGCAACGCCGCGGCGCTCTTGAAGCTGACGCCCTATCTCGAGCGCACGCCGCTCAGCCTGTCCGGCGGACAGCAGCAACGCACCGCGCTTGCCCGCGCCATCGTCAAGAATGCCAGTCTGGTGTTGCTCGACGAGCCTTTGGCCAATCTCGACTACAAGCTGCGCGAGGAATTGCGCGCCGAATTGCCGAAGATCTTCGCCGCGGCCGGCACGATCTTCGTTTATGCCACGACCGAGCCGCACGAGGCGCTTTTGCTCGGCGGCAACACGGCAACGCTCTCGGAAGGCCGCGTCACGCAATTTGGCTCGACGGTCGAAGTGTTCCGCAAGCCCGTCGACCTGGTGACGGCCCGGACCTTCGCCGATCCGCCGCTCAATACCATCGTGCTCTCCAAGAAGGGGCCGGATTTCCTGCTCGAAGGCGGCGTAAAGCTGCCGGTGCCGACGGAACTCGCCGGCATTGCGGACGCCAGCTACACGATCGGCTTCCAGCCGCATCATCTGTCGCTGGAGCGGCCGAACGCCGGCGCCGTGCCGGTGCGGGCCAAGGTCACCATCACGGAGATCACCGGCTCGGAAAGCTTCGTCCATCTCGATTTCGCCGATGCGCGCTGGGTGATGCTTGCGCATGGTATTCTCGATTTCGAGACGGACGACGAGGTCGAGGTGTTCATCGATCCGCGCCACATCATGGTATTCGACCATAACGGCCGCGCCGTGACGGCGTCGAAGCTGGCGGCCTGAGGAGAAAACGATGGCGCGCATCGAGGTCAACCACATCCGTCATTCCTACCTGCCCAACCCGCAGAAGGATTCCGACTTCGCTCTGAAGGAGGTGCACCACACTTTCGAGGATGGCGGCGCCTACGCGCTGCTCGGGCCTTCGGGCTGCGGCAAGACTACCTTGCTCAACATCATTTCGGGACTGCTGCACCCCTCGCACGGGAAGTTGCTGTTCAATGGTCGGGACGTGACCAGGCTGTCGACGCAGGAGCGCAATATCGCGCAGGTGTTCCAGTTCCCGGTCATTTACGACACCATGACCGTCTACGACAATCTGGCCTTCCCGCTGCGCAACCGGCGCGTGCCGGAAGCCGATGTCGACCGCAAGGTGCGCGAGACGCTCGACATGATCGATCTCGCTTCGATGGCGAACAGGAAGGCGCGCCGGCTCACCGCGGACCAGAAGCAGAAGATCTCGCTTGGACGCGGCCTGGTGCGCTCCGACGTCAACGCCATTCTGTTCGACGAACCGCTGACGGTCATCGACCCGCATATGAAGTGGGTGCTGCGCTCGCAGTTGAAGCAGCTGCACCGCCGCTTCGGCTACACCATGGTCTATGTCACACACGACCAGACCGAAGCGCTGACTTTCGCCGACCGCGTCGTGGTCATGTATGACGGCGAGATCGTGCAGATCGGCACGCCTGCCGAACTTTTCGAGCGTCCGCGCCACACCTTCGTCGGTTATTTCATCGGCTCGCCGGGCATGAACGTGCTGCCGGTTGCGCTGGAAGGCAGGACGGCGAAGCTCGGTGTCCAGCGCATCGAATTGCCGGGCCTGCCCAAGGCCGAAGCCGGCGCCGTCGAGCTCGGCATTCGTCCCGAATATGTGCGGCTCGGCCGCGAGGGCATGACGGTGCAGGTCAGCAAGGTCGAGGACGTCGGCCGCCACAAGGTGGTTCGCGCCAATCTCGAGGGCAGGGAGATCGCCGCGGTGATCGGCGAGGACGACGAGGTGCCGGCCGAACCGAAAGTCCGCTTCGATCCGGCCGGCATCAACATCTATGCCGATTCCTGGCGCGTCGAGATGGGGGCATAGATGGACAAGACCTGGAATAACAAGGCCTGGTTCCTTGTCCTGCCGGTGCTGGTGCTGGTGGCGTTCTCGGCCGTCATCCCGCTGATGACGGTCGTCAACTATTCGGTGCAGGACACGTTCGGCAACAACGTCTTCTTCTGGGCCGGCACCGAATGGTTCGAGGACCTGCTGCACTCCGACCGTTTCTGGGAAGCGATGGTGCGCAACCTGATCTTCTCCTTCATCATCCTGGCGATCGAGGTGCCGCTCGGCATCTTCATCGCGCTCAACATGCCGAAGAAGGGCTGGGGCGTGCCGGTCTGCCTGGTGCTGATGGCGCTGCCGCTGCTCATTCCGTGGAACGTCGTCGGCACGATCTGGCAGGTCTTCGGCCGCAACGACATCGGCCTGCTCGGCTATTACATCAACGCGCTCGGCATCGACTACAACTACGTCCAGGATCCGATCGATGCCTGGGTCACCGTCATCATCATGGATGTCTGGCACTGGACCAGCCTGGTCGTGCTGCTTTGCTATGCCGGCCTGGTCTCGATTCCCGACGCCTTCTACCAGGCGGCCAAGATCGACGGCGCGTCGCGCTGGGCGGTGTTCCGCTACATCCAGCTGCCTAAGATGCAGCGCGTGCTGCTGATCGCCGTGCTGTTGCGCTTCATGGACAGTTTCATGATCTATACCGAGCCCTTCGTCGTCACCGGCGGCGGTCCCGGCAATTCGACCACCTTTCTGTCGATTGACCTGGTCAAGACGGCGCTCGGCCAGTTCGACCTCGGCCCCGCGGCGGCGATGTCGCTGGTCTACTTCCTGATCATCCTGTTGTTATCGTGGGTGTTCTACACCGTGATGACCAACTACGACGCGGAGCGCTGAGATGGTGGGCGCCAACGAGACGACGCGCGTGAGCGAGACGGCGGTCACCGAAGTGGGCAGCACGCTGTCGCAGGACGAGGTGGCGAAGCTGATGCGCCGCCGCGGCGAGGAATCGCGCTGGTGGTGGATCGTGCCGACGGTCTACATCATCATTATCCTGCTACCGATCTACTGGCTCATCAACATGAGCTTCAAGACCAATGCGGAGATCGTGTCGTCGCTGACGCTGTTCCCGCATAATCCGACACTGGCGAACTATCGCACCATCTTCACCGACCCTTCGTGGTATTCGGGCTATATCAATTCGATCACCTATGTGGTGATGAACATGGTGATATCGGTGGCGGTGGCGCTGCCGGCGGCCTACGCCTTCTCGCGTTACCGCTTCCTCGGCGACAAGCATTTGTTCTTCTGGCTTTTGACCAACCGCATGGCGCCGCCCGCGGTGTTCGCGCTGCCGTTCTTCCAGCTCTATTCGGCGTTCGGCCTGATCGACACCCACATCGCCGTGGCGCTGGCGCACTGCCTGTTCAACGTGCCGCTCGCGGTGTGGATCCTCGAAGGCTTCATGTCCGGCGTGCCGAAGGAGATAGACGAGACCGCCTATATCGACGGCTATTCCTTCCCGCGCTTCTTTCTGAAGATTTTCATGCCGCTGATCGCGAGCGGCATCGGCGTCGCCTGCTTCTTCTGCTTCATGTTCTCGTGGGTGGAGCTCTTGATCGCGCGCACGCTGACCACGACGGACGCCAAGCCGATCGCCGCCACCATGACCCGCACGGTCTCTGCCGCCGGCATGGATTGGGGTCTGCTCGCCGCCGCCGGCGTGCTGACGCTGATCCCCGGCGCCTTGGTTATCTGGTTCGTGCGAAATTATATCGCCAAGGGCTTTGCCCTGGGGAGGGTCTAAAGCCATGAATCTCGACTTCTCCTGGATGGCGTGGACGTGGCCGACGGCCGCCTTCTTCATCGTCATTGTGCTGATGCTCTTTGGCATGGGCGTCTGGGAATATGCCTCGCCCGGCGGTCATCCGCGCATCGGGGTGCTGCGCTTCGAGACGACGCGCGGCGATCGTTTGTTCCTGTCGCTGCTTGGCAGCGCATTTATCCATCTCGCTTGGCTGGGTCTGGTTGGACCCAACCTGTGGTGGGCTCTCGCTCTCTCCGTGGTCTACGCCGTTGGCGTGTTCCGATACGTATAGAGGGGGAATAGCCGGAGCGGCCGCGTGCTGGCGGCCGCCCGGATCGCACTTGCAACTTAAGACTGGAGGAGACACATGCGACGGCAATTTCTAACATCGACGACAGCCCTTGTCCTTTTGCTGGGAGGGGGCCATGCCTATGCCGGTATGGACGAGGCAAAAGCCTTTCTCGACAAGGAGATAGGCGACCTGTCGACGCTTTCACGCGCCGACCAGGAAAAGGAAATGCAGTGGTTCATCGACGCAGCCAAGCCGTTCGCCGGCATGGACATCAAGGTCGTTTCGGAAACCATCGCCACGCACCAATACGAGTCACAGGTGCTGGCACCGGCCTTCTCCGCCATCACCGGCATCAAGGTCACACATGACGTCATCCAGGAAGGCGACGTCGTCGAGAAGATCCAGACCCAGATGCAGACCGGCCAGAACCTCTATGACGGCTGGGTCAACGACTCCGACCTGATCGGCACGCATTGGCGCTACCAGCAGGTGCGCAACCTGACCGACTGGATGGCGAACGAGGGCAAGGACGTCACCAATCCGAACCTCGATCTGAAGGACTTCATCGGCACGTCGTTCACGACGGCGCCCGACAAGAAGCTCTATCAACTCCCCGACCAGCAGTTCGCGAATCTCTACTGGTTCCGCTACGACTGGTTCAACGACGAGAAGAACAAAGCCGACTTCAAGGCCAAATACGGCTACGACCTTGGCGTTCCCGTCAACTGGTCGGCTTATGAGGACATCGCCCAGTTCTTCACCGGCCGCGAGATCGACGGCAAGAAGGTCTACGGCCATATGGACTACGGCAAGAAGGACCCGTCACTCGGCTGGCGGTTCACGGACGCCTGGCTGTCCATGGCCGGCAATGGCGACAAGGGCATTCCGAACGGCCTGCCCGTCGACGAATGGGGCATCAAGGTCGACGAGAAATCGCGTCCTGTCGGCTCCTGCACGGCGCGTGGCGGCGATACCAACGGCCCGGCCGCGGTCTACTCGATCCAGAAATATCTCGACTGGCTGAAGGCCTACGCTCCGGCGGAAGCCCAGGGCATGACCTTCTCCGAATCCGGCCCGGTGCCGGCGCAGGGCGGGGTCGCGCAGCAGATCTTCTGGTACACCGCCTTCACCGCTTCGATGGTCGACGCCGGCGCCAAGGCGGTGCTGAACGACGACGGCACGCCGAAGTGGCGCATGGCGCCGTCGCCGCACGGCGTCTACTGGAAGGACGGCATGAAGCTCGGTTACCAGGACGTGGGTTCCTGGACACTGATGAAGTCGACGCCTGACGATCGCGCCAAGGCCGCCTGGCTCTACGCGCAGTTCGTCACCTCGAAGACGGTCGACGTGAAGAAGAGCCATGTCGGCTTGACCTTCATCCGCGAGAGCACGATCCACGACAAGAGCTTCACCGAGCGCGCTCCGAAGCTCGGCGGCCTGATCGAGTTCTATCGCTCGCCCGCCCGCGTCCAGTGGTCGCCGACCGGCACCAACGTGCCTGATTATCCGAAGCTGGCGCAGCTCTGGTGGCAAGCGATCGGCGATGCCTCTTCCGGCGCCAAGTCGGCCCAGGAAGCGATGGACTCGCTCTGCGCCGAGCAGGAAAAGGTCATGAGCCGCATCGAGAAGTCGGGCGTCCAGGGCGACATCGGCCCGAAGATGGCCGAAGAGCACGATCTTGCCTACTGGAACGCCGACGCGGTCAAGAAAGGCAATCTCGCTCCTCAGTTGAAGATCGAGAACGAAAAGGAAAAGCCGGTCACCATCAACTACGACGAACTGGTGAAGAGCTGGCAGCAGCAGTAACTGCATGACGCGGGCGTGCTTGCCCATGTCGGAAGTGCAGGGGAGGCGGCTTTGCCGTCTCCCCTGTTGCATGAAAAGCGGAGGGATGCGGAATGAGCGGTTTTGTGCTGGCCATCGATCAGGGAACGACCTCGACCAGGGCGATACTGTTCGACGACAAGATGAAAGTCGCCGGCACCGGCCAGCAGGAATTCGCGCAGCATTATCCGGCTTCCGGCTGGGTCGAACATGACCCGGAAGACATCTGGGCAAGCGTTCTCGCCACGGTGAAAGCGGCGTTGAAGGCCGCCGGCCGCACGGCATCGGATGTGGCCGCGATCGGCATCACCAACCAGCGCGAGACCGTCGTCATCTGGGACAGGGCGACCGGCAAGCCTATCCATAACGCGATCGTTTGGCAGGACCGCCGCACCGCGCCGATCTGCCAGAAGCTGAAGAAGCAGGGACTGGAGAAGACATTCACGAAGAAGACCGGCCTGCTGCTCGACCCCTATTTCTCCGGCACCAAGATCGCCTGGATGCTGGACAAGGTGAAGGGTGCCAGAAGGCGCGCCGAGAAGGGCGAACTGCTTGCCGGCACCATCGACAGCTTCCTCATTTGGCGGCTGACCGGCGGCCAAGTGCACGCCACCGACGCGACAAATGCCTCGCGCACGCTGGTCTACAACATCGAGAAGAATATCTGGGACGACGAGCTGCTTTCGATCCTGAAGATTCCGGCCGCGATCCTGCCGCAGGTGAAGGACTGCGCCGACGATTTCGGCGTCACCGAGAAGAGCCTTTTCGGGGCCGAGATGCGGATCCTCGGGGTGGCCGGCGACCAGCATGCGGCGACCATCGGCCAGGCCTGCTTCGAGCCCGGCATGATGAAATCCACCTACGGCACGGGCTGCTTCGCGCTGCTCAACACCGGCGCCGATCTGGTGCGTTCGAAGAACCGGCTTTTGACCACCATCGCCTATCGGCTCAACGGCAAGACAACCTACGCGCTGGAAGGCTCGATCTTCATCGCGGGCGCAGCCGTGCAGTGGCTGCGCGACGGCATCAAGGTGATCGGCAAGGCCGAGCAGAGCGGAGTATTGGCTGCGGCCGCCGACCCTGCGCAACAGGTCTATCTGGTGCCGGCCTTCGTCGGCCTCGGCGCGCCGCATTGGGACGCGGATGCGCGCGGCGCGATCTTCGGGTTGACGCGCAATTCGGGCCCGGCCGAGTTCGCCCGCGCGGCACTCGAATCGGTCGCCTTCCAGACGCGCGACCTGCTCGACGCCATGCGCAAGGACTGGAAAGGCGCCTCGGCCAAGACGGTGCTTCGCGTCGACGGCGGCATGGTGGCATCCGACTGGACCATGCAGCGGCTCGCCGACATTCTCGACGCACCGGTCGACCGTCCGACGATCCTGGAGACGACGGCGCTGGGCGCGGCCTGGCTTGCCGGGTCGAGGGCGGGTGTCTGGCCGAAAGCGAAGGACTTCGCCAAGAGCTGGGCGCTGGAGCGGCGCTTCAAGCCGGAGATGGACGCCGCAACGCGGGGTGCGAAACTGGCCGGATGGCGCGATGCGGTGCGCAGGACGCTGAGTGTGTGAAGCGGTTTACGGGACCGGGCGAACGGGAAATGCAGCCGGATTGGTATCCTGCCTGGCGCGATGAGGCCTTTGAACAGCTCATCGCTAAGAATGCGCGCCTGGCGAAAGATTTTCGCCTCGGCAGTTGGTCGCGTTACGACTACGATTTGACGGGCAGGAAAGCTGCTGTTCTCCGACCGGAGTGGAGTCAAGGTCGTTTCGGAAATCCAGGTTGCGGGCTCTACCAGCGCCAAGGCTGGCAATTGGCTCTGGGCTTGGGCCAATTCGATTTGGCCTTCGGAGTTCATAACTGACGCCCAGTCAGCTCGATCTTTCGGTGAGAAGCACGGCATCGGCGAGCTAACTCAAGACTATGTGACGGACGAAGATCTTAATGCACTCGGTTGGGAATTGACCTCGGCAGCGGCTCGGATTTGCAACGCCTGCGGAGCCTATCGCTCTCCTTCTGATGACGGCGTAGGTCTGTATCTGATTTTGAAGAACATTAGCTGGGCCAGTTGAATTCGGCTGAAGGGCAACGAGAGAGCCCGCGCCTTGCGGCACGGGCTCAGTCAACGGCCCTGGGTACTGACTGGAGGCTGTCAGTAGGGCGAGACGCACTGCTGACGCGGGCCGTTGTTAGGCTGGAAGGTGTTGTCCGAGGCGCGATAGGAGCGGTAGCGGTCGTAGCACCACTGCACGTGCGCGTTGCCGCGATAGAGGCGGTTGTTCTCGCTGTTGACGATGGCGCCGGTGATCAGCGCGCCGGTCGCGAAAGCTGCCAGCGGAAACCAATAGTCGCCATGCCGGCGATAGCCGCGGCGATACTCACGATAGCCGCGATGGCCGTTCCAGTATACGGCGTCACCACGACGCGAGAAATCCCGGTTGAAGCTGCGGTGCCTTCTCCAGTCCCGATACTGCACGGTCTGAAGATCTGACGACAGGCCCTGGGGTTGCGGTACATAAGCTGGCTGAGCGTTGACCGGCACCATCTCCGCCGCGAGGAACGACGCCGAGAGAGCGGTTGCCAACAGGCCGGATGCGATCTTGTTCATTGATCTTCTCCTCGATGGTTGATGGGGACGTCCTGTTTTGCGAAACGGGCCCGAATTGCAATGGTTCCCGTTCCAGCATCAGCCCATTGTGTCAGCCCATTGTTATTGTAGGGCTTTCTGAAGCAGCCCCAGGCCGGGCCATTGGCGCAGGCATCGAAAGCCGTTCACCCGCGGCGTCCCTTCGAATCCGTTCAAGAAATCCGCCTTGGAAGCCCGTCTTTTTCCGGTTGACCGGCCGCGGCACTCTCCCTATGTTCCGCGCAATTTCGAGGGCGGCGTTCCGAGCCCACGGGAGCGCGTAGCTCAGCCGGTAGAGCAACTGACTTTTAATCAGTAGGTCATGGGTTCGAATCCCATCGCGCTCACCAAAATTTTTAACATCAAATAGATGCGAGAACCGACCCACGGGCCCTTCCATGTCCGGGGCGTTCGAAGCAGCACATTTGTCTGCGTCTCCGGCAATCGGAACAAAAACTTGGGCGCGGCTGTTTCCCTGTTGAAGGGACCGCAATCTGGGATGCGGATACAGTGGACGTACTGAACTTGGAACTGGCCAGGGCCAGGCTGCGCGTCAAGCGCGCAGAAACTTCGCTCAATCATGCAAAAGAAATGCTGGATGAAGAATGTGGCGTCGGGATCAATCTCGCGCTGTGCGACCGCATAAGGTCGGAGAAGAAGCGAGTGGCGGAGGCCAGAAAGCGGCTGATGAAGATCGCTTCGAACGCCTCAGCGTAACGGGGTGACTTGCCCGAAGGCAAGAGAGATCCTGCCGCGTTGCCTTGTCCCTGGATGGGGTCGTGGTTAAACTCGGCGCCTCCGAGGGAGGCTCCAGGATGGCACTTGACCTTTCGGTAGATTCACAGGCGCCCAAGGCGGCGACGCCGCCGGGCAGATATCTTTTCGGCCCGGTCGCCGATTTCCTGATGCTCGGCGGCAGCGCGTTTCTGATCCTGCCACTGCTGTTCCTGGTGCCGCGCGAGTATGAAGGCTCATTGGCCGCGACGATGGTCGTCGTGGCCTATTTGGTGAACTATCCGCACTTCGCCCACTCCTACCAGATTTTCTACCGCAATTTCGGCCGCAAGGCGCGTGGCGAGGGCTACGACAGAAGCCTGCAGCTCCGCTACATTTTCGCC
Organism: Mesorhizobium sp. CA16; assembly: GCF_020165175.1. Taxonomy (NCBI): domain Bacteria; kingdom Pseudomonadati; phylum Pseudomonadota; class Alphaproteobacteria; order Hyphomicrobiales; family Phyllobacteriaceae; genus Mesorhizobium; species Mesorhizobium sp. CA16. The sequence continues at coordinate 107,871 of NZ_JAIUHP010000005.1, forward strand.
GGCGTCATCGTGCCAGTGGTCATGGCCCTGTTCTTTGCCTATGGCGCGGCGACGTCGAACACGCGGCTGCTCGGCTTCGCGGCCAACGCGATGTTCTTCTTCGTCGGCTGGCACTACGTCAAGCAAGGCTACGGCATGCTGATGGTCGACGCCGTCCTGAAGCGCAAATTCTTCGACGACCGGGACAAGAAGGTGCTGCTCGTCAACAGCTATGCGGTGTGGATCCTGGCCTGGCTGCAGACGAATACGGCCGTGACGCAGGGGCAATATTACGGCCTTCAATATTACACCTTCGCGGCGCCGTCATGGATCACCGACATTGCCGTGCTGGCGGCCGTCGGATCGACGGCGGCCACGCTTTTCATGCTGGTCAACCGCTGGCGAAGGAATGCCGGCGGACTGCCTTACAACGGCATCGTGGCCTATGTCGCCTCGCTCTATCTCTGGATCCTGATCGCCAGGATTAACCCGCTCTGGCTGCTCGTGGTGCCGGCGCTGCACTCGCTGCAATATCTGGCCGTGGTGTGGCGCTATCAAACCAATGTCGAGCGTGACGTCTCGGATGCCGCGCGGGATCCGGAGCCGAAGATATTATCCGTGCTCGGGCCCCGCTACAGGCTGCGGGTGCTGGGATTCATCATTGGGGGCGGCGCGCTTGGCTATCTCGGCTTCTGGCTGATCCCCTTCGTGCTGACCGCCCTGGTTCCCTACGACAAGCAGGTGCTCGGTTCGTCGCTGTTCTTCTTCATCGTGCTGATCTTCATCAACGTGCACCACTATTTCCTCGACAACGTGATGTGGCGCCGCGGCAATCCCGAAGTGTCGAAATATTTGTTCCGGTAGGAGGATCCAAACCCGGAACTGAAGGCCGCAGGTCACGCGATCAGCGACACATTCCCGCCGGCGTGACGCTCAAGTCGTCCCGCAAGGTCGAGTTCAAGCAGCACCATCGATATCTGCGCTGCACTCATGCCGGTGTGGCGGATAATGTCGTCCACCGCGATCGGCGTAGGCCCGAGCGCTTCCAGCACATCGGCGCGGTCGTTTTCGCCTGGCGGCGGCATGGCTGATATGTCGGGCGCCTCGGCAAGTGGGGCGGTTCTTGGAAGCCGGGCGCCGGCAAGCGGCGCCAGCGCGCTAAGGATATCGGCGGCTTCAGTGACCAGCGTGACGCCGTCCTTGAGCAGCGCGTTGCAGCCGGCAGCGCGCGGATCGAGCGGCGAGCCCGGCACGGCGAAGACCAGCCGGCCCATTTCGTTGGCAAGGCGCGCGCTGATCAGTGAGCCGGAGCGCTGCGCCGCCTCAACCACCACCAGTCCAAGCGCCATCCCTGCGACCAGGCGGTTGCGGCGTGGGAAATCCTGGGAGCGCGGCTGCCACCCGAAGGGCATCTCGGAAACAATGGCGCCGCCGCGATCGGCGATCTCATCGCAAAGGCCGGCATTCTCGGGCGGGTAGGGGACATCGAGCCCGCCGGCCAGCACGCCGACTGTGCCGGTCGAAACGCTGCCTTTGTGCGCGGCCGTGTCGATGCCGCGCGCCAGGCCGGAAACGATGGCGTAGCCGTCTCGGCCGAGATCGGCCGCCAGCATGCGCGCCATCTTGATGCCGGCCAGCGAGGCATTGCGAGCGCCGACAATCGCCACCGCCGGCAAGCGGAAGACCGCGCCTTCGCCTTTTACCGCCAGCAACGGCGGCGGGTTGTCGAGAGTCTTCAGCAGGGGCGGATAATCGGCCTCGCCGACGCCGACGAAGCGGGCGCCGGCGCGCCGCGCGGCCTCCAGCTCGGCTTCGGCCTCGGCGATGGAGGGGATGCGGACGATGCGATTGGCGCCGCCGGAGATCATCAATTCGGGCAGCATTTCAAGCGCGGCTTCGGCCGAGCCGAAGCGGTTGATCAGCTCGCGAAACGAGGCCGGGCCGACATTGGGCGTGCGGATCAGGCGAAGCCAGGCAAGCCGCTGCCGATCGCTGAGACGCGGGCCGGCAGCCAGGGCGCTCATCCCTTCGCCCCAATCTTGCCCTCGGTGCCGGCGAGCAGCCGCGAGATGTTTGCTCGATGCTTGACGATGACGATCAGGCTCATCGCCGCGAACAGGCCGGCGATCTGCGGTGTGTTTGTGACATAGAGCGCGATCGGCACGACCACCGCGGCCGCCAATGCCGCCAACGAGGAATAGCGGAACAGGAAGGCCATCGCGAGCCAGACGACGGCGAAGACAAGCATGCCTTGCCAGGCAAGGCCAAGCAGCACGCCGAGATAGGTGGCGACACCCTTGCCGCCCTTGAAGCCGAGCCAGACCGGGAAGAGGTGGCCGAGAAAGGCACCGAAACCGGCCAACAGTCCGAAGTCCGGCGAAAAATGTCCGGCGATCAGCACCGCGGCAGTGCCTTTCAGCGCATCGAGCAGCAGAGTGGCGGCAGCAAGGCCCTTGTTACCCGTCCTCAGCACATTGGTCGCGCCGATGTTGCCGGAGCCGATCTGGCGCACGTCGCCGAGCCCGGCCGCACGGGTGATCAGGAGCCCGAACGGGATCGAGCCGAGCAGATAGCCGAAGACGAGCGCGATCACGTAACCCATTGTTTCCCCCATATTTCCTGCCGCCCGGTTGCTCTTCCTATGATTGATACACTGTGCGCGATGCAACCATAGTTTGCAAGCGCTGGCCCTGCTTGGGCGTGAATTTATCATAATGGTAGAGTCGGGAGGGTTCGCCAAGCAAGTCTATGCCGGGCAGGCTGAGCAGGGCTTAAGCGATGCGGTGGCTTATGCGGAAAACACCGTGCGGCCCGCCACCACCGTTTGCAGGACCGTGCCCTGCAGACGCGCGCCCTCGAAACAGGTGTTCTTCGAGCGCGAGCGCAGACCGCTTTCGCTGACGATCCACGGCTCGTCCAGATCGACGACCGCGAGATCGGCCGGCGCCCCCGGCTTCAGCGTGCCGCCCGGCAGGCCGAACAGTCTGGCCGGCGCCGTGGACAGCGTCTCGATCAGCCTCAACAGCGGCACGTCGCCATTGTGGTAAAGCCGAAGCGCCGCGCCCAGCAACGTCTCCAGCCCGATGGCGCCGGCAGCGGCGTCGGCGAAGGGCAGGCGCTTGGTGTCGACGTCCTGCGGATCGTGCGAGGAGACGACGATGTCGATCGTGCCGTCCTTGATCGCCTCGATCATCGCCAGCCGGTCGTCCTCGGCGCGCAGGGGCGGGGTCAGCCGGAAGAAGGTGCGGTATTCGCCGACATCGTTCTCGTTGAGCGACAGATTATGGATAGCGACGCCGGCTGTGACATTGGCGCCCTCGGTCTTGGCACGGTTTACCGCGCCGGCCGCCATCGCCGACGAGATTTTTGCCGCGTGGTAGGCGCCGCCGGTCAGCCGGACCAAAGCCAGGTCGCGTTCCAGCGGAATCAGCTCCGCCTCACGCGGAATGCCCGACAGGCCGAGCCAGCTCGCATAGAGCCCTTCGTTCATCACGCCGGACGAGGCGAGGTTGGCATCTTGCGTTTCGTGCGCGATGACGCTGCCGAAATCGCGGGCGTAGGTCAGCGCGCGGCGCATCACCAGCGCATTGGCGATCGTGTGGCGGCCGTCGGTGTAGGCGACGGCGCCGGCCTCGCGCAGCAGGCCGAACTCGGTCATCTCGCGGCCTTCGAGGCCCTTGGTGATCGCTGCCGACGGGAAGATGTTGACGCTAGCGGTGTCGCGTGCCGTGCGCAGCACGAATTCGACCAGCGCGACATTGTCGATCACCGGATCGGTGTCCGGCATCATGACGATGGAGGTGACGCCCCCCGCCGCCGCGGCGACGCTTGCCGAAGCGATGGTTTCGCGATGCTCGCCGCCTGGCTCGCCGATGAAGACGCGCGCGTCGACAAGGCCTGGAATGATCGTCTTGCCGGCGCAGTCGACGACGGCGGCGCCTTCCGGCACGCCCTGGTTCAACGCGGCTTTCCCGGCAGCGACGATTTTGCGGCCGTCGACTATGACGCTGCCGATCTCGTCCACGCCGCGCGAGGGGTCGACAATGTGCGCCTTGCTGAAGACGGTCACGCTCATGCGCCGCGCCCTTCATGGTTGCGGCGCGGATCAAGCAGCGCCTCCATCACCGCCATGCGCACGGCGACCCCCATCTCGACCTGTTCCTGGATGACGCTTTGCGGTCCGTCGGCGATCTCGGAGGCGATCTCGACGCCGCGGTTCATCGGGCCGGGATGCATGACAAGCGCATCGTCCTTGGCAGCTTTCAGCTTCTCGGCATCAAGGCCGAAATAGCGGAAATATTCGCGGACCGACGGCACGAAAGCGCCTTCCATGCGCTCGCGCTGCAGGCGCAGCATCATGACCACGTCGGCGTCCTTGAGGCCTTCGGCCATCGAGCGCGACACGATCACGCCCATCCTGTCGATGCCGGACGGCAGCAATGTCGAGGGCGCGACGACGCGCACCTGCGCGCCAAGCGCGTTCAGAAGCATGATGTTGGAGCGGGCGACGCGGGAATGCAGGATGTCGCCGCAGATCGCCACGATCAGCTTCGACAGCGGTCCCTTGGCGCGGCGGATGGTCAGCGCGTCGAGCAACGCCTGCGTCGGGTGCTCGTGCGCGCCGTCGCCGGCATTGACCACCGAGCAGCCGACCTTCTGGGCGAGCAGGGCAGCTGCGCCAGCCGATTGGTGGCGGATGATCAGGATGTCGGGGCGCATGGCGTTGAGGGTTATGGCCGTATCGATTAGCGTCTCGCCCTTCTTCACCGAGGAGCTTGCCACCGACATGTTCATGACGTCGGCTCCGAGACGCTTGCCGGCGAGTTCGAAGGAGGATTGCGTGCGGGTCGATGCCTCGTAGAACAGGTTGATTTGGGTGCGGCCGCGCAGCGTCGAGGTCTTCTTTTCCGATTGCCGCGAGATCGCCACGGCCTGGTCCGCCCGATCAAGCAACAGCTCGATATCGGCGGGGGAAAGATCGCGGATGCCCAGAAGATGGCGGTGGGGGAAGAGCGGCAGGGACGAAGCGTCGGTCATCTCAAGGCGCTGCTATAGGGTGCGGTCCGGCCTGCCGCAAGCGCCAGCTTTGGATCGCGGGCGTTCTCCCCGGTATTTTCGTCGCGCGCCTTCCGTGGCTTGGGCTATAAGGCCCAGTGGCTTCGGATTCGCGACCGCGGGCTTGGAAATGGTAAGAACCTCTCGGCCAACTGAAGGATTGGGCAACTGAAGGATTGGGCGTGACCGACGAGGTGATCAACCAGCCGCCGCCATTGGCAGGCGGCAATGCATGGCGGGGCGATCCGTTGCTCATCCAGCTGGCCGAGCGTTTTTCCGACCCCGTGCGCAAGGATCTCGATGGGCTTGGCCGGTTCGTGATGACGCAGGAAGCGCAGGAACTCGCCCGCCTCGCCAACACCGACACGCCGAAATTGCGCACCCATGACCGCCAGGGCCGCCGCCTCGATCTTGTCGAATATCATCCGGCCTATCATGCCTTGATGCGCCGCGCGATCGCCGGCGGCCTGCATTCTTCGGTATGGGAAAACGGCGATGCCGAGATCGGCCGCCGCCATCAGGTGAGGGCGGCACGCTTCTACCTGACCGCTGAGCTCGAGACGGGGCATCTTTGCCCCATTACCATGACCAGCGCTTCGCTGGCGGCCTTGATGGCAAGCCCGAAGCTTTTCCGCGAATGGGCGCCGCGCGTGACGACGCGCAAATACGACCAGGCGCAGAAGCCTCCCGTGCAGAAGACCGGGCTGACGCTCGGCATGGGCATGACCGAGAAGCAGGGCGGCACCGATGTGCGCGCCAACACCACCAGAGCGGAGCGAACCGGCAGTGGTTTTTACCGGTTGACCGGCCACAAATGGTTCATGTCGGCGCCGATGTCGGATGCCTTCCTGGTGCTCGGACAGGTTCCGGAGGGGCTGTCCTGTTTCCTCGTGCCGCGCATCCTGGGCGACGGTTCCGGCAACGGCTTCCGCTTCCAGCGGCTGAAGGACAAGCTCGGCAACCGCTCGAACGCCTCGTCGGAGGTGGAGTTTGTCAACGCGATCGGCGAGATGGTCGGCGACCCGGGCGCGGGCGTGAAGACGATCATGGATATGGTGACGCTGACCAGGCTCGACTGCGCGGTCGCTTCGTCGGCGCTGATGCGGGCGGGCCTCTCCGAGGCCGTCCATCACACGCGTCATCGGCAGGTGTTCGGCTCCAACCTGATCGACCAGCCGCTGATGCAGCGGGTTCTGGCCGACATGGCGCTCGACGTCGCCGCGGCCACGGCGCTGTCGTTCCGGCTGGCGCGCTCTTTCGACGAGGCGGCAAGCGATCGCGGCGAGGCGGCCTTTGCCCGCGCCATGACGCCAGTCGTCAAATACTGGGTCTGCAAGATTGCGCCGCAGCTGCTTTACGAGGCGATGGAATGCCTTGGCGGCAACGGCTATGTCGAGGAAGCGCCGCTTGCCCGCTACTACCGGGAGGCGCCGGTCAACGCGATCTGGGAGGGCTCTGGCAATGTCATGGCGCTCGACGTGCTGCGCGTGCTCGGCCGCGCGCCCGGCCTGTTCGAGGAGGTGCTGACCGGCATCGACCGCGATCTCGGCACCGGCGGACGGGGCACCATCGGCGTGCTGAAGGCCGCCATGCAGGTCGCCGCGACCGACCAGGGCTCGGCGCGCCTGCTCACCGAACAGCTGGCGCTTTCGGCCGCCGCGGCGGAGCTGCGCAGGCTGGGGGCAGGGCGGATCGCCGACGCTTTCGTCGAAACGCGGCTCGGCGGCCAGTGGCGCACCACCTACGGCATGCTCGACTCGCGCCACGACGCGCGCATGATCATCGACACGCTCTATCCACCGGTGACCTGATCCGCCTCTAAATCTCTAAACCAAGAGATTGAGCATCACGTCATCCGAAAACCGCTTCACGCTTTTTCGACATCATACCGTAGAGCGCATCGCGCCGAAACGGATTCGGGTGACGCGCTTAAGTCGTTGTTGTGATGAATGTCGTTATCCCAGAACCGCTGCGCACTTCTGGGCGACATGCATCAACGGCAGATTGCCGATCTGTGGATAGCTGTTAACCTTAACAAATGGTTTCCGTTGCGGCGAGCCGATGCAAAGCCCACTCTCCACTTTGCTGGAGTAGGGAAGGGTTAACCATGACCTCCCCGAACTCCGCCAACGGGAAACGTATGCGGCACGTGTTGAGCTCAGTTCTGGCCTTGCATTGGGCGGTGGTTTTCGCCCTGCTTGCCTATATCTGCATGGACGGCAGCCGCGGCATAGCGACGGCGCTTGGCGTGCTTGGCCTCTCAGTCCAGGCCAACGGGCTTCCCGGGCTTGAAAATGTTGCCGTGCTGGCGCCGCTTTCGATCGCGTTGTTGATCGTCGCGGTGTTGTTCTGTTGGGCCTTCGTCGAAACGCTGCTGAACGCGGCGGCAAGGCCGGACGCGGGCGAGAGCGTGGCCCGGATCGCCTTCATCTCGGCATCTTTCCTGCTTTCGCTGATCCTCATCGGCGGCGTGGTTCAAGGCATTAACGGCCTGTTCATGATCGTCGCCATCCAGATGACGGCGCTGCTTGCCTCTTACATCGCCGTGCTGGCTGAACGCCGCTCCACCTTTGCAGCAATGCACTTGCCCGAGGGTGATATCCGCGCCGCCTCGCGCATGGCGATAGGAGCCGCGCACAGCTCGCTTCTTTCCCGCATATCCGGCCGCCCTGAAAACCCTGGAGGCAGGCGCTGATGCGCACGATATTCACGCTCTGGGCTGCTCCGATGGCAATTTTTTGGGGATGGTTCTTCCTGTCGGCCAACGACATGAATTTCGGCTATGCGATGCTGAGCCGACAGGTGCACGATTTCGCTTTCCAGCTCTACGGCCAGATGCTCGGCGTCGATCCGGCGATCATTCCGGGCATGGTGGCGCGGACCTGCGTTTTCGACTTTTTCCTGCTCATGGGGCTTTGGGCCTTCCGCCGCCGGCGCAACATCGCCGAATGGATCAGGCAGCGCCGGCACGGCGGTATCAGCCCCGATCGGCTCGGCCAAGCGACTGAAGCCGGTCCAACGCTCCCTGCAGAATAAAGGCGGCGGCCGCCGAATCGATCTTGCCGGCGCGCTTCTTGCGCGAGAAATCCATCTCGATCAGCGTCCGTTCGGCCGCAACCGTCGATAGCCGCTCGTCCCACAGCACGAAGGGCAGGTCGGAAAGCGGCGCCATGTTGCGGACGAAGGCGCGGGATTTTTGTGCTCGGGGCCCTTCCGAGCCGTCCATGTTGACCGGGAGGCCGAGTACGACGGCGCCGACATTGTCCTTCTGGAGCTGAGCGAGAAGCTGGGCGGCATCCAGCGAAAATTTCTTGCGCAGGATGACCGGGCGCGGATGGGCGAAGGAAAGCCCGCGATCGGAAACCGCCACGCCGATCGTCTTGTCGCCGAGATCGAGCCCGGCGAGCGTCTTGCCGCCGGCAAGCCGCGCCGGCAATTCCTCGATTGAAATAATGCCCAACGACTTCCTCTGATATCCAGGCGTCACATCCTTTTGACGTGTAGGAGGAGGGCGCCACTTTCAATTTGCGACTAGCGTTCTATCTTCCGGCAACGGAGAAATCGAGGAAAGCGCTCATGAAACTTACCTGGTACGGGCATTCGGCATTTCGCGTCGAGACCAAGGACGCCACCATTCTCATCGACCCCTATCTGGTCGGCAATCCATCGTGGACGGGCGGCTGGGAAGGGCCGGCGGAAGGCGTGACCCATGTTCTCCTGACTCATGGCCACAACGACCATGTCAGCGGCGCGGTCGAAGTGCTGAAGAAAAGCGGCGCCATGCTGGTCGCCAATTTCGAGATCTGCATGTACCTCGTCGGCCAGGGCGTCAGCGGCGACAAGATCAATCCGGGCAATATTGGCGGCACCGTCGATTGCGGCCCTTTCACCACGACCTTCGTCCAGGCGCTGCACTCGTCCTCCTTCGGCGGCGAAGGCGGCACGAACACCTATCTCGGCAATCCGGGCGGGCTTGTCCTGCATTTTCCCGAGGACAAGACGCTCTACCATATGGGCGACACCGATATCTTCTCCGACATGGGGCTGATCAACGAATTGCACGAACCGAAGATCGGCATCGTCCCGATCGGCGACCGCTTCACCATGGGCGGCGCCGTGGCGGCCCTTGCCTGCCGCCGCTTCTTCGGCTTCGATACGGTCGTTCCCTGCCATTTCGGCACCTTCTCGATGATCGACCAGACCGCCGACAAGTTCGTCGCCGGCATGGAAGGCTCGGGCGTAAAGGTGGCGCTGCCGGACATCGGCAAGGCGATCACGATCTAGATTTCTCTGCGTCGCAAGAGCTCTGCTCCCGAGCCAGGAAAAGATACACTGCAGACAGGCCGGCAAACCGTGGCAGCCACTATCACTGCGAGGGCGTGGCATTGCCGCGTAAGCGCCCGGGGAACGACCGCGTGGCGATCGAACCGGCATGATCCGTGTTGCACGCTGAGCGCCGCGCCGCTATAGCCCGAACTGGTTTTCCCGAGGCGATAGAACATGTCCGTTGATCTTCAGACCGTGAAGCGCGTCGCGCACCTTGCCCGCATAGCGGTGAGCGAGGAGGACGCCGAGCGCATGACCGGCGAACTGAACGCCATTCTCGGCTTCGTCGAGCAGTTGAACGAGGTCGATGTTTCGGGCGTCGAGCCGATGACCTCGGTCACGCCGATGGAGATGAAGAAGCGCCAGGATGCCGTCACCGACGGCAACAAGGCCGCCGACATCGTCGCCAACGCGCCGGCGACGGACGAGAACTTCTTCCTCGTTCCGAAGGTGGTGGAGTAGAGCGTGGCTGTCGAGATCGCCGTCGAGACGCCTTTGCAGGACGACGTGCGCGCGCTGGTCGCCGAACTCAACGCCGCGCTGCTCGAACTGACGCCGCCCGAGCACTGCTATCATCTCACCGTCGAGCAGATGGCCGACGAGGATACGACGGTGTTCATCGCTCGCGACAACGGCCTTGCTGTCGGCTGCGGCGCGCTCAAGCGCCATGACGATGCGGTCGGCGAGGTCAAGCGTATGTACACGCGGCCTTCGCATCGCGGCCGCAAGATCGGCGCCGAGATCGTCGCACGTGTCGAGGCGCTTGCCCGGCAGGAAGGGCTGAGGCGCTTGGTTCTCGAAACCGGCGATCGGCACCCCGCCGCTTGGACCGTCTACGAGCGCGCCGGATTCTCGCGTTGCGGACCGGTGCTGGATTATCCCGATTCCGAGTGGTCGGTGTTTTACGAAAAGAGCCTTGCCTGATGAGCGATCTCACACATCTCACCATTTCCGAGGCCCGCGCCAAGCTGCGCGGCAAGGAGATCACCGCGGCCGAGATCACCGAGGCCTATCTCGCGGCGATCGAGCGCGCCAATCCGGTGCTCAATGCCTATGTGACTGTGACCGCCGACAAGGCGCGCGACATGGCCAAGGCTTCCGATGCCAAGTTGGCCACGGGCGAGGGCGGCGCGCTGGAAGGCATTCCGCTCGGCATCAAGGACCTGTTCGCCACCGAAGGCATCCACACCCAGGCCTGCAGCCACGTGCTGGACGGCTTCAAGCCGCGCTACGAGTCGACCGTGACCAGCAATCTGTGGGCCGACGGCGCCATCATGCTCGGCAAGCTCAACATGGACGAGTTCGCCATGGGCTCGTCCAACGAGACCTCCTATTACGGCCCGGTGATCAATCCGTGGCGTCGCTCGCGTATCGAAACGGTGGTCGTGCCAACGACGCATCAGGGCGATGGCGGCTTTGTGTCTGCCGGCGGCACGAAGACGGCGCGGACCTTGGACAACGCCCAGCTGGTACCGGGCGGCTCGTCGGGCGGGTCGGCTTCGTCGGTGGCCGCCTTCCTTTGCGCCGGCGCCACCGCCACCGATACCGGCGGCTCGATCCGCCAGCCAGCCGCCTTGACTGGCACGGTCGGCATCAAACCGACTTACGGGCGCTGCTCGCGCTGGGGCATCGTCGCCTTCGCTTCCTCGCTCGACCAGGCCGGGCCGATCGCGCGCGATGTGCGCGACGCCGCGATCCTGCTGAAGTCGATGGCCTCCGTCGACCCGAAAGACACGACCTCGGTCGACCGTCCGGTGCCGGACTATGAGGCGGCGATCGGCAAGCCGATCAAGGGCATGAAGGTCGGCATTCCGAAGGAGTATCGTGTCGAAGGCATGCCGGAAGACATCGAGGCGCTCTGGCAGAAAGGCATCGCATGGCTGAAGGACGCCGGCGCGGAAATCGTCGACATCTCGCTACCGCACACCAAATACGCCTTGCCGGCCTACTATATCGTGGCTCCTGCCGAAGCTTCGTCGAACCTCGCCCGCTATGACGGCGTGCGCTACGGCCTGCGCGTGCCCGGCAAGGACATCGTCGACATGTACGAAAAGACGCGCGCCGCCGGTTTCGGCCGCGAGGTCAAGCGGCGCATCATGATCGGCACCTATGTGCTGTCGGCGGGCTATTACGACGCCTACTATCTGCAGGCGCAGAAGGTGCGCACGCTGATCAAGCGCGACTTCGAGAACGTCTTTGCCGCCGGCGTCGATGTGATCTTGACGCCGGCGACGCCGTCGGCCGCCTTCGGCATCGCCGACGAGGACATGGCCTCCGATCCGGTCAAGATGTATCTCAATGACATCTTCACCGTGACGGTGAACATGGCCGGCCTTCCCGGCATTTCGGTGCCGGCCGGCCTCGACGGCAAAGGCCTGCCGCTCGGCCTGCAGCTGATCGGCCGCCCCTTCGACGAGGAAACGCTGTTCCAGACGGCCAACGTCATCGAGCAGGCGGCGGGCAGGTTCCAGCCGGAGAAGTGGTGGTAGCGTCGTCCCTCATCTGACAAGGGGCGATGCATGTTCTACTATCTTTCCAAGATTCTCTGGTTCTTCATCCAACCGATCAACCTGGCGATCTTCCTGTTGCTTGCCGGCCTGCTGGCAGCGATGCTCGGGCGCCGGCGGCTGGCGGCCGCGGGCAGTGTGCTCGGCATCGCGATCCTGGTCCTTTCGGCCTGGACGTCGGTCGGCGCGATGATGCTCAATCCGCTCGAAGAACGCTTCCCCAAGCCGCCATTGCCCGAGAAGGTCGACGGCATCGTCGTGCTTGGCGGCGGCTTCGAGGGCGCCATCAATCTGGCGCGCGGCGGTTACGAGCTGAACAGCAGCGGCGACCGCATGGTGGAGACAGCGATCCTTGCGAGGCGCTTTCCCCAAGCGAAGGTCGTCGTATCGGGCGGCAACGGCTCGCTTTTTCTCGACGGCGAGGGCGACGCCGACACGGCGCCGCGGCTGCTCGGCGCCTTAGGCGTTTCCGCCGATCGCCTGATCCTAGAGGATAAATCCCGCAACACTTACGAGAATGCGGTGTTCTCGCGAAAATTGGTCGAGCCGAAGCCGGGCGAGACCTGGCTGTTGGTGACCTCGGCTTTCCACATGCCGCGCGCCAAGGCGCTGTTCGACACGGCGGGTTTTGCGACCGTTCCGTGGCCGGTCGACTATCGCACCTCGGGCAGGGAAGGCGTCGGCCTCTACCGCGACAATCCGGTGGATTCGGTGCAGGCGACCACCATCGCATTGCGCGAATGGATCGGGCTTTTCGCCTACAGGCTGTCCGGCAAGATCGATCAGTTCTTTCCCGGGCCGGGCGGCTGACCGAGCACGGCTTGCCGCGCCGCCGAGAAGAACTGGCGCCGCACCAGCACGGCCAGAAGCACCAGCGTCGATATCACGAAGACGACCGGGTCGACGAACCAGCCGAGATAGCCGATCGAGAAGAAGACGGCGCGCAATCCGGAGTTGAAGTGCTTGCCGGCAAGCACGTTCATGCGCGTCGCTCGCCACACCGCCGTTTCGCTGACCGGGTTGCGCGAAGCCGGGCCATGCGGGGTCGGCACCGCGCCGATCAGGATCGAGCAATAGTTGAACAGGCGGTAGGCCCAGCCGAATTTGAAGAAGGCGAAGGCCAGGACAAGCACCAGGCCGAACACCTTGGTTTGGAAGGCTTCGCGCGACGAAGCCGCGCCGAAAGGCAGGTCGGCCAGAACCTCAAGCACTCGGTCGGAGGCGCCGAGCAGGGCAAAGCAGCCGCCGAGCGCGATCAGAGAAGAAGAAGCGAAGAAGGCGGTGCCTTGCTGCAGGCCGCCCATGATGGCGGTGTCGACGATGCGGATTTCACGCTCGGCCATATTGCGCATCCAGGCCTCGCGCTGGGCATTCATCGCCGTGGTCAGCGACATGCGACGGACCAGCTTGCCGTCCGAGGCGAGCGTGTGCGCAACCCAGACGACCAGGAAGAAAGCCAGCGCCGCCAGATCGGCCGCCGAAAGATGAAGTGAATCGCCCATCCAGTGCTTTTAACACAAGGGGTGCCGGCACTTCGACAGGCGGCAAGCGATGTCGCTGGCGGAGCAAACAAGGTCGGCAGCCGCCGCGCCGCGCCATGCAAAACAGCGGAAACATCCTGGGAATTCCTATATGTAAGCTTTGAGCGGTCCTCAGGAGACGACGCCCCAGTGTTCCTTTCGGTTTTCGACCTGTTCAAGATCGGCATCGGCCCATCGAGCTCGCACACGATGGGGCCGATGACGGCCGCGCGTCGCTTTCTCGACGAGATCCTGGCCGGCGACTGGCCCCGGCCCGCCGACGTCAAGGTTGACCGCATCGGCGCCAGCCTGCACGGCTCGCTTGCCTATACCGGCATCGGCCACGGCTCCGACCGCGCCGTCATCCTCGGCCTGGCCGGCCAGACACCGCAGACGGTCGATCCCGACGAAGCCGACGGCATCGTCGCCCGCATAAGCGCGGAGAAGCGGATTTCGCCGCCTGGGCATCCGACATACCACTTCGATCCCGCCAAGGACCTCGTGCTCGACCGCAAGACGCCGCTGGCCGGCCATGCCAACGGCATGGCCTTCTATGCCTATGATGCGTCCGACCGGCTGCTGCTCAAGCGCATCTATTATTCGATCGGCGGCGGCTTCGTCGTCTCCGAGGAAGAGCTGCAGCGCATGAAGACCAAGGGCTCGGTGACGACCGAAGGCAAGAAAGTACCGTACCCCTTCAAGAACGCCGCCGAAATGCTGGCGATGGCGGCCAAGAGCGGGCTTTCGATCGCCGAGATGAAGCGCGCCAACGAGGAAAAGCATATGCCGCGCGAGGAGCTCGACGAAGGCCTCGACGCGATCTGGGGCGCGATGAAGGGCTGCATCGATCGCGGCTTGTCGCAAGACGGCATAATGCCGGGTGGGTTGAAGGTGCGCCGCCGCGCGCGGCAGCTGCACGACAAATTGCAGGAACAGTGGCAGCAGAACCGGCCAAATCCGTTGCTCGCCAATGATTGGCTGTCGATCTACGCCATGGCTGTCAACGAGGAGAACGCCGCCGGCGGTCGCGTGGTGACCGCCCCGACCAATGGCGCTGCCGGCACGCTGCCTGCGGTGCTGCGCTACTGGCTGCATTTCCATCCCGAAGCCGACCAGCCGAGCATCCGCGATTTCCTGCTGACGGCCGCCGCCGTCGGCGGCATCATCAAGTCCAACGCCTCGATCTCGGGCGCCGAAGTCGGTTGCCAGGGCGAGGTGGGTTCCGCTTCGGCGATGGCCGCCGCCGGGCTGTGCGCCGTCATGGGCGGCACGCCCGAGCAGGTGGAGAACGCCGCCGAGATCGCGCTCGAGCATCATCTCGGCATGACATGCGATCCTGTCGGAGGCCTGGTGCAGGTGCCCTGCATCGAGCGCAATGCGCTGGGGGCGGTGAAGGCAGTGACGGCGGCCTCCTTGGCCATCAAGGGCGACGGCACGCATTTCGTGCCGCTCGATGCCGCGATCGAGACCATGCGCCAGACCGGCCTCGACATGAACGAGAAATACAAGGAAACCAGCCTCGGCGGCCTCGCGGTCAATGTGGTGGAGTGCTGAGGTCTTATCGAGACCCCAGGCTGGCCCTGTGGAGAAGTCGCTCAAGGCGTTGACGCGTCAATCCTTGCGGCTAAATCTTGGGGCATGTCACTCAATCTCATCAAACTGTGCGTCGGTTGCGACAGCGTCGAGGACCTCGAAGAGTGGATCGCCTTCCGCCTCGACGAGCGGCGCCGTGCGGGCGAGCCGGCCGAGCACTGGCACACCACCCGCATGGTGCCGACGCGCGGCGATGAGATCACCGACGGCGGCTCGCTCTATTGGGTGATCAAGGGCAGCGTGCAGTGCCGGCAACTGATCACCGAGATCCGGCCCTTCGTCGACGGCGAGGGCATCGGCCGTTGTCATCTGGTGCTCGACCCTGAGGTGGTGCGCACCGACTGGCAGCCGCGCCGCGCCTTCCAGGGCTGGCGTTATCTGAAGCCCGCCGATGCGCCGGCCGATCTCGGCAAGGGCAGGGCGGCACTCGCCGAAATGCCGCCGAAGCTCAGGCTCGAACTCGCCGAGCTCGGCCTGCTGTAGCGCCGCGCCGGCCGGCAAACCCGCCGCTGGCCCTTCGGCTCGTCCGATGTGGGACTTGCAAGCGCCGGACCTTGGTCCCATCCTATTTGTTATGCTCGGTCATCCGTATGGCGGTGCTAATCGATGGGTGTGATCCTCGCTTTGGCAGCGGTGCTTGTGGTGCTTTTCGGCGCCGCCATGCTCTTTGTGCGCGCTGATCCCGCAAGGATGGCCGATAGTCTGAGATCGCTTGGACCGGCTTTTCTGGGACTGGTCGGGGCGCCCATGCTGATCTTTGGCCGCAGCCTTATCGGCGGACTGCTTTTGCTCGCGGCACTGGCCTGGGTCGGCTGGATACGCACGAGGCGGCCTCCGGCGCGCGCCGCCGCTTCCAAACATTCGACGGTGCGCACTGCCGCGCTCGAAATGGACCTCGACCACGACAGCGGCAAGCTCGAGGGGCTCGTCCTGGCCGGGCGTTATGAAGGCAAGATGCTGGGCGCAATGGGGCTGACGGACCTGCGCCAGCTTCACGGCGAGCTCAGCCCGGACATGGAGAGCCGCCAGCTCCTAGAGACGTATCTTGACGGCCGTTTTCCCGTCTGGCGCAAGGACGCGCAGCCGCACGGTGGCGAAGGGCTGGGTGTTGCGCCAGGTGCGGGCTCCATGACTAAGGAGGAGGCCTACAAGGTCCTTGGTCTTGAAGCGGGGGCTGCCGCGGCGGATATCCGCAAGGCGCACCGCCGCCTGATGCAGCGCCTGAACGCCGATGTCGGCGGCACGTCTGTCCTGGCGGCGCGGATCAATGAAGCCAAGGACGTCCTGCTCTCCAATCACGATTAGTCTCCTTCGACGCGGGTACTTTCCCGGAGATTTCAACAGCCGCCTATTGCTCGACGGCGTAGCACGAGATTTTCTTGCGCTTCAGGGCGTCACAGGCCTTCCAGGCGGCGTCCTTCGAGCCGAAGCCGCCGAAACGGGCGCGGTAATAGGTGGTGCCGTCCTTGTCGAAAGCGACCGTGAAGCCCGAAGCGTCCGCCAGGACCCTCGGCGCCTGCTTGCTCGTCTTTTCGAGCAGCGCCTGGGCTCCGGTTTTCGTCGGCGACGATGCAACCTGAACGACCCAGCCGGAGGGCACCGACGATGTCTTGACCGGATCGATCGCCGGTGCTGCGGGCGATGGGTCGGCATAAGCGGTGACGACCTGGGCCGAGGCTTCCTCGGTTTTGGCGGGCGGCGCCATCGCGGCCACGGCAACCGTCTTCACCTTCTTGATCTGGATCACCGGTTTCGTCTCTTCGGCGACCTGCTGGCTGTCGTCCTGGACGTCATCGTCGGCTGAGGCGACGACAGCGTCATCCGTAGCCGGCTTGGCGTCCGGAGTCGGCGCGTCATGCTTGGGCAAAAAGACCTTGGCCAAGGTCTTGATCGGATTGTCGTTGCCCTTGGCGATGAGATCGCCGCCGCCGCGCGTCGAGGCGCGCGGCAGATAAGTGTTGATCAGCGCGGCCATCTGGTTGTCGCGGCTGCGGCCGGAAGCGCCGCCCATCACCACCGCGACGAGGCGGCGGTCGCCATCGGCAACGGAGGAGACGAGGTTGTAGCCCGAAGCGCGGGTATAGCCGGTCTTGATGCCGTCGACGCCCCTGATGCGGCCGAGCAGACGGTTATGGCCATTGATGCGCTGACGGCCATATAGAAACGAGCGCTGCGAGAAATAACCGTAATATTGCGGATAATGCTCACGCAGCGCGATGCCCAGCATCGCCATGTCGCGAGCCGTGGTGAACTGGCCCGGGTCGGGCAGGCCGTTGGCGTTGCGGAAGACGGTGCCGTTCATGCCGAGCTGGCGCGCCTTGGCCGTCATCATGCGGGCGAAATTGTCCTCGCTGCCGCCGAGCATCTCGCCAAGCGCGGTCGCCGAGTCGTTGGCTGATTTCGTCACGATCGACAGAATCGCGGTCTCGACCGGAACCGAGCCGCCGGCGCGCACGCCGAGCTTGGTCGGCGCCTCGGCGGCGGCATGAGCGGAAAACGGAACCGGGGTGTTCTTGCTGATCCTGCCCTTCGCCAGCGCTTCGAAGGTGAGGTAGAGCGTCATCATCTTGGTAAGCGAGGCGGGATAGCGCCGGCCATTGGCGTCAGCGGAGTAGAGCACCTTGCCGGTCTTGGCGTCCACGACGATGGCCGAGGCTCTTGCTGCCATTGCTGACGCTACGTCGGCGACGACAACCGTCATCGCGAGCGCGGCGATCATAATTGCCCTGAGGGAGAAAGATTTGGAGACTAGCCCCGACAACGCCTGACGCACCGTTACTTACCCTGAATTTTCGTTGCCCCGGAGGCGGCAAAGGGAGTGCCGGCCTCACTTCCAGCCAAGCTATCGCGCCCGGCGTTACCAATCCGTTTATGGTAACCGCCGCGTTCACCATTTTTCGGCAAATCGAGCTTCTCTTTAATCGAATTTTACCGGCTGCCGGCGCTGGACCCCCTGCATATCAAGGGGATTCTTGACTTTTGTGCATCGCACAATATATTGAGGTGCATTGCACAAGGGCGCCCGGGGCAAAAAGGGCGTTTCAACCAAAGGGAAGTATGAAATGACCCAGACCTATGAGGACTTCACGAAATACGGCAAGGAATTTGCCGACACCGGGCTGAAGAGCTTCGCCTCGCTCACCAAGGGCGCGCAGGCGATCGCCACCGAAGCCGGCGAATACACCAAGAAGAGCTTCGAAGCCGGCACCGCCGCCTTCGAGAAGCTGTTCGCAGCCAAGTCGATCGAGAAGGCCGTCGAGATCCAGACCGATTACGCTAAGCAGAGCTATGAGAGCTTCGTGGCTGAGGCCAGCAAGATCGGCAATCTCTATGCCGAACTCGCCAAGGAAGCGTACAAGCCCTTCGAATCGGTGGTCGCCAAGGCGAAGTAATTTCGCCCGATCACGCCGGACATGGCCAGCGGGCCAATCAAAAGGACCCGGTCGCGAAAACGCGGCCGGGTTTTTTCATGCGTGATCGCAACCTGACGCACCTTGCCGCATTCACGATTGAGAAATTCGCTGCAGTTTGCCCACCTAGCCATATTGATCGCAACCTGACGCACCTTGCCGCATTCACGATTGAGAAATTCGCTGCAGTTTGCCCACCTAGCCATATTGTCAGCTAAACAGAAGGGCTTAAAATCGTCCATCGAGAACCTACATGTTGAACTCGCATGAGGATTCGAAAAGGCTGGACTACGTGACGATCGGTTTGACTGCCACGGCAGGCGTGGTGCGAATGCAAAGTGACGGAGACCGCAACGATCCCGGTCGCGGCACCGCTGTCATCACGCGCACCAAAACCAAGACCAAGAAGCCCAGTCTCTACCGGGTCCTCATTCTGAACGACGACTACACCCCGATGGAGTTCGTCGTTCACGTCCTGGAACGATTTTTCCAAAAGGACCGCGAAGCCGCCACACGCATCATGCTTCATGTTCACAATCATGGAGTGGGCGAGTGCGGCATCTACACATTCGAGGTGGCCGAGACCAAAGTGTCCCAGGTCATGGATTTCGCCCGACAGAATCAGCATCCGCTGCAATGCGTGATGGAGAAGAAGTGAGGTAACATGCCGGCTTTCTCCCAAGGCCTGGAAAAGGCGCTACATCAGGCGCTGACATTCGCCAACGAGCGGCATCATGAGTATGCGACGCTCGAACATTTGCTGCTCGCGTTGATCGACGATACCGAGGCCGCCGCCGTCATGCGCGCCTGCAACGTCGATCTCGACGAGCTCAAGCATACGGTTCTCACCTATATCGACACCGAGCTCGACAACCTCGTCACCGGTTATGACGAGGATTCGAAGCCGACGGCAGGTTTCCAGCGCGTCATTCAGCGCGCCGTGATCCATGTGCAGTCATCCGGCCGCGAGGAAGTGTCCGGCGCCAACGTGCTCGTCGCCATCTTCGCCGAGCGCGAGAGCCACGCTGCCTATTTCCTGCAGGAACAGCAGATGACCCGCTACGACGCGGTCAATTACATCTCGCATGGCATTGCCAAGCGCCCAGGCGCTTCGGAATCGCGCACGCCGCGCGGCGCCGAGGACGAGCAGGGCGGCCAGAACGGCGCCGAACCGCAGGAAGAGGGCGGCAAGAAGAAGCAGCAGGACGCGCTGACGGCTTACTGCGTCAACCTCAACAACAAGGCGCGCGCCGGCAAGATCGATCCGCTGATCGGCCGCGACAGCGAGATCAACCGCACCATCCAGGTGCTGTGCCGCCGTTCCAAGAACAACCCGCTCTATGTCGGCGATCCGGGCGTCGGCAAGACGGCGATCGCCGAAGGCCTCGCCAAGCGCATCGTCGAAGGCGATGTGCCGGAAGTGCTGCAGGATGCAACCATCTTCGCGCTCGACATGGGCACGCTGTTGGCCGGCACCCGCTATCGCGGCGACTTCGAGGAGCGGCTGAAGCAGGTCGTCAAGGAGCTCGAGGACTATCCGGGCGCGGTGCTGTTCATCGACGAGATCCACACGGTGATCGGGGCCGGCGCCACCTCGGGCGGCGCCATGGATGCATCGAACCTTCTGAAGCCGGCGCTGTCGTCCGGCGCCATCCGCTGCATCGGCTCGACCACCTACAAGGAGTTCCGCCAGTTCTTCGAGAAGGACCGCGCGCTGGTGCGGCGCTTCCAGAAGATCGATGTCAACGAGCCGACCATCGAGGACGCCATCGAGATCATGAAGGGCTTGAAGCCTTATTTCGAGGAGTTCCACAAGGTCCGCTACACGAGCGAAGCGATCAAGGCCTCGGTCGAGCTGTCGGCGCGCTACATCAACGACCGCAAGCTGCCGGACAAGGCGATCGACGTGATCGACGAAACCGGCGCCTCGCAGATGCTGGTGCCGGAAGCCAAGCGCAAGAAGACGATCGGCATCAAGGAGATCGAGGCGACGATCGCCACCATGGCGCGCATCCCGCCGAAGACGGTCTCGGCCGACGACGAGAAGGTGCTGCAGGGGCTCGATATCGAGCTGAAGCGCGTCGTATACGGCCAGGATACGGCCATCACGGCGCTGACCTCGGCGATCAAGCTGGCGCGCGCCGGCCTGCGCGAACCGGAGAAGCCGATCGGCTCCTACCTGTTCTCAGGCCCGACCGGCGTCGGCAAGACGGAAGTCGCCAAGCAACTTGCCGCCTCGCTCGGCGTCGAGCTGATCCGGTTCGACATGTCGGAATACATGGAACGCCACACCGTCTCGCGGCTGATCGGCGCGCCTCCCGGCTATGTCGGCTTCGACCAGGGCGGCCTGCTCACCGACGGCGTCGACCAGCATCCGCATTGTGTGCTGTTGCTCGATGAGGTCGAAAAGGCGCATCCGGACCTGTTCAACATCCTGTTGCAGGTGATGGACCACGGCAAACTGACGGATCACAACGGCAAGCAGATCGACTTCCGCAACGTGATCTTGATCATGACCACCAATGCGGGCGCCTCGGACGCGCAGCGTGCGGCGATCGGCTTCGGCTCGACCAAGCGCGAGGGCGACGACGTCGAGGCGATCAACCGGCTCTTCACGCCGGAGTTCCGCAACCGCCTGGACGCGATCATCCCGTTCGGTTCGCTGCCGGTGCCGGTTATCCATCAGGTGGTGCAGAAGTTCGTCATGCAGCTTGAGGCCCAGCTCTCCGAGCGGGGCGTCACCTTCGACCTGTCGCCGGACGCGATCGCCTGGCTGGCCGATAAGGGCTATGACGAGCGCATGGGCGCGCGTCCGCTCGGCCGCGTTATCCAGGAGCACATCAAGAAGCCCCTGGCCGACGAGGTGCTGTTTGGCAAGCTCAAGAAGGGCGGCACGGTGCGCGTCACCGTCGAGAAGAAGGAAACCGGCGAGTCCGGCCTGAAGCTCGAATCGCTCGCCGACGAGTCGCCCGTGCAGCCGAAGAAGGAAGAGCCGGAAGACTCGCCGAAGCCGAAGAAGGCGGTGGCCAAGAAGCCGGCGCCCAAGAAGGCCGTGGCGCAGAAGCCGGAGCCGAAGGGCAAGGACGGCAATAAACGCAGCCTTGTGCCGCAACTGCCGCGCAAGGGCTGATCGGCCTTCATTTGAAATGCAAAAGAGCCCCGGCAATGGGGCTCTTTTCTTTTGAGCGGTCAGCGCGCAGTCACCGGGTCGAAGGCTGGGTCAGCTTCCCAGCGCCGCGCGGATCTTGCCGGCGTTCTCGGCCAGCACCTCAGGCTTCTCCATCTGACCGGAATGCGGCTTCAACGGCACGCCTTCGAAGCGCGGCACGACGTGGACATGGAGATGGTAGACGGTCTGCCCGGAGGCCGATTCGTTGAACTGCATGAGGGTGACGCCGTCGGCGTCGAATGCCTTTTTCACTGCCACGGCCACCTTCTGGACGACCGCGAACAGCGGACCGAGCGTTGCCGGATCGGCGTCGAGCATGTTGCGGGACGGCGCCTTGGGCATCACCAGCGTGTGGCCCATGCCTTGCGGCATCACATCCATGAAGGCGACGACCGCATCGTCCTCGTAGACGCGGTGCGACGGAATCTCGCCGCGCAGGATTTTCGCAAAGATATTGCCGGGATCATAGGCTTCGGCCATGGGGTGACACTCCCAATTGCATTCACCGTCCGGTGTAGCGAAGCCGCCGACGGGCGGCAAGGCGCTAAGGCGAGATCGCTAAAGCGCGTCGTAAGGAATGGATTCGGGCGACGCGCTTTAAGTCTCTGTTTTCATGTTTTCATCGCAGCGGCATGGCGCGCGGTGAGGCCGGCTATTCCCCAAGATCCTTGCGGAAGGGCGTGTGCTCTTCGAGATATTCGGCCATGCGTTCGACCTCGCGTCGCTCGCGCCTGAGGTAGTCGGCGACGGCGTTGCGCAAGCCGGGATGCGAGAAGTAGTGCGCCGAATGCATGGTCACCGGCCGGTAGCCGCGCGCCAGCTTGTGCTCGCCCTGCGCGCCTGCCTCCACCACCTTGAGCTTGCGCTCGATGGCGAAATCGATCGCCTGATGGTAGCAGACCTCGAAATGCAGGAAGGGGTGATCCTCGATGCAGCCCCAGTTGCGTCCGTAGAGCGCGTCGGAACCGACGAAGTTGATGGCGCCGGCAATGTAGCGGCCGTTCCGCTTTGCCATCACCAGGAGGATGTCGTCGGCCATGCGCTCCCCGATCAGCGAGAAGAACTGTCGGTTGAGGTAGGGCCGGCCCCATTTCCTCCCGCCGGTATCCATGTAGAAGGCGAAGAAATCGTCCCAGGCGCTTTCAGTGATGTCCTTGCCGGTCAGCCAGTCGATCGAGATGCCGTCGGCAAGCGCTTCCCGGCGCTCCTTCTTCATTGCCTTGCGCTTGCGCGAGGCGAGCGTGGCGAGGAAGTCGTCATAGGTCGAAAAGCCTTCGTTGAAGAAATGGAACTGCTGGTCGGTGCGATGCAGGAAGCCCGCCGCTTCCAGTGTCGCCACATCCGGCTCGGTGGCGAAGGTGACATGCGCGGACGAGACGCCGAGCCTGTCGGTCACCAGCTTCAGGCCTTCCGCCAGTCCGGCCTTCACCGCACTTTCATTCTCGCCTTTGCCGACCAGCAGGCGAGGGCCGGTGACTGGTGAAAACGGCACCGAGCATTGCAACTTGGGATAATAGCGGCCGCCGGCGCGCTCGAAGGCGTCCGACCAGCCGTGGTCGAAGACATATTCGCCCTGGCTGTGCGATTTGAGGTAACAAGGGACGGCGCCGAGAAGCCTGCCTTGCGCGGTTTCCAGCCGCAGGTGATGACCCTGCCAGCCAGTGCGCCGGACAGCGCAGCCGGAATCTTCCAGCGCACTTAGAAAAGCGAATGAAACCAGAGGGTTGTAGCCGTTTTCTTGGTCGCCGCGCGTGGTTCCGGCAAAGCCGTTCCATTCCTCGCAGGTGAAGGCGCCGATGCCCGCCGCGATGCGGATCGCATAATCCGCGTTCGCTGCCCGTCCATCGTCTTCGTCGCCCTGATCCATGGGGCTTATTTAAGCTTCGCAGGGGCAGCTACAAGTCACGTTTGAGGCACTCGGCTCAGCCAACTCTCACCAGGCCGGGCTCGAAACCCTCGAAAGTCATCTGGTCGGCATATTTGAAGGTGAGGTCGACAGCCGGCTGGTCATGCACGGTCCAGGTGATGACCGGCATCTTCAGCTTTTCGCGCACGAAGCTGACGAAGGGGTTGGGCAGATCGCCGGCAGCATAGGAGGTGAAGGCGAGATCGTGCGCGAGCATGGCGAAATGCGCCTCGATCAACTGGTTGTCCCTGCCATAGGCGGTCAGCCCGCCGGGGATGCCGGGGGCGTCCTTGGCGAAGTCGCGGATCAGCCAGTGATCGAACGACATGATCGCCACCTTGCCGTTGTAGCGCTTGAGCAACCGGCCGACGCTGGCCACCAGCCCCGCATCGTGGCCGGGAACGCCTTTCAGCTCGACCACCAGCGGCACACGGCCGTCGATCAGGTCGAGCGCCTCCTCGAGCGTCGGCACGTGGTCCTTGGTGCCGCCGATCTTGAGCGTCGCCAGTTCGGCCGCGGTGCGTTGCCACACGAAGCCATCCTGGCCGGTCAGCCGTTTCAGATCGCCGTCATGGATGATGACCGGGACGCCGTCGGACGAGAGATGCACGTCGCATTCGATGGCATAGCCGCGCTCGGCCGCCGCGGCGAAAGCCGACAGCGTGTTTTCCCAGCGCGTCTTGTTCATGTCGTGTAAGCCGCGATGCGCGACGGGCTGCGCAATCAGCCAGGACAGATCGGTCATGTTGAGCCTCACTCGACTTCGAAGATCGCTTCGATCTCAACCGCGGCGTTGAGCGGCAGCGAGGCGGTGCCGACGGCGGAGCGGGCATGCTTGCCGCGCTCGCCGAGTGCTGCGACCAGGAAGTCGGAGGCGCCGTTGGCGACAAGATGCTGCTCGACGAAATCCGGCGCGGAGGCGACGAAGACGGTGATCTTGACCAGGCGCCGGACCTTTTCGAGATCGCCCAGTGCGGCCTTGGCCTGCGCCAGGAGGTTGATGGCGCAGAATTTCGCGCCTTCCTTGCCTGCAGCGGTGTCGATGTCGCGGCCGAGCAACCCGCTTGCCTGCAGCTTGCCGTCCTTCAGCGGCAACTGGCCGGCGGTGAACAGCGTGTTGCCGGTGCGGCAATAGGGCACGTAGTTGGCGGCGGGCGCGGCGGCGGCCGGGAGGGTGACGCCAAGATCGCTTAGCCGCTTTTCGATTGTTTCGCTCATTGGTTTTCCCTATTGCTGGAAGACGCCGCGTTGGCCGGGCCGAAATTGCTATTTTTGCCTCGCTTCCGCCACGACTTTTTTTAAGCTGGACCATCTTTCCCTGCGGTCTGCCTCGCGGCCGCGACGATCGGAGCAACGCATGCGCGCAACGCGCCTTTTTCTCGCCGCCGCCTGTTTCTCGGCGATGCTCCCGATGGCGCCGGCCCTTGCGGTGCCCGCGCTGCAGGCGCATCGCGCCGTCTACGATCTCACGCTCAACAAGGCCTCCGACCGCTCAGGCATTACCGGCATCACCGGCCGCATGGTCTATGAGTTCAATGGTTCCGCCTGCGAAGGCTATACGGTGAAATTTCGCTTCGTCACCCAGATTGCCACCGCCGACGGCACGAAGCTGACGGACCAGCAGACGACCACGTTCGAGGATGCCGAAGGCAAAACTTTTTCGTTCGTGACGAAATCCTTCACCGACCAGAACCTCGACAAGGAAGTGAAAGGCACCGCGACCCGGGAGCAGAAGGGCCTCAAAGTCGAGATCGACAAGCCTGAGAAGAACAGCCTCGAGCTTGCAGCGACGCAGTTCCCGACCCAGCATCTGGTCGAGCTGATCGGCAAGGCCGAAAAGGGCGAGAATTTCTACCAGACCAATCTGTTCGACGGCTCTGAGGACGCCAACAAGGTGATGACCACCACCGTCATCGTCGGCAAGAAGACCGATGTCCAGAAATCCGACCCGGAGGCGCCGGCGCTGGCCAAGCTCGCGACCGACAAATACTGGCCGGTCGACATCGCCTATTTCGACGATACCGATAACAAAGGCGAAGAGGTGCCCGAATACCGGATCAGCTTCAAGCTGCACGAGAACGGCATCACCCGCGACCTCGTCATGGACTATGGCGAATTCTCGATGACCGGCAAGCTGGTGAACCTGTCGCTGTTCGATCAGACCAAGCCTTGCCCGGCGTCGAAATAGCAATTGCTGACGGCAGCCGGCCCGGATTGCAGGCTTGGCCTCCGAATACCATGGGTGAGGCTCACCGAATGCGGTGGGCCTGATGGCAGTCTATGTCGATGCGGCGATCTGGAAATGGGCCGGCCACCGCTGGTGCCATCTGCTGGCCGACAACACCGACGAACTCCATCGCTTTGCAGCCGAGCTGGGCCTTAAGCGTTCGTCCTATCAGGGGCCACCCAAGACATCGGCGCCGCATTACGATATCACTGGCTTCGAGCGTGATCGCGCGGTCAGGCTTGGGGCGATCGAATGCAGCCGCGAGGACATCGTGGCGATCTTCCGCCGCGTGCGGGTTCCGAACGGGAAGGTAAGACGATGACGATGACGGCGTTCCTGGCTTATTGCGTCGCGATCTCATTGGCCGCCGCCACGCCTGGACCGGCGATGTTCGCGGTCATTACCAATGGTCTGTCGCGTGGGTTCTTGCGGGCTTTCATAGCCGGCATGGGGGTCGCCGCGGGCGACGCCGTCCTGGTCACCCTGGCGTTGCTCGGGTTGGTGGCCTTGGCTCAGACCTTCGAGTGGATTTTTCTTTTGCTGAAATACGCCGGCGCCGCTTACCTGGTCTTTCTCGGCATCAGGATGTGGCGGGCGGCCGCCCAGAAGCCGGACGACTCTCGTCAGACACAGGCGCGGCTGTCGCAGTCATTCTTTCTCGGCGCGTCTATTGCGCTCGGCAATCCGAAGGCCATTCTGTTCCACGCATCCATCATGCCGCTGATCCTCAACCTTGACACCATGACCTTCGCCGATGGCCTGCTCGTGGTCCTTGTCGTGGTCAGCGTCAATATCATCACCATGGGCCTCTATGCCGCGATGGCGGGGCGGGCAGCCGGATGGTTCAAGACCCCGAAGCGCATGCGCCTCATGAACAGGCTCGCTGGCGGCGCGATGATCGGTACCGGTGCGCTGATTGCCGCACGTTGATGCGCGAAGTGACACCCAGCTTGCGTTTGTGACGCTTCCCCTCTATATGCGCGCTCATTCCACACACGGACTTTGGTGTCTGCCCGGGAGAAATCCGGCTGAGACCTCCGGTGGCATCAGGACATAAGTCCGAAATGCCTGTGTCCGTGGAGGCCAACCGGAAAGGAACTAAAGAATGGCTCTGCCAGATTTCAGCATGCGCCAGCTTTTGGAAGCTGGTGTTCACTTCGGCCACCAGACCCACCGCTGGAACCCGAAGATGGCGCCCTACATCTACGGCGCCCGCAACAACATCCACATCATCGACCTGTCGCAGACGGTGCCGCTGCTGCACCAGGCCCTGAAGCAGGTGTCCGACACCGTCGCCAAGGGCGGCCGCGTGCTGTTCGTCGGCACCAAGCGCCAGGCGTCCGACATCGTCGCCGACGCGGCGCAGCGTTCGGCCCAGTATTATGTCAACTCGCGTTGGCTGGGCGGCATGCTCACCAACTGGAAGACGATCTCGAACTCGATCCAGCGCCTGCGCAAGCTCGACGAGACGCTCTCCGGCGAGGCCCAGGGCCTCACCAAGAAGGAGCGCCTGAACCTCGACCGCGAGCGCGAGAAGCTCAACAAGGCTCTCGGCGGCATCAAGGACATGGGCTCGACGCCGGACCTGATGTTCGTCATCGACACCAACAAGGAAGCGATCGCCATCCTCGAGGCCAAGCGCCTCGGCATCCCGGTCGTGGCCATCATCGATTCGAACTGCGACCCGGACAAGATCGACTTCCCGATCCCCGGCAATGACGACGCGGCCCGCGCCATTCAGCTCTATTGCGATCTGATCGCCAAGGCCGCCATCGACGGCATCGCCCGTCAGCAGGGCGCGCTCGGCGTCGACATCGGTGCTTCGGCGGAGGCTCCGGTCGAGCCGGCGCTCGACGCTCCGGCTGCAGAAGCTCCGGAAGCTTGATAAGGAAGGCCGGATCCCGGCCTTCATCTTTCCAATAAGTTGGCGCGCTAAAGCGCTTTTGCCGAGCGCATCACCCGAGTCCCGGTTGGTGCGTCGGCGCATTTGAGACAAAGAGGCGACAATGAGCATTTCGGCTGCACAGGTCAAAGAACTCCGCGACTTGACCGGCGCGGGCATGATGGACTGCAAGGCGGCGTTGAACGAGACCAACGGCGACATGGAAGCGGCCGTCGACTGGCTGCGCAAGAAGGGTATCTCCAAAGCCGACAAGAAGGCCGGGCGCACTGCCGCCGAGGGCCTGATCGGCGTTGACGCCGGCGTGCGTGAAGCCGCCATCGTCGAGGTCAATTCCGAGACCGACTTCGTCGCCCGCAACGAGCAGTTCCAGCAACTGGTCCGCAATGTCGCGAAGGTCGCGCTCGCCTATGGCGCAACCGAAGCGGTTGCCGCCGCCAAGTATCCAGGCTCCGACAAGACGGTCACCGAGACCGTCAAGGACGCGGTCGGCACCATCGGCGAGAACATCAATTTCCGCCGTTCGGCCAAGCTCACCGTGCCGCATGGCGTGGTGGCGACCTATGTCCAC
Source organism: Mesorhizobium sp. CA16 (assembly GCF_020165175.1). Classification (NCBI taxonomy): domain Bacteria; kingdom Pseudomonadati; phylum Pseudomonadota; class Alphaproteobacteria; order Hyphomicrobiales; family Phyllobacteriaceae; genus Mesorhizobium; species Mesorhizobium sp. CA16. The sequence goes on from NZ_JAIUHP010000005.1 coordinate 136,034, forward strand.
AACGCGGTTGCCGATGGGCTGGGCAAGCTCGGCGTGCTGGTCGCGATCGAGACCACCGGCAACGAGCATGCCGCGAACGCCTTTGCCCGCCAGGTTGCCATGCACGTCGCCGCCACCAACCCGGTGGCGCTGACAGCCGAAGAGGTCGACCCGGCGCTGATCGAGCGCGAGAAGGCGATCTTCTCCGACCAGGCGCGCCAGTCGGGCAAGCCGGAAGCCATCATCGAGAAGATGGTCGAGGGCCGCCTGCGCAAGTTCTACGAAGAGGTGGTGCTTCTGAAGCAGGCCTTCGTGCTCAATCCCGACATCACCGTCGAGAAGGCGCTGAAGGATGCCGAGAAGGAGATCGGCGCTCCGGCGAAGATCACCTCCTATCTGCGCTTCGCGCTGGGCGAAGGCATCGAGAAGGAAACGACCGATTTCGCGGCGGAAGTCGCGGCCGCGGTCAAGAAATAGCTCCGATCCGAGGGGAGCGCGCGGCGTTTCCTTAAGGTGACGAGCTCACGAGCTCAGGCGACTCGGCCGGGTGTCCGCATGGACGCCCGGCCGATTTCTTGTGCGGTATCGATAAAGGCCCTGAGCTTCGGCGCCATCGACGCGCGGCGCGGGAAATAAAGGAAGAGCCCGGGCTCTTCGATCGCTGTCTTCGGCAGGATCTGGACGAGGCGCCCGGCGGCAAGGTCGGCGCGCACCAGCGGCTCGAAGACGTAGGCGAGCCCGACGCCGGCCAGCGCCAGATCGACGGCGCCAAGCGAATCTGTGACGACGGTCGTGCCGCGCGTCTCGACAACGACATCCTTGCCGTTGTCGTTCAGGTCCCAGCGGTAAAGCGCGCCTGACCGAACCAGCCGGTAGCCGATGCAGTTGTGATTGGCGAGATCGGCCACGTCGCGCGGACGCCCGCGCTTTGCGACATAGGCGGGAGAAGCAACAATCACGGCTTTGAACGGTGGCGTCATCCTGACGGTGACCATGTCCTGCGCGATCATTTCACCCAGCCGGATGCCGGCGTCAAACCCTTCCCCGACGATATCGATAAGTCCCTGATCGGCAACGATCTCGACCGTCACGTCGGGATAGCGTTCCGCCATCGCCGCGACCACCGGCGTCACCGCCAGGGGGATCGCTATGTTGGAGGCGTTGATCCTGAGCAGGCCGGCGGGCCTTCCCTTCACGCCTCGAATGCGGTCCATCCGCTCGGCGATGTCCTGCAGGGCAGGGCCCGCAGTCTCCACCAGCGCTTTGCCTGCCTCGGTCAGCGAGACGCTGCGCGTCGTGCGCGCAAAGAGCGGCTGGCCGATGCGCTCCTCCACCAGCCGCACCGCATGGCTGACGGCAGACGGGCTCATGCCGAGTTCAGCCGCGGCAAGCGCGAAGCCGCCGCGTCGGGCCACGACGACAATGACCGGAAGGTGTGTGAGCAGATCGCGATTCATTCATGAATGATATCGCACAGTCTTTGCGAACAATGCAATCTTATCGATGCCCCTGAGCCGGCTCATATTGGCTTCAACACATCGGCGGCGGGCTGATGGCCAAGGAGAGACCAAATGAACGCGTTGAGACATGTAACTTTTGCCGCAGGAATGGTGCTGGCGCCGGTCGATGCCGGCGGTGCCGAACCGGCCGGCTGGCAGGCCCTTGCCGACGAGCGCGCCGTCATCCGCATTGCCGACGCCATCGACCGCGCGGTGGATGCACAGGACTGGAAGCTGGCGCGCAGCTATTTCGCCGAGCGTGTCACCGCCGATTTCAGCAGCCTGTCCGGCCAGCCCGCGGCCAACATCGCGTCCGACGACCTGATCGGCGCCTGGGCGGGCAACCTCAAGGGCAGCAAGACCAGCCTGCATCTGCGAACCAACCATCAGGTCGTGCTCGAAGCCGATGCCGCGACTGTCCGCTCCAATGGCTATGCCTGGAACCGGATGGAAGGCAATGGCGATCCGCTCTGGGAAGTCTGGGGCACCTATGAGCACCACCTGACACGCTCAGCCTCCGGCTGGAAGGTCGACGGCTTCACCTTCCGCATGACGCATGAGCGCGGCAATCCCTGGGTCAAGGCCACCCCCGGCCAGTGACCGGCAGGAATCAGTTCAGAATCGGGAGACCACCACCATGACCATGACCTATTACACGCTTGGCAACAGCGGCCTGCGCGTTAGCCGGCTGGCGCTCGGCACCATGACCTTCGGCACCGAATGGGGCTGGGGCGCGGACAGGGACACAGCCCGCGCGATGTTCGACGCCTATGTCGAAGCGGGCGGCAACTTCTTCGACACGGCCGACCTCTATACCGGCGGTACCGCCGAGACTTGGCTCGGCGAGTTCGTCGCCGAGCGCGGCCTGCGCGATAAGGCGGTGATCGCCACAAAATTCACCATGAATTCCGAGGCCGGCAATCCGAATGCCGGCGGCAACGGCCGCAAGAACATCATGCGGGCCCTGGACGCCTCGCTGAAACGGCTCGGCACTGACTATATCGACCTTTACCTTCTGCATGTCTGGGACAGGATTACTCCGGCCGAGGAGGTGCTGCGCACGCTGGACGACCTCGTTCGCGCTGGCAAGGTGCGCCATACCGGCCTCTCCGACGTGCCGGCCTGGTATGCCGGCCGCGCCCAGGCGATCGCCGAACTGCGCGGCTACGAGCCGGTCTCGGCGCTGCAGCTCGAATATTCGCTGGCCGAGCGCGCCATCGAACATGAATATGTGCCTTTCGGCACCCGTCATGGTGCCGGCATCATGGTGTGGAGCCCGCTGGCCAGCGGGCTCCTCAGCGGCAAATACAAGCCGACGCAAGCCGGAAGGGCTGGGCGGCTCGACGGTTTCCGCAACACCACGCATCCCGGCTTCCAGAAGTTCAGCGACCGCAACTGGGCGATCGTGGCGGAACTCGAGAAGGTGGCGGCCGAGCTCGGCCGCAGCATGGCCCAGGTTGCGCTCAACTGGGTGGCGACGCAGCCAGGCATCGCTTCCGTCATCCTTGGAGCGACGAAGCTCACTCAGCTGCAGGACAATCTCGGCGCGCTCGATTTTTCGATTCCCGCCGAGCTTCGGGCGCGGCTGGAAAAGGTCAGCGCCATGCCGGCGCCGTTCCCGCATTCCTATTTCGGCTCCGAGATCCAGGTCCGGGTGACCGGCGGCGCCGTGACCGGCGACAAGCCGGCCGGTTATTCGCCCGCGGTCATGATCGAAGGCGAGGCGGTCAGCGTCTCCAGCCGTTGATCAAAGAGGCGGCAACTGACCGAAAAAGCCTGGAATTTTGCACGAGGGCGCGGCGTGACATCGCCGCGCCCTTCGTGTATCGGGTCAACCCGTCATGACAGCATCGCCGGACGAAGCGGGGGCGGTTTTGCCTCCAAAATTGCCGCGCCGAGATATTCGAGGAATGAGATGACGGTGAAGCCCCTCTATCGACGTGTCGTGCTGAAGGCTTCCGGCGAAGCGTTGATGGGCGAGCAGCATTTCGGCATCGATGTCTCCGTTGTCGACCGCATCGCCGCCGACATTGCCGAGGCGCGCGCACTGGGCGTCGAAGTGGGTGTCGTCATCGGCGGCGGCAACATTTTTCGCGGCGTGGCTGTAGCTTCCAAAGGCGGCGACCGGGTCACCGGCGATCACATGGGCATGCTCGCCACCGTCATCAACTCGCTGGCGCTGCGCACCTCGCTCAACAAGATCGGCGTCGATGCCGTCGTGCTTTCGGCGATCGCCATGCCGGAACTTTGCGAGAGTTTTTCCCAACGCCAGGCGACAGCCTATATGAACCAGGGCAAGGTAGTCATATTCGCCGGCGGCACCGGCAATCCGTTCTTCACCACCGATTCGGCCGCGGCCCTGCGCGCCGCCGAGATCGGCGCCGATGCGCTGTTCAAGGGCACGCAGGTCGACGGGGTCTATTCGGCCGACCCCAAGAAGGACCCGAACGCCGTCCGTTTCGACCGCATCAGCCACGCCGAAGTCATCAAACGCGGGCTTGCGATCATGGACACAGCCGCGATTGCACTTGCGCGTGAAAACAACATTCCGATAATCGTCTATTCGATCCACGAAAAAGGTGGTTTCGGCGATATTCTAAGGGGCGGCGGCCATTGCACGGTCGTCGCGGACAAATAACCGAAGCCGGGATCCGTTGAACGGTACCGCGGACGGGACGACGGCATAAGCAGTGAACCCGGCGAACGGGTCGAGGAGATGATCATGAGTGGCGAGTTCGAAGATCTGAAGCGACGCATGGACGGGGCGATCGCCGCCTTCAAGCACGACTTGGCGTCGCTGCGCACCGGCCGAGCCTCCAGCAACCTGCTCGACGCCGTCCAGGTCCAGGCCTACGGCACGACGATGCCGATCAACCAGGTGGCCAACGTGACGGTGCCGGAGCCGCGCATGATTTCGGTCTCGGTCTGGGACAAGTCGATGGTCAGCGCGGTCGACCGCGCTATCCGCGAAGCCAATCTGGGCTTCAATCCGATCGTCGACGGCACCAATCTCAGGATCCCGCTGCCGGAGCTCAACGAGCAGCGCCGCAAGGAACTGGTCAAGATCTCGCATGGCTATGCCGAGAACGCACGCGTCGCGGTGCGCCATGTCCGCCGCGACGGCATGGATTTCCTCAAGAAGGCTGAGAAGGACGGCACCATCAGCGAGGACGATCAGCGCAAGCGGTCCGACCAGGTCCAGAAGCTGACCGACGAGATGATCAGCACCATCGATCACCTGCTTTCCGATAAGGAAGCTGAAATCATGCAGGTTTAGGGTCGGGGTTTTCCGGCTCGAAAGCGAGACCATGGCAACCCCCGCGCATGTCGCGATCATCATGGATGGAAACGGACGCTGGGCCAAGGCGCGCGGCCTGCCGCGCCTTGCCGGACACCGCGCCGGCGTCGAGGCCTTGCGCAAGACGGTGCGCGCCGCACCCGAGCTCGGCATCTCCTACCTGACCGTTTACGCCTTTTCCTCCGAGAACTGGTCGCGGCCGAAATCCGAGGTCAGCGACCTCATGGGACTTTTGAAGCTGTTCATCCGCCGCGATCTTGCCGAACTGCATCAGAACGGCGTGCGGGTGAGGGTGATCGGCGACAAAGAGGGGCTGCAGCCCGATATCCGGGGGCTGCTGCAGGAGGCCGAATCGCTGACTGCCGGCAATGAGGCGCTGACACTGGTCATCGCCTTCAATTACGGCGGCCGCGACGAGATCGTGCGCACAGCGCGCAAGCTGGCGGAGGCCGTCGCACGCGGCGACATGACGAGCGAGGCGATCACGGCCGAAAGCTTTGCCGCATCGCTCGACACAAAGGGCATTCCCGATCCCGAGCTGGTGATCAGGACCAGCGGCGAGCTCAGGCTGTCGAACTTCCTTCTCTGGCAGGCTGCCTATAGCGAGCTCGTTTTCCTGCCTTGCTATTGGCCGGACTTCAGCCGCGAGCACCTGGCCGACGCCTTGCGCGACTTTGCCGGCCGCGAACGACGCTTTGGCGGGCTCGCCGCCCGCGATGTCGCGCTTTAGGCGCCGCCACGCATGAGCAACCTCCAGCAGCGCGTCATCTCGGCAATCGTGATGGCGGCTCTGACGCTTGGGCTCACCTGGCTCGGCGGATTGCCGTTCCGGCTGTTCTGCGCCGCAATAGCGGCGCTGATCTTCTATGAATGGACGCGCATGGCGCGCGCCGGGAGCGGCGCGGCGCTCGGCTTCCTGCCCGAAGCACTGATTCTGATCTTCGTCGGCGCCCTGATCGCCGGCCTGCCGGCCTTGTGGCTGCTGCTCCTCGTCGCGATCCTGGTGGCGGTCGCGGCCATTGTCGCTCGGACCAAGGGGGCCGCGCCGTGGGAAGCCTCGGGGGTGGCCTACGCAGCACTATCCGGCTTTTCGCTCGCCTATCTCCGTGACGACAATCATTCCGGGCTGATTGCGATTCTCTTCCTGTTCGCCGTGGTCTGGGCAACCGACATAGCTGCCTATTTCGTCGGCCGCGCGGTCGGCGGCCCGAAGCTCGCGCCGTCAATCTCGCCCGGCAAGACGCAGAGCGGCGCGCTGGGCGGCGCCGTCGGCGGCGTTATCGCCGGAGTTTTGCTCTCAATCGCAGCCGGCGCCGGCAATCTCGTTCAGCTTGGCCTGGTGGCGCTTGCTCTGTCGATCGTTTCGCAAGCCGGCGACCTGTTCGAATCATGGGTCAAGCGCCGGCACGGCGCCAAGGATTCGAGCAATCTCATTCCCGGCCATGGCGGGGTCATGGACAGGGTGGACGGGCTTGTCGCGGCCGCGTTCGCACTGTACGTCATGGGCTGGGTCGCGGCGGGCGCCGAGCATCCGGCATTGGGGCTTTTTCCAAACTGAACGACACAGCAGTAAGGCGAAAAATGGCGCGCGCCACCGATTCGCCCGGATTGATGCCACAGTCGCGGTGGAATGTCGTGTGCGGGCGAATTTGAGGGCATGACTTGAACGACATCTTTCACGCGGTTTTCAGCACGCAAGGCTTCGTCCTTGGCACGCTCGTGCCGTTTTTGTTCGTGCTGACCGTCGTCGTGTTCGTCCACGAGATGGGCCACTATCTGATCGGCCGCTGGTGCGGCATCGGCGTGAAGGCTTTTTCCATCGGCTTCGGCCCCGAGCTCTTCGGCTTTTACGACCGCCGCGGCACGCGCTGGAAGCTTTGCGCCATTCCGCTTGGCGGCTACGTCAAATTCGTCGGCGACATGAATGCGACGTCGAGCCAGCCGAGCACGGAGGAGATCGAATCGCTGACGGATGCCGAGCGCGAGGTCGCCTTCCACACGCAACCGATTTGGAAGCGCGCCGCTACCGTCGTTGCGGGGCCGCTGTTCAATTTCCTGCTGACGATCGCCGTATTCGCGGTGCTGTTTTCCCTCTATGGCCGTCCGGTCCTGGAGCCGATGGTGGCCGAGGTGACCGCCGGCAGCCCGGCGGAAAAAGCCGGAATCCGGCCGGGCGACCGATTCGTCAAAGTCGATGGCAGCAAGGTAGAGACCTTCGCCGACGTGCAGCGGCTGGTTTCAGGCCGGGCTGGCGACGCCATCACCTTCACCATGCTGCGCGACGGCAAGGAAATCGACGTTACGGCCGCGCCGGAGCCCATGGAGCAACAGGATGCGCTGGGCAACAAGGTCAAGGTCGCGGTCATCGGCGTCGTCAACAACGCCGAGCTCGGCCAGCCGCGGCTGATCTCCTACACGCCGGCCGGCGCCGTGGTGGCGGCGGTCGAGGAAACCGGGCACGTGATCGAGCGCACCGGCCAGTTCCTGCAACGCTTTGCGCTTGGACGCGAGGACAAATGCCAGTTGGGCGGTCCGATCAAGATCGCGAAGATGTCGGGCCAGGCAGCCAAGCTCGGCTTCGAGTGGCTGGTGCAGCTTGTTGCATTTCTGTCAGTCGGAATAGGATTTCTCAATCTGCTGCCGATTCCCCCCCTCGACGGCGGCCACCTGTTGTTCTACGGCGTGGAGGCCGTCATCAGGCGGCCCGTTTCGGAGCGAACGATGGAGATGGCCTACCGGACCGGGTTGTTCCTGGTGCTCGGATTCATGGGCTTCGTATTTTGGAACGATCTGTTTGGATGCTGAAATCATGAAGAAATTTGGCTTCAGCTTCGGTCATATTGAGATGCCGTTTACCATGCGTGGGGATATGCGTGACGCGAAAGCCACGCGGTACGGTTAAGTAAATACAAATTAACCGGGAGCCTTGCGTGTAGGGAAAATCCGGTTAATACGGTAAGGGAAAATACCGCACGTCCGGTTTTCTCGCCGTGGGGACTACGAGAAAAAGGTACAAAAGCCCGATGAAGGCAGCATCCAAGTTTCTGAGCGCCGCTTCCGCGGCGGCTTTGTCCGCCGCTCTGGTCGTGCCAGGCGCGCTCGCAGTGCAGTTCGCCGCCACGTCGGTGGCCGAGGCCGCGGTCATTTCGCGTGTCGAGGTCAGCGGCAACCAGCGCGTCGATGCGGAAACCATCCGCAATTACATTTCGATCAAGCCGGGCAAGCCTTTCTCCAGCTCCGATATCGACGACGCCGTCAAGGCGCTGTTCGGCACAGGTCTGTTCTCGGACGTTCAGATCAACCAGGTCGGTTCGAGCCTGGTCGTCAAGGTTTCCGAATACAAGGTCGTCAACCAGGTCCTGTTCCAGGGCAACAAGAAGATCAAGGACAACGCGCTTCAGATGGGTATCCAGCTGAAGCCGCGTGCAACCTTCTCGCAGCAGGCGCTGGACGCCGATGTCGAGGCGATCAAGACGGCTTACAAGCGCATTGGCCGCGACGACGCCGCGGTGACCACGCAGGTCATGGATCTCGGCGACAATCGCGTGAACGTTGTCTTCAACATCAACGAAGGCGGCCGCACCCAGATCGCGGCGATCAACTTCGTCGGCAACCACGCTTATTCCAGCCGCCGCCTGTCGGACGTCATCAACACCAAGCGCTCGTCCTGGCTGTCCTTCGTGCTGCGCGACGACGTCTATGACGAGGACAAGCTGCGCGCCGACCAGGAGCTGCTGCGCCGCTTCTACTACAATCACGGCTATGCCGACTTCCAGGTCGTCTCGGCCGTCGGCGAGCTTGACGACGCCACCAACAAATACACGGTCACCATCACCGTGCAGGAAGGCGATCGCTATACGTTCGGCGACGTCAGCGTGGAAAGCACTATCCCGGAGGTCGATTCGAAGTCGCTGGAATCGGCGGTCGAAACCCACAAGGGCGACGTCTACAATGCCAAGGACGTCGAGGATTCGATCGTCGCGCTGACCGAGAAGGTCGCGGGTTCGGGCTACGCCTTCGCCCAGGTGACGCCGCGCGGCGACCGCAATTTCGAGAACCACACCATTTCGGTCGTCTACACCATCGACCAGGGCACCAAGGCCTATGTCGAGCGCATCGAAATCCGCGGCAACGACCGCACGCGCGACTATGTCATCCGTCGCGAATTCGACGTCAGTGAAGGCGATGCCTTCAACCAGGTTCTCATCCAGCGCGCGAAGAAGCGGCTGGAAGCCCTTGATTATTTCCAGTCTGTCGACATTTCGACCGTCCCCGGCTCGGCGCCGGACCAGGTCGTGCTGGTGGTCACCGTGGTCGAGAAGTCGACCGGCGAATTCTCAGTCGGCGCTGGTTATTCCACTGGCGGCGACACGCCCGGCCCGTCGATCGAAGGTTCGATCACGGAGCGTAACTTCCTCGGGCGCGGCCAGTACATCAAGCTGTCGGCTGGCGGCGGCAAGCATTCGCGCGACTTTGCTGTTTCCTTCACTGAGCCGTATTTTCTCGGACGGCGCATCGCGGCCGGCTTCGACATCTACAAGTCGACCCGGGAATACAGCCACTACGATACAGACGTTACTGGGGCGACCGTCCGCTTCGGCCTGCCGATCACTGGCAGCGTCTCGACGCAGCTGGCTTATAACATCTCCCAGGAAAAGTATTCCTATCCGGACAATTGCTTAACCGGCGGCGCGCTGGACCCTGCAAAATGCGACGTGTCTCCGGCAATCCAGGCTGGCATTGCCGAGAGTCCGTGGCTCAAGTCCTCGGTCAGCCTTGGATTGGTTTACAACACCATCGACGACATGAAAAACCCGCATGAGGGTCTGTACGTCACCGGCACGACCGAGTTTGCCGGTCTTGGCGGCGATGCCAAGTGGGTGAAGGTGACCGGGCGCGCCAGTGTTTACCAGACCTTGTCAGAGCAGCTTGATCTGGTCGGTCTGGTTTCGGGCGGCGCGGGCTATCTTGCGGCCTATGGCAGCAACGATCTGCGTGTCTTTGACTATTTCCAGAGCAACGACCGCATGATCCGTGGTTTCGAGTATGGCGGTATTGGCCCCGTGGCTAGCGGAGGCAGCGGCGACCATCTCGGTGGCACGACCTACTTCAATGCCTCGGCTGAAGCGCAGTTCCCGCTGCCCGTAATTCCGGAGAGCTTCGGCCTGCGGGGCGCTGTCTTTGCGGATGCAGCGACGCTTTATGGCAACAAGCTTGTCGGTGTCGACTCGTCCTCAACCGGCATGAAGCTTCGTGCTTCTGTCGGTCTCGGCCTAATGTGGGCTTCGCCGTTCGGCCCGATTCGTATCGACTATGCGATCCCGGTCAAGAAAGAGTCGACTGACAACGTTCAGGAATTCAACTTCGGTATCGCGACCCGCTTCTAACTTTGTGGTTGCGATGGTTCCGGGCCGGATGACGGCCCGGAGTGGACCGATCCAACCCAGCTGGATATTACTTCTGGAATGACCGATCCGGTGTTCTTCGCGCCTTCACGCCGGTACACGGCTGGCGAGGTCGCGAATCTGACCGGCGCCAGCCTGTTCGATTCCGATCAGGCCGAAATTGCCATCGAGGCGCTGGCTCCCGCCAACGAGGGTGGCAACGGCGCGCTCGTCTTTGTCGACGGCAAGCGCAATTTCGCCTTGATGCCGTCGCTCAGGGCGGCCGCGGTGCTATGCCCCGCCGATTTCGCTAGCAAGGCGCCGCCGGGCATCGCGGTGCTGATGCATCCGCGCCCGCAACAAGCTTTCGCGATGGTCGGGCGCCTGTTGTTTCCGCAGGCTGCGACTCCGGGGCCATTGACCGGAGAAACCGGCATATCGCCCCATGCGTTTATCGATCCATCCGCGCATATCGAGGACGGGGCGATCGTAGAGGCAGGCGCCGTGATCGGTGCCGGCGTATCCATCGGCAGCGGCACGGTCGTTGCGCCCCACGCCGTTGTCGGCCGTTCCTGCCAGATCGGCCGCGACGGCTTCATCGGCCCCGGCGTCAGCATTCAATATGCGCTTATCGGCAACCGCGTCATCATCCATGGCGGCGCCAGGATCGGCCAGGATGGTTTCGGCTTTGTCGGCGGCGCCAAAGGGCCTGAACGCGTGCCGCAGATCGGCCGCGTCATCATCCAGGACGATGTCGAGATCGGCTCCAATTCGACTGTCGACCGCGGCGCGATGTCCGACACCGTCATCGGCCAGGGCACCAAGATCGACAATCTGGTGCAGATCGCCCACAATGTTCGCATCGGCCGCAATTGCATTATAGCTGGGCTTTCGGGTATTTCCGGTTCCGTCGTCGTCGGCGACAATGTCACCATGGGCGGCGGTGTCGGCCTCGCCGATCATCTGACCATCGGGCCAGGAGCCAAGCTTGCTGCGAGAAGTGGATTCATGAACAACGTGCCGGCAGGCGAGGTCTGGGGAGGTTACCCGGCGCAACCCATGGCGGAAGCCATGCGCGAGATAGCGATGCTGCGCAGGATGGCCAGGACGCGCAAGCAAGGCGACGGAAATGGCTGATACGGTGGCAACTTCACTCGACGCGGTCGACATCATGGGGCTTATGAAGCTCCTGCCGCACCGCTATCCGTTCCTGCTGATCGATCGCATCGTCGACATAGACGGCGACGAGTCCGCAGTCGGCATCAAGAACGTGACCATCAACGAGCCGCATTTCCAGGGCCACTTTCCCCAGCAGCCAGTCATGCCCGGCGTGCTCATCATCGAGGCGATGGCCCAGACCGCAGGCGCGATCTGCATTCGCAGCCTCAACACCGAGAAGCCGTCGCTGGTTTATTTCATGACCATCGACAACGCGAAATTCCGCAAGCCGGTCGTTCCAGGCGATCAGCTCAGGATCCACGTCAAGAAGATCAAAAAACGCGGCAACCTGCTGAAATTCGCCTGCGAGGCGATGGTTGACGGCGCGAAAGCCGCCGAAGCCGAGGTTTCGGCCATGATGGTTACCGGCTGACGGTTCGAAATGCTCATGAAAGTCGCGACATCCATCCATCCTTCCTCGGTCGTCGAAGAAGGAGCCAAGCTCGGCGAAGGCGTCCGTATCGGACCCTTCTGCCATGTCAGCGCCGATTCGATCCTCGGCGACCGCGTCGAACTGGTCAGCCATGTGTCGGTGATGGGCGCCACGTCCATCGGGGCGGGGACAAAGGTCTATCCGATGGCGACGCTCGGCGCGCCGCCGCAAAACACCAAGCACAAGGGCGGTCGCACTACTCTGGTCATCGGAGCGAACTGCACCATTCGTGAAGGCGTCACAATGCATGTCGGCACCGACACCAGCCGTGGCGAGACGACTGTCGGCGACAACGGCAACTTCCTCGCCTATGCCCACATCGCCCATGATTGCGTCGTCGGCAAGAACGCCACCTTCGCCAATGGCGCGACGCTGGGCGGACATTGCGAGATCGGCGACAACGTCTATATCGGCGGCCTGACCGCCGTTCATCAATTCGTGCGCCTCGGCGATAATGTGTTCATCGGCGGCTGCGCGGCGGTCGTTGGCGACGTCATTCCTTATGCCATCGCCGCCGGCAACCGCGCCAAGCTGCGTGGGCTGAACATCATAGGTCTCAAGCGCTCCGGCCTGCCGCGTTCCGAAATCTACCTGCTGCGCAAGGCTTATAGGACGATCTTCGATCGTTCCCGCACCGTCGGCGAGAATGTGGAACTCGCCAAGGCCGAGTTCGCCGGGTCGCCAACGGCCATGAAGATCATCGATTTCATCACAAGTCGCGGCAAACGGCACTTTGCCGTCCCATCGCTCAAGGGCGACGGCGACGACGACAGCGGCGATGACGAGGGCTGAGCCGGCCAAGGCAGGGCTCGTACTCGCGCCGGGCTCCAGGGTCGGCATCATCGCCGGTGGGGGCAGCCTGCCCGTCGAAGTTGCCGATGGTCTGCTCAAGCAAGGTTTTGTGCCCTTCGTGATCATCGCCGAGGGTGAGGTCGACCGCGAGGCGGACTTTTCCGCCTACGAGCGGCAGACGCTGGCACTGGAAGATATCGGCCTGCTGCTTCCCTTGTTGAAGCGCAATGGGATCACGCATCTCGTTCTTGCCGGCGAAATCAAGCGCAGGCCGCGTTTGAGCAAGATTCGACCGACACTTGGCTTGCTGGCCATAATACGTTCCGTGATCAGAGCGCTGAGACGCGGCGACGACGGCTTGCTGAAAGTGTTGACCCGAAGCCTTGAAGATCGGGGCATTGCGGTGGTCGGCGCGCATGAGGTCGTTCCCGAACTGACGGCCGGCGAAGGCACGTTGACGGCGGCTCGTCCAAACCAATCCGACTGGCGCGACATCAAAGCCGGGCGCGCCGCCGCCAAAGCCATTGGCGCGCTCGATATCGGCCAGGCGGCGATTGCGATAGGAGGTCGAGCCATCGCGCTGGAAGGCATCGAGGGCACTGCCGGCCTGCTCGACAGAACGCGGGAATTGCGCAGCCACGGCAGGCTGGCCGGCAAGGCGCGCGGCGTACTGGTCAAATGCGCCAAGCCTGGGCAGGAGCTGCGCGCCGACTTGCCCTCCATCGGCCCGCAGACGATCGAAGCCGCACACGCCGCCGGGCTGGCCGGCATTGCGCTGGAAGCCGGCCACGCCCTAATTCTCGAAGGTCCGGAAACGCTGGCGCGCGCCAATGCTCTCGGCCTGTTCATCATCGGCCTGCCCGCCATGGAGGCGTCCAATGGGGAGCCGGCTAATGGTCGCTGACAAGCCGCTCAAGCTCGCGATCGTCGCCGGCGAGGAATCCGGCGATCTGCTTGGCGCCGACATCGTGCGGGCGCTCGAGCGCACGACGGGCCGCAAGGTGCAGCTCGTCGGCATTGGTGGCCGCCACCTGCAGCAACTGGGGCTGACCCCACTCTTCGATGGCGGCGAGATCGCGCTGATGGGCTTCAGCGCGGTGCTGCGCGACCTGCCGCGGCTGATGCGCCGCATCAGCCAGACGGCGGCGATGATCGCGGCCGAGCGGCCCGATTGCCTGATCACCATCGACAGTCCGGACTTTTCGCTGCGTGTCGCAAAGAAGATCCGCGCAACGGCACCGGCCATTCCGATCGTCCATTATGTCTGCCCGAGCGTATGGGCCTGGCGGCCGGGCAGGGCGGTGGCGATGAAGCCCTATGTCGATCACATCCTCTGTATCCTGCCGTTCGAGGTGAAGGCGCTCGCTCGTCTTGGCGGACCGCCGGGCACTTATGTCGGCCACCGGTTGACGCAGGATCCGGGCGTGCTTGGCGCCGCCAAGGCGCAGAGCCAGCCGCGCGATCTCGCCGACGACCGCGTCAAGACGGTGCTGGTGCTGCCCGGCTCGCGCCGCGGCGAGGTGCGGCGGCTGATCGAGCCCTTCGGCAAGGCGATGTCGGCGCTGCGCCAGCGCGGCCACCGCCTGCGCTTGCTGTTGCCGACGGTGCCGCATGTCGCCGAGCTGGTGAAGGCCTCGGTCGCGAGCTGGGACGACAAGCCGGAAATCATCACCGAGCCGGACCGCAAATGGCAGGCCTTCGGCAAGGCCGACGCGGCGTTGATCGCGTCTGGGACGGTTTCGCTGGAACTGGCGCTCGCGGGCGTTCCGATGGTTTCCTGCTACAAGCTCGACCCGATCGCGCGCCAGCTTCTGCAGCATATGGTGACGACGTGGTCGGCGCTGCTGCCCAATTTGATATCCGATCGCGCGCTGGTGCCGGAATTCTACGATCAGTATGTCCGGCCGGAGAACCTGGCGCGGCAGCTGGAAGCCCTGTTTGCCGACACCGGCATGCGCGCCTGGCAAAAGGCGGGCTTTGCCGAGATTGCCCGGCGCATGGCGACCGATCGGCCCTCGGGCGAGATCGCCGCCGAGGTGGTGATGGGGTGCATAAAGAGAGTGAATAGGGAGTAGCGAATAGCGAATAGGGCTGTGTCGGCTTCGCCCGTTTCCCCTATTCGCTACTTGCTATTTCGCTATTCGCTCAATTACCTTTTCGCAATCGGCACGTAATCGCGTTCCGTAGCGCCGGTGTAGAGCTGGCGCGGCCGGCCGATCTTCTGGTGCGGATCCTCGATCATTTCCTTCCACTGCGCGATCCAGCCGACGGTGCGGGCGACCGCGAACAGCACGGTGAACATCGTGGTGGGGAAGCCCAGCGCCTTCAGCGTGATGCCGGAATAGAAGTCGACATTCGGGTAGAGCTTCTTTTCGATGAAATACTCGTCGGTCAGCGCGATCTTTTCCAGCTCCATCGCGATGTCGAGCAGAGGATCGTCCTTGATGCCGAGCTCGCCCAGCACCTCATGCGCGGTCTTCTGCATGATCTTGGCGCGCGGATCATAGTTCTTGTAGACGCGGTGCCCGAAGCCCATCAGCCGGAACGGGTCGTTCTTGTCCTTGGCGCGGGCGATGAACTCGGGGATGTGATCGACATGGCCGATCTCGCCCAGCATGTTGAGGGCCGCTTCGTTGGCGCCGCCATGCGCCGGACCCCACAGGCAGGCGATGCCGGCGGCGATGCAGGCGAACGGGTTGGCGCCCGACGAGCCGGCCAGGCGCACGGTCGAGGTCGAAGCGTTCTGCTCGTGGTCGGCGTGCAGGATGAAGATGCGGTCCATGGCGCGCGCCAGCACCGGATTGATCTTGTATTCCTCGCACGGCACGGCAAAGCACATGTGCAGGAAGTTGGCCGCGAAGCCGAGATCGTTCTTCGGGTAAATGAAGGGTTGGCCAATATGGTACTTATAGGCCATCGCCGCGATCGTCGGCATCTTGGCGATCAGGCGCATCGAGGCGACCATGCGCTGATAGGGGTCCGAGATGTCGGTCGAGTCGTGATAGAAGGCCGACAGCGCGCCGACCACGCCGCACATCACCGCCATCGGATGCGCGTCGCGGCGGAAGCCGGTGAAGAAGCGCGACATCTGCTCATGCACCATCGTGTGGCGCGTCACGCGATAATCGAAGTCGTCCTTCTGCGCCTTGGTCGGCAACTCGCCGTAGAGCAGCAGATAGCAGACCTCGAGGAAGTCGCCGTGCTCGGCGAGCTGATCGATCGGGAAGCCGCGATGCAGCAGGATGCCGGCATCGCCGTCGATGAAGGTGATCCCCGATTCGCAGCTCGCGGTGGAGGTGAAGCCGGGATCGTAAGTGAAGGCGCCGGTGGTGCTGTAGAGCGAACCGATGTCGATGACGTCCGGCCCGACCGTTCCGCTTCGCACCTTTAGTTCGTGCATCTTGCCGGCGAGCTCAAGCCTGGCGGCCGACTCGCGCTTTTTGCTGCCCGGTTCCGGTTTTGTCGCAGCTTCGCTCATTCTCAACTCCTTTTGTTCCTCATGCCGGCAAGGCAATTCCTGCAAACGACACGTCGAAGTCACCGGAATGCGCGAACTCGCCACCGCATTTTAGGAGGTGCGTGCCAGATTGGGCCAAGCCCAATGTTGCACTGCGAAACATACCTTTCAATGCCAATCTTCTTGGGCCAGCTCGCTCCTAATCGATTTGATCTCCAATGCGCGCCAGGCTTTCCTGACGGCCCAGCACGGCAAGCACGTCGAACACGCCGGGCGAGGTGGTGCGGCCGGTCAGCGCGGCTCTCAGGGGCTGCGCCACGGCGCCCAGCTTGTGCCCGCCGGCCTGCGCGAAGTCGCGGATCGAAGCCTCGGCCGAGGCGGCGTTCCAGTCGCCCTGAACAGAAGACAATGCACCATGCGCGCCGCGCAGAATCGCGCGCGCATCCGCGTTGAGCAAGCCCGCCGCCTTCTCGTCCAACGGCAACGGCCGCTCGACGAACAGGAACGCCGCGCCGTCGACCAGTTCCACAAGCGTCTTTGCCCGCTCCTTGAGGCCGGGCATGGCGGCAAGCAGTTGCGCCTTGCGCCGGTCATCGAGCTTTGCCGCGAGCGCCGGGCCGCCTTCGAGATAGGGCAAGGTGGCGACGAAGATGTCGAACAGCGCCCGGTCGTCCATCTTGCGCATATGGATGCCGTTCAGCGCCTCGAGCTTGGCGAAGTCGAAGCGGGCCGCGCCCTTGTTGACGTCGCCGATGTCGAACCAGGCGATCATGTCCTTAATCGACATCACCTCGTCGTCGCCATGGCTCCAGCCGAGCCTGGCCAGATAGTTGAGCAGAGCCTCGGGCAGGTAGCCCATGGCGCGATATGCCTCGACGCCGAGCGCGCCGTGCCGCTTCGACAGCTTGGCGCCGTCGGCGCCGTGGATCAGCGGGATGTGCGACATCGACGGCACATCCCAGCCCATGGCGTTGTAGATCACTGTCTGGCGCGCGGCATTGGTCAGGTGATCGTCGCCGCGGATGATGTGGGTGACGCCCATGTCGTGATCGTCGACGACGACGGCATGCATGTAGGTTGGGACGCCATCGGAGCGCAGGATGATGAAGTCGTCGAGATCCTTGTTGGGGAAGCGCACCTCGCCCTGCACGCGGTCGTTGACGATCGTCACGCCCTCGGTCGGTGCCTTGATGCGGATCGCGCCCTTGACGCCTGCGGGCGCCTCGGATGGGCCGCGGTCGCGCCAATGGCCGTTGTAACGCGGCGGCAGGCCCTTGGCACGTGCGGCCTCGCGCATCGCCTCCAGCTCCGCCGGCGTCTCATAGCTGTAATAAGCCTTGCCCATGCGCACGAGCTGCTCCGCCACTTCGCGGTGACGCGGCGCGCGCTCGAACTGCGAGACGGCTTCGCCATCCCAGGAGAGGCCAAGCCAGGTCAGCCCGTCGAGAATGGCAGCCGTAGCGGCTTCGGTGGAGCGCTCGCGATCGGTATCCTCGATGCGCAGCAGCATCGTGCCGCCGGTGTGCTTGGCATAGAGCCAGTTGAACAGCGCCGTGCGCGCCCCGCCGATATGCAGGTAGCCTGTAGGCGAGGGGGCAAAACGGGTGACGACCTTGTCGGACATGGAACTCTCGAGGAAGCGCTGAAAAATGCATGTTTCGCGCAGACTTCCACGCGACCGGCGTTCATGTAGCATAGGCGGTCTGGGGCGCAAGGGGCAGACCCGATGGCTGGACGTGGCCGGGGCGTGAGGGAGGGCGGGGAAACGACAGCTGGCGTCAGCGAGCGCCTGATGTTTGCCCATGCCGCGCCTGCGGAAGAAGCGCCGGTTTCGCTTCCGGAACTCCGTCTACCAGCCGGGCTTCTGCCGCCCGGTGCCGGTGCGCTTCAGCCAGCCTCGTCAATAGACACCGTAGGCCGAATCCGCAAACAGCTTGGCCGCGCTTCGCTTCCTGCGTTGCGCCGAGGCATCGCCGTCGCCATGGAGATCGAGCTTGACCGTGGCGTGGGCTTCCTGCTGGTGCCGGTGTTCCTGGCAGCCGGCGTGATCTGTTACTTCTCGCTGAGCGCCGAGCCGGACCTCTACAGGCCGCTTGCGGCGGTCGCCCTGATGGCGGTCTGCGCGGCGGTCTCGCGTTCCCGGCACAGAACGCACCTTGTCTTCATGGCGGCGTTTTTCTGCGCCTTGGGCTTTCTTGCGGCCAAGGTGGAGACCTGGCGGATGGCGACCCCGATGCTGGGTTCCGAAATCCAGACACGGCTGACGGGCCGCCTCGTCACCGCCGAGGCGATGGCCAACGGCCGTGTCCGGCTCACCATAGATCTGATATCCACGGAGCGTCCGAAGCTGCGCTACGCGCCGGACCGCATCAGGCTGTCGGCGCGCAGGATCCCGTCCGACATGTCGGCCGGGTCGATGCTGACCGGCTATGCCAAGCTGCTGCCGCCGACAGGTCCTGTTCGGCCGGACAGCTACGACTTTTCCTTCGACAGCTATTTTGCCGGCATAGGCGCCAGCGGCTTTTTCCTGGGCTATCCGAAACTTGTCGCGCCGACCCCGAGTGCGCCAACGGAGGTGCCGTTTGGCGCGCGCGTGGCATCGGCCATAGAAAATGCTCGCGAGGGGATTGCCGACCACATCAGGAGCAGCATCGGCGGTTCCGAGGGCGAGATCGCGGCGGCGCTGATCGTCGGCGTTCGTGCTGGCATTCCGGAAGCCATCAACGAGTCGATGCGACGGACCGGCATCTACCACATCATTTCGATCTCCGGCCTGCATATGGCGCTGGTCGCCGGCACGATCATGGTGCTTTTGCGCGGCGCCTTCGCGCTGTTTCCGGACTTCTCGTCGCGCCGGCCGGTGAAGAAATATGCCGCTGGCATCGCGCTGGCGTCGATCGCCGCCTATCTCGTGATCTCCGGCATCGTGGTGGCGGCCGAGCGAAGCTTCATCATGCTTGGCGTGATGCTGGTCGCCGTGCTTTTCGACCGCGCGGCGCTGACCATGCGCAACCTGGCGATCTCTGCCATCGCCGTCATCCTGGTCTCGCCGCATGAAGTGGTCGGCCCGAGCTTCCAGATGTCCTTCGCCGCCACCGCCGCCCTGGTCGGCGCCTATGCCGGCTTTGCCGACTATCGCGCCGGCAAAACGACCGCGCCGCCGGCAAAGCGTTCGTTTCTCGGGTTCTTATCGCGAAAACTGGCGATTGGAGCGGGTGGCGCCGCCGTGACGTCGCTCATCGCGGGCAGCGCAACATTGTTGTTTGCCATCTGGCACTTCCAGCGGGTGTCGCCGCTCAGCCTGCTGGCCAATCTGGCGGTCATGCCGATCGTCTCATTGGTCGTCATGCCGTTCGCCGTGCTGAGCGCGCTGGCCATGCCCTTCGGCTTAGACGGTCCCTTCCTCTTTGTCATGGGCAAAGGCCTGACGGCGATGATCGCCATTTCGGCATGGATTTCCGAGCGCTCACCGGTCGACGCCGTGGGGCTGATCTCGATCCAGTCGGTGCTGCTGGCGACGGTCGCGCTGGTCATCGCGACCATGGCTACCACTTGGCTGAGGCTTGCCGCCGTACCTTTCGCGCTCGCTGCGCTGCTGGCCATTCCGCACGTCCGCACACCGGACGTGCTTATCTCGGAGGATGCGCATCTGGTGGCGATGCCGATCGGCGGCGGCGAGCTTGCCGTCAATCGCGAACGCTCCAACGAGTTCACCACCGACAACTGGAAACGGGCGCTGAAAGCCGAGGAGATCGTGCCGCCAGAAAGGTTCGCCAAAGATACGCTGGACATTGCCGATCCCGCCGACCTGCCGCCCGGCTCGCCCTTCTATTGCAGCGGCGATCTCTGCATCGGTCGGCATCCTTCCGGCGCGATCGTCGCGCTCGCCGAGACCCGCGACACCGCCCGGCCGGCCTGCGGCTTCGCCGACCTCATCGTCATCAACGACGCCACGGCCTATAACCCGTGCCGCGATCCGCGTGTGCTCGTCGTCACCAAGCGGCAGCTGGCGCGCGACGGCAGCGCCGCCGTTTTCTTCGATCCGCAATCGGCAACCGCGCGGCCAACCGTCCGCTACGCGGTCGTAGAACCATACCGACCCTGGCACGAGCAGCGGAAATACACGCGCGAGGCGAGGGGACTGGCGCCCTATAAGCAGCCGGAAAAACCAGCCGCCGCACCGGCCCAATAGATTGTCGTTCGGGCGAAGAAGGCCGGGCAGTTCTGCTCAGTAGCGGCGGATAAGTCCGACGAGCTTGCCCTGAACCTTGACCCGATCCGGTCCGAAGATCCGGGTCTCATAGGCCGGGTTGGCGGCCTCGAGCGCGATCGAGGCACCCTTGCGGCGGAAACGCTTAAGCGTCGCCTCCTCATCGTCGACCAGCGCCACCACGATCTCACCCGGGCTTGCCGTGTTCGCATTGCGGATGATGACGGTGTCGCCGTCGAAGATGCCGGCCTCGATCATCGAGTCGCCCTTGACCTCCAACGCGTAATGCTCGCCGCCCATGATCATGTCCGGCGGCACCGAGATCGAATGCGTCTGGTGCTGGATGGCGTCAATCGGCACGCCGGCGGCGATGCGGCCCATCACCGGAATGGATACGGCCGCCGCGGCCTCGTCGTCATTGCTTGGCGTCGGGGTGCGTGATGGAGTCGTCGGCTTGATCTGGCGACTGAGATTGCCTTGGCCGCCCTGGATGACGCTCGGCGAAAACTTCTTCGCGGCATTCAGGCCAGGCGCGATCGAGTCGGGCAGGCGCAGCACTTCCAGCGCGCGCGCCCGATTCGGCAGCCGGCGAATGAAGCCGCGTTCTTCCAGCGCCGTGATCAGCCGGTGGATGCCGGACTTGGAGGCAAGGTCGAGCGCCTCCTTCATCTCATCGAATGATGGAGGAATCCCGCTCTCCTTCAGGCGTTCATGGATGAACATCAGGAGTTCATGTTGTTTGCGCGTCAGCATCGGCGGCCCCCACGGGTTCTGAAACCAGAATCAGAAAAACAAACCCAGAACAAACACTATCTGTTCCAGTTGTGTTCCGCAACCGTTTAAAGTTTAGTGAATTTGTTAAGGCTGCCGAAACAATGTCGCATCCGGTGACGGCCGGCTGCCCCTCCTGGGGCAGCGGCATTGATTCCGCTCGATTTTGGAGTTCCCCTTAAGCTGAAATACAACGCGACACGATCACGAAGCCGTGGTTGGGATCACGTCGGCTCGTACCGTAAGCGCGTGGCACCGTGAACGAAACGAACCCAAAATGCCAACCTTGGCGAAGTTCCGATCCGCAGTCTTCGCCGTCTATGGACCAGCTAACATAGGACCAAAGGTTCTTGCCCTGTCGCCGAGGGTGGTGAGACAACCCCCTTGGCCAGATCGAAATGGAGGCGGCAGCACAATGAGGGGAATTCCTGATCTCGCCGAAGTCGAGGCGATGGATGCCGCGGATCCGCTGCGCGCGACGCGCGATCGCTTCGTCTTGCCGGAAGGCGTCCTATATCTCGACGGCAATTCGCTGGGCGCTGCTTCGATCGACGCCTTCAGCGAGATCGAGACTGCCACGAGGCAGGAATGGGCGCGGGATCTCATCCGCGCCTGGAACACCGCCGGCTGGTTCGATATGCCCATCGAGCTAGGTGACCAGCTAGGACGGCTGATCGGCGCGAAACCCGGCCAGACGGTCGTTTGCGACACGACTTCGATCAATATCTACAAGGTCCTGCATGCGGCACTTGCAATGCGGCCCGAGCGTTCGGTGATTGTTGCCGAGGGCGACAGCTTTCCGACCGACCTCTACATGGCGGAAGGGGTCGCATCGACGCGGTCCGGCACGGTGCTGCGGCTCGAATGCGCAGATGCCCCGACGATTGAGGAACTGGTTGACGATCGCGTCGCGGTCATCCTGGTCAACCACGTCAACTACAAATCCGGCCGGCTGCGCGACATGGCGGCGCTCACCCGCAAGGCTCATGAAGCCGGTGCGCTGATCGTCTGGGACCTCTGCCACACGGCGGGTGCGCTGCCGGTGGATCTCGACGGCTCGAATGCCGATTTCGCCATCGGCTGCACCTACAAGTATCTCAATGGCGGGCCGGGCTCGCCAGCCTTCATCTACGCCGCGAACCGCCATCACCGCGACATTCGCCAGCCGCTCAGCGGCTGGTGGGGCCATGCCCGGCCTTTCGCGTTCGAGCAGGGCTACGCTGCGGGCACGGGCATCCGGCGGTTCCTGTGCGGAACGCAGCCGGTGCTGTCGATGCGCGCGCTGAAAGGGGCGCTGGATCTCTGGAACGATGTCGACATGAGGGCCGTGCGGAGAAAAAGCGTCGCGCTGACGGACCTGTTCATCCGGCTTGTCGAGGCCAGATGCGGCGGCTTCGGTCTTGAGCTGGAGAGCCCGCGCTCAGGCGCCGAGCGCGGCAGCCAGGTCTCGTTCGCACATCCGCATGGCTACCAGGTGATGCGTGCCTTAATCGAGCGCGGCGTGATCGGCGATTTCCGCGCGCCATCCACCATTCGTTTCGGCTTCACGCCGCTTTATGTCGGCTACCGCGATGTCTGGAATGCAGTCGAGGTGCTGCAGGACATCCTGCGCACTGGCGTCTGGCAAGACGCGCGCTTTGCCGTCAAAACAACCGTTACCTGACTTTAAATCGGCGATGCCGAACAAATGATCTGATCGCGGAGATACCGTTGCTGGGACATCGTATTGTCGACTGGGATGACGCTTATGCAAATGGCGCCAATATCGCCGGCGGCGACCGCTGGCCGGCGGCGTGGGATGGGCCGGCGCGGGCATTCCGCGAAAGGCTGCAGTCAGAGGGCAGGGCGCGGCTCGATGTTATCTACGGCGAAGCGCCGCGCAATCGCTTCGACCTGTTTCTCCCGTCTGCGGCGCCAAAGGGGCTCGTTGTGTTCATCCACGGCGGCTATTGGATGGAGTCGGACAAGAGCTCCTGGTCGCATCTGGCTGGAGGCGCGCTCGGCCGCGGCTTTGCCGTCGCCATGCCCTCCTACACGCTGTGCCCGCAGACCAGGATCAGCGGCATAGTCGGCGAGGCCGCGGCAGCGATCGAGAAGGCGGCGGCCATGGTCGATGGTCCGCTGATGCTGACCGGGCACTCGGCCGGCGGGCATCTCGCGAGCCGAATGGTGACCACGGTCTCACCGCTATCATCCGATGTGGCGCGGCGCATACGCAAGGTCGTTTCGATTTCAGGCCTGCACGACCTTCGGCCGCTGATGTTCACAGCGCTGAACGAGACCCTGAACATCGACGAGCCGGAAGCGCGGAGCGAAAGCCCGGCATTGTTGCGGCCTCGACAGGGAGCCTGCATCACCTGCTGGGCCGGCGGCGGCGAGCGTGCGGAATTCCTGCGCCAGAGCGCGTTGCTCGCCAACATCTGGACCGGGCTCGGCGCCTCCACCCGTTCAGTGGTCGAGCCGGACCGACATCATTTCAACATTGTCGATGGCCTCGCCGACCCGGATCATCCCCTGACCCGTACGCTGGTGGACGAATAAGGGTTACGATCGACTTCGTCGACGTATCAGGATCGACTTCGTCGACGCCTAGCGCAGCATGAGCACGCTGCATTCAGCGCCGGCTTCCGCCGCCGGCGCAAAGGGCTCGCGCACGATCAGGCCGTTGGCGTCGGCGAGCATCCGCAGCATCGAGGAGTCCTGGATTCCGAAAGGTATCGCGACCAAGGTGCCGGCGTCCTCGCGCACGACGGCGCGCACATAGTCCTGCCTAAGGTCGTTGGCCCGCATCGCGGTGCCAAGCCGGGCCGTTCGCATATCCTGATGGTGATCGCGGCCACCGAGCCGGGCAAGCAGCGGTTTCAGGAAGAGTTGCGAGCAGACAATGCTTGCCACCGGATTGCCGGGCAGGCCGATGCAGCGGATATGGCCAAGCCGGCCAAACATCAGTGGTTTGCCGGGGCGCATGGCGATTTTCCAGAAATCGAGCTGCATGCCTTCGCCGGTCAGCACGCTATGGACGAGGTCGTGGTCGCCGACCGAGGCGCCGCCGAGCGTGACGATGACATCGGCGTCCGCCTCGACCGCTTTCCGGACCAGCGCGGCAATCGCCTCCTGGCGGTCGGCGGCGATGCCGAGATCGAGCGCGAGCGCGCCGACCGACTGGGCGGCGGCTCCAACGCCGTAGGCATTCGACGAAATGATCTGGCCGGGGCCGAGCGCGCTGCCCGGGGGCAGCAATTCGTCGCCGGTGGCGATGATCGCGACCAGCGGCCGGCGCACGACGTTCAGGGCTGGGTGGTTGGCCGAGGCCGCCAGCGAAAGGGCCGCCGCATCGAGAACGCGGCCCTTTTCGAGCAGCACGTCGCCCTGGCCGAAGTCGAGCCCGCGGCGACGCACATTGCGTCCTTCCGCGGTCGGCTCCGTCACTTCGATCCTGCCATTGCAGAGATCGCGGACGTTTTCCTGGATGACGACCGTGTCGGCGCCCTCCGGCAACGGCGCTCCGGTGAAGATGCGCACGGCCTGGCCTTCCCCGACGGTTCCGGAGAAACCGCGCCCGGCAGGCGCCATGCCGATGACCTCGAGTAGCGCCGGCGCCGAGGCGACATCGGAGAAGCGCGCGGCATAGCCGTCCATCGCGGAGGCATCGAAAGGTGGCTGCGTGCGCAGCGCGACCACCGGCTCGGCCAGCACCCGGCCCGCCGCGTCAGCCAGCGGAACGCGCTCGCCCGGCAGAGCCGTCACGCCGTCGAGCAGGCGTTCGAGCGCCTCGGTGACCGGGAGCAAGGCCATTATGAACCTGCCTTGTAGTCGCCTGATTTGCCGCCGGTCTTCTCGACCAGCCGGACGCCGGAAATCACCATCCCGCGGTCCGCTGCCTTGGCCATGTCGTAGATGGTGAGGCAGGCTACCGAAGCGGCGGTCAGCGCCTCCATCTCCACGCCCGTCTTGCCGGTGACGCGGGCGAGCGCGGTGACCTTGAGACCTGGCAAGGAATGGTCCGGCTCGATCTCGACGCCAACTTTGGTCAGAAGCAGCGGATGGCAGAGCGGGATCAGTTCGTGCGTCTTCTTTGCGGCCATGATGCCGGCGATACGGGCAGTCCCCAATACGTCGCCTTTCTTGGCGTCGCCGGCCAGGATCATCTCCAGCGTTTCCGGCTGCATGGAGACGAACCCTTCAGCGACTGCCGTGCGCGTCGTCTCGGCCTTGTCGCCGACGTCGACCATATTAGCTTCGCCTTTAGCGCCAAGATGAGTAAGGGAGGCCATCCTCAAATGGCCTCGGCACGCGCCTTGCCGGTGAGCAGCAGTTGCGTGGCGGCGGCCACGTCGGCCTGCCGCATCAGGCTCTCGCCGACCAGGAAGGTGCCGATCTTGCTCTTCTCCAGCCGGCGGCAGTCCTGATGCGTGAAGATGCCGCTCTCGCTGACCAGCAGCCGATCCGCCGGCACCATGGCCGCCAGCCGCTCCGAAACGTCGAGGCTGGTTTCAAAGGTTCTGAGATCGCGGTTGTTGATGCCGATCAGCCTCGACGAAAGGCGAAGCGCGCGTTGCATTTCCTTTTCGTCATGCACTTCGACCAGAGCGTCCATGCCGAGCTCGAAGGCGGTCGCTTCAAGGTCCCTGGCAAGCGCGTCGTCGACGCTCGCCATGATGATCAGGATCGCGTCGGCGCCCCAGGCGCGTGCTTCGTAGACCTGGTAGGGATCGAACAGGAAATCCTTGCGCAGAGCCGGCAGGCGCACCGCTGCCCGAGCGGCCGTCAGGAATTCGGGAGCGCCCTGGAAAGACGGGGCGTCGGTAAGCACCGAAAGGCAGGCGGCGCCACCTTTCTGGTAGGCCTGTGCCAATGACGGCGGATCGAAATCGGCCCGGATCAGGCCCCTGGAAGGGCTGGCCTTCTTGATTTCGGCGATCAGCGCGAAACCGCCGTCTCGGCGCTTGGCTTCCAGCGCGGCAAGGAAGCCGCGCGGCGGCTCGGCGTCCCCGGCTTTCGTCTTGATCTCGGCGAACGACACGGCGAGCTTCGCCGCGGCAATCTCTTCACGCTTGTAGGCTTCGATCTTGCGCAGGATATCGGACAAGGGGTCTATCCGTTCGAAATCTCGATGAGCTTGTCGAGCACCGCAAGCGCGCGGCCGCTGTCGATCGCTTGCGCCGCCGCCGCGATGCCGTCGGCCAGCGTCGTCACCTTGCCGGCCACAACCAGCCCGGCGCCGGCATTCATCAGCACCGTATCGCGATAAGCGCCGGCGGCTCCGCCAAGCATATCGCGCAATTCCTTGGCGTTGTAGGCCGCGTCGCCGCCGCGCAGCTCTTCTTTTGTGTGCCGCTTCAGGCCAACGGCTTCCGGCGTCAAGGTAAAGCTGCGAATCTCGCCGCCGGCGAGCTCCGCCACCTGGGTCTCGCCGGTGGTGGTTATCTCGTCATAGCCGTCGCCATGGACGACCCAGGCGTGATCGGCGCCCAGCGCCTTGAGCGTCTCGGCCACGGGCATGATCCACTCCGGCAGGAAGACGCCAACCATCTGGCGGCTGACGCCGGCGGGGTTCGACAGCGGTCCGAGCAGGTTGAAGATGGTGCGCGTGCCGAGCTCGACGCGGGTCGGCCCGACATGCTTCATCGCCGGATGATGCGCCGGCGCGAACATGAAGCCGACGCCGGCCTCATGGATGCAGCGTCCGATCGTCTCCGGCGGGATATCTATTCTAACGCCCAGCGCCGTCAGCACATCGGCGGAGCCGGTCAGCGACGACAGGCCGCGATTGCCATGCTTGGCGACCGGCACGCCGGCCGCGGCAATGACGAAGGCCGAAGCGGTCGAGATGTTGACCGAATGCGAATTGTCGCCGCCGGTGCCGACGATGTCGATCGCGCCTTGCGGCGCCTCGACGCGCAGCATCTTGGCGCGCATCGTGGCGACCGCGCCGGAAATCTCGCCCACCGTCTCGCCGCGCACGCGCAGCGCCATCAGGAAGCCGCCGATCTGGCCGGGCGTCGCGTCGCCCGACATGATGATGTCGAACGCCTCGCGCGCCTCCTCGAAGGAAAGCGCGGTGCCCGATGCGACCTTGGCTATGTGTGTCTTGAGAGCGCTCATCGTGTCTGTGCTTGCGAAACCGCGTTCGGATCGATGCGAACGTCATATTGCGACTGCAACTGCGCCACCAGCTGGTCGAGCAGATCGTCGGACATGCCGGCGCCGAAGGATTTCTGCGCGTCGTCCGGCACCGCGCTGCCATCGGCGCCCGCCGGCTCGAAGACCTCGGCGACCTTGAACAGGATCTGGCCGTCGCCGGTGGGCGAGGGGATCAAACCGGTACCGCCTTCACCGACGCCGAACATGGCCGCGGCGCCTTCCTTGCCGAAATCGGCATCGTCGGCTTCGCGCTTCAGGCCGCGCTTGGTCTGCTTGTCGAGCTTGAGCTCGCCGGCGATGACGTCGAGCGCGGTGCCTGCCTTGAGGCGCTTCTCCAGCTCCTGAGCCTTGGCGTCGAGCCGCTTGTCGGTCTCGGCCTCCGTCCAGTCGGCGACGACCTTCTTGCGGACTTCATCCAGCGTGCGGTCGCGCGCCGGCGTGACCGACTGCACTTCGTAGAAGACGAAACCGTTGCCGGCAGTCGTCAGGCCTTCGTTCTCGGTATTGGGCTCCGCCGCGAACACCGACTTGATCAGCTCGGCCGATTCCGGCAGGTCGTTGACGATCGTGCCGTCCGGCCGCTGGCCGGTACGGTCGATGGCATCGATGGTGACGACCTTGAGCTTCAACTTCTCGGCGGCCTGGGCCAGCGAGGCGCCCGATGCGCGGGTGTCCTCGTAGCTGTCATGCACATCGAGCAGGATGCGGCTTGCCTCGCCGAGCGCCAGGTCCTTGCGGATCTGGCCGGACACTTCCGACAGCGGCTTCACCACCTGCGGCTTGATCTCGGTGACGCGCAACAGCACGGGACCGAAGGCGCCCTGGACGACCTGGCTCACCTCGTTGGCATTGAGCGAGAAGGCGGCATCGGCCACCGCCTTGTCGGCGATCTTGTCCTTGGCCAGCGTGCCGAGCAGCGTGTCGGCCTGCGTCTTGCCTTCGGCGGTGACGAGCTTGTCGAAGGTCGCGCCGGCCTTCAACGAATCCAAAGCGGCCTTGGCCGCATCCGGCGTCTTGAACACCAGCTGCTCGATGGTGCGCATCTCGGGCGTCGTGTAGCGCGCGATGTTCTTGTTGTAGTCCTCGCTGATCTGCTGGTCTGTCACCGCGGACGGATCCATGATGTCTTGCGGCTCCAGCCGGACATAGGAGAACTTGCGGTATTCCGGCGCGGCATAGTTCTTCTTGTTGGCGTCGAAATAGGTTTTGAGGGCGCTGTCGGACGGCGCCTCGATCGGCTGCACCAGCGTCTTGGGCAGCACGACATAGTCGATCGTGCGATCCTCGCCGCGATAGAGAGAAACCGCCTTCAGGAAAGTCTGCGGAACCTTGAGGCCGTCGGAGATCGCCTCGACGATCTGCTGGCGCACGGCCACCTGCGAGCGGTTTCTGAGATAGTCCTCGGGCCGCATGCCGAGCTGGCGCAGCAGATACTCGAAGGTGCGGCGATCGAACTGGCCGCCGGGGCCTTTGAAGGCCGGATCCTCGCGCGTCAGTTCGGCCAGCCGATCCTTGGAGAGGCCGAGCCCCAGCTTGCGCGCCTGTTCGTCGAGCACTGCGCCCGAAACGAGTTGCGCCAGCACCTGATTGTCGACACCGAGCAGCTTGGCCTGTTCGTGGGTGACGCGCTGGCCATATTGCTGCGACAGAAGGCTGAGCTGGCGGTCGTAAGCGAGGCGGTACTCGTTGATCGAGACCTCCGTGCCGCCGGCCGTGATCACCGCGTGATGGCCGCCCAGCACACCACCCACCATGCGCGTAGTCGCGCCCCAGGCGAGGAAACTCACCACCAGCAAGGACAGCAACGCCTTCGCGACCCAGGTGCCTGCCGCGCTTCTCAATATACCAAGCATGCATACTTCCGATTTTTGCGCATTTTCGCGTGCGCCGAGTCTGAAACAAGCGCAATAGCGCCCTTCCGGCCCACTGTCGATTGCTTTGTGACCTGATTTTGGTAGTGAGGGCGCTGCTTAATGTCGCTCGGAGAACGCGCCCCATGACCCCTGGAATCCGCCCGCTTGTCGCCGGCAATTGGAAAATGAACGGCACCAGCGCCTCGCTCAACGAGCTGCGGTCGATAGGCAACGGGTTCATGAGCGGGCTCGACGCGGAGACCGAAGCGGTCGTGTGCGTGCCGGCGACCTTGCTGCAGCGCGCCGCCGAGATCCTGTCGCGCACGCCGGTGCGTGCCGGTGGAGAGGATTGCCATCCCAAGGAGAGCGGCGCCTTCACGGGCGAGATTTCGGCCGAGATGCTCAAGGATGCCGGCGCAAGCCACGTCATCGTCGGTCATTCCGAGCGCCGCGAGCTGTTCGGCGACGACGATGCAATGGTCCATGCCAAGGCGTCGGCAGCCTGGCGGGCTGGGCTGGTGGCCATCATCTGCATCGGCGAGACGCGCGCCGAGCGGGAGGCGGGCGCCACCCTTGACGTCCTGTCGCGCCAGCTTGACGGTTCCGTGCCGGCGAGCGCCACCGCCGCCAACACCATTATCGCCTACGAGCCGGTCTGGGCGATCGGCACCGGCCTGACGCCGACCGCCGCCGATGTCGCCGAGGCGCATGCGCATATCCGGGGCAAGCTGACCGCGCTGCTCGGCGATGCCGCGGCCAGGACGCGCATTCTTTACGGCGGCTCGGTCAAGCCTTCCAACGCGGTGGAACTGCTCGGCGTCGACAATGTCGACGGCGCGCTGGTCGGCGGCGCCAGCCTGAAGGCAGCCGACTTCCTGGCCATAGCGGAAGCTTATATGAACATGGCTTAGCCTGCGTTGATATTCAGGTGATGCCGGCCTGCGAACGATGGTTTCCTGCGCTTCCGGTGCTCACGTACTTTAGTACGCTCCGCTCCGGTTCTCGGAAACCACCGTTCTCGGCTCGGCCTGACCTGAATCTCAACACACCCTAGCCGTCTCCCGGGCTCGCGTGGGCTAAATCGTTGTAATGGCCGCATTGGTTCCCATATTCCCGGCCACGGGCTTGGAAATGCCGCCAAAGCATTGTAAGGAGCCGCCTCCAAATCATCGGTCGTATGCGCGCTCGCGCAAGGCCTCGCCAGGATAAATTATGGAAACCGTACTGATCGTCGTCCACCTCATGGTCGTGCTCGCCCTCGTCGGCGTGGTGCTGCTGCAGCGCTCCGAAGGCGGCGGCCTGGGCATCGGCGGCGGTTCCGGTTTCATGACCGCTCGTGGCGCCGCTAACGCGTTGACGCGCGCCACCGCGATCCTGGCGGCAGCCTTCTTCGTGACGTCGCTGGCGCTGTCGATCCTTGCCCGCTATGGCGAAAAGCCGATCGACATCCTCGACCGCCCGGCAACGTCCAGCCAGGGCAACGGCGTGCTCAACCAGCTGCCGGGATCGAACGGACCGGTGGGCAGCTCGCAGCCCGCAGCCCCGGCCGGCGGCTCTGCTCCCGCGGCTCCGGCTGGCGGTGCGACGAGCACCACGCCGCTTGCCAACGGCGCCACAGCGCCGGCTCCGGCCACAACGCCTGCTCCGGCGCCCGCGAATCCGAGCACCGCGCCGGCGACCAACGGCGTCACCTTGCCGGTCACCCCTCAGGTTCCGAACCAGTAGCCGGACAAGCACTGCCGCGATCTGTTGTTCTTTGAACACAGTCGCGGCAAATGCGCGCCCGATCACCAAGATTCAACCGGGCGTAGCGCCTGCCTCAGCTTGAGGCGATGACAGCTAATCGATTATAGATTGCGCGCGGCACTTTTGGCGTCCTTGGGGGACGCCGGGCGACGCCGTGGGCAACACGCATTGAACGATCGGATCTTCGCCATGCAGCTTCGCAGCTTCATCATTTTGGGAGTCTGTGCCGTCCTCGGCATGGGTTCCGCGGCCCTTGCCGGACCGGCAACTAAGGTCTCCTCCCCGTCGGTAGAGAAAACCGACGCCATTCCCGTTGCCGCCGCCAAGAGCGACGCATCGCAGCTGAGGCTTCTCAAGAAGAAGAAAAATCCGACCTCGGACGATCTCGCGCAGATCGGCAAGCTCGAGGCCAAGATCGCTGCCGACAAACAGGCGGCAAACGATAAGGCGCTCGAGGCTCGCAAGATGGCGATGCGCGAGGCCGCCAAGGCCAAGGCTGACGCGGCGCGCCAGGAATGGCTCGCCAAGAAGGGCACTGCCGCGCCGGCTGAGGTCGCCGACGCCAAGCCGGCCAAGAAGACCACCAAGATCATCGCGCCGCTGGACCCGGTCGCGCAGATCATGCCGGTCAAGGCCGAGGAGCCTATCCCGGCTGAAGTCATGAACATCACCGCTACCGGCAACAATGGCGAGTTACGCAGTGAGCAGCCCGGCCAGAAGCAGACGAGCAGCGGCGGGCTGTTTGCCGGCCTCTTCGGCGGCTCGTCGGTGAGCTCGATCAGTTACCTGCCCGAGACCCGTGCGCTTGATTCGGCGCTGGCCAAGAAGGCCGCCAAGCGGCCGTTCAAGGTGAAGCCGGAATTCGTGCCGCAGGACGTCACGTTCACCGGTTATGAGCCGGGCACCATCGTCATCGACACCAGCGCGCGCCGCCTCTACCTCGTCGAGTCGTTTTCCACGGCACGCCGCTATGCCATCGCGGTCGGCCGCGAAGGCCTGCAGTTCAAGGGCACGGTAGCCGTCGGCGACAAGCAGGAATGGCCGCGCTGGATACCGACGCTCGACATGCAGAAGCGCGAGCCGAAGCATTACGGCCAATACAAGGACGGCATGCCCGGCGGCGGCGAGAACCCGCTCGGCGCGCGCGCCATCTATCTCTATGACGGCAAGAAGGACACGCATCTGCGCATCCACGGCACAATCGCGCCGCAGTCGATCGGAACCAGCGCCTCCAATGGCTGCTTCCGCATGATCAACGAGCACGTCATGGACCTCTACAGCCGCGTCAAGATCGGCACGAAGGTTGTTATTATCTAAGGCTTTCCGTCAAACTGCCGAAAGGGCCGGCATCGCCGGCCCTTTTGTTTTGACTGAATCCAAGCCCGTGCGGGCCCCGTCGCCATTTTGGGAAAAAGCCTTCGCGGCGGTTTTTTCTCTGGCGGAATCAATCAGGCCGCGTTAAGCGATGACTCCCATGGCGCGATATGTATTCATCACAGGCGGCGTGGTTTCCTCACTCGGAAAAGGCATCGCCGCAGCAGCTCTTGGGGCTCTTCTGCAAGCGCGAGGCTATCGCGCGCGGATCAAAAAGCTCGATCCTTATCTCAATGTCGATCCCGGGACGATGTCGCCGTATCAGCACGGCGAAGTGTTCGTGACCGATGACGGCGCCGAGACCGACCTCGATCTCGGCCATTACGAGCGATTCACCGGGCGCTCGGCGAACCAGCAGGACAACATCACCACCGGCCGCATCTACAAGAACATCATCGAGCGCGAGCGGCGCGGCGACTATCTCGGCGCGACCGTGCAGGTGATCCCGCACGTCACCGACGAGATCAAGCATTTCGTACTGGACGGCAATGACGACTACGATTTTGTGCTGTGCGAAATCGGCGGCACGGTCGGCGACATCGAGGCGATGCCGTTCCTGGAAGCGATCCGACAGCTCGGCAACGACCTGCCGCGCAACAACGCCGTCTATGTGCATCTGACCCTGATGCCCTACATCCCGACGGCCGGCGAACTGAAGACCAAGCCGACGCAGCATTCGGTCAAGGAACTGCGCGGCATCGGCATCGCGCCCGACATCCTTTTGGTGCGCGCCGACCGGCCGATCCCGAAGGAGGAGCGCCGGAAACTTTCGCTGTTCTGCAACGTGCGCGAAAGCGCCGTCATCCAGGCGCTGGACGTGCCGCATATCTATGACGTGCCTTTGGCCTATCACCAGGAGGGCCTCGATTCGGAAGTGCTGGCGGCCTTCGGTATCGACCCGGCGCCGAAGCCCCGCATGGAGCCGTGGCAGAAGCTTTCCAACCACATCCACAATCCGGAAGGCGAGGTGACGATCGCCATCGTCGGCAAATACACCGGTCTCAAGGATGCCTATAAATCGCTGATCGAGGCGCTGTCGCATGGCGGCCTCGCCAATCGCGTCAAGGTCAAGCTCGACTGGATCGAAAGCGAGATCTTCGAGAAGGAAGACCCGGCGCCGTGGCTGGAGAAGGTGCATGGCATCCTCGTTCCCGGCGGCTTCGGCGAGCGCGGTTCGGAAGGCAAGATCCTGGCGGCAAAGTTCGCCCGCGAGCGCAAGGTGCCTTACTTCGGCATCTGCTTCGGCATGCAGATGGCCTGCATCGAGGCGGCCCGCTCTCTGGCGGGTGTCGACCATGCGTCGTCGACCGAGTTCGGTCCCACCGACGAGCCCGTCGTCGGTCTGATGACCGAGTGGCTGAAGGGCAATATGCTTGAGAAGCGCAGGGCCGCAGGCGATCTCGGCGGCACGATGCGGCTTGGCGCCTATCAGGCCGAGCTCGCCAAGGGCTCGAAGATAGCGGATATCTACGGCGACACGCAAATTTCCGAGCGCCACCGACATCGCTACGAAGTCAACATCGACTACAAGCAGCGGCTCGAGGATTGCGGCCTGGTGTTTGCCGGCATGTCGCCCGACGGCGTGCTGCCGGAGACGGTCGAATATCCTGACCACCCATGGTTCATCGGCGTGCAGTATCACCCCGAACTGAAGAGCCGCCCGCTCGACCCGCATCCGCTGTTCGCGAGCTTTATCTCGGCTGCAGTGGATCAGTCGCGGCTCGTCTAGGTGTGCTGATATTCAGGTGAGGCCGGCCTGCAAATGGCGGCTTCCTGCGCTTCCGGTGCTCACGTACTTCAAGTACGTTCCGCTCCGGTTCTCGGAACCCACCATTTTCGACTCGGCCTGACCTGAATCTCAGCACGCCTTGGCTCCGGCCTGCGTGCCAGCTATGCGGACCGTAATGCAAACTTATGTCGCGCTGCTCTACAGCATCATCCTGGGCGAGGGGCGGCGGGTGGTCATGTCCGACCTGAAGGCCATGGCGGAAAGCCTCGGGCTGAAAAACGTCCGCACGCTGGTTGCGACAGGCAATCTGGTGTTCGAGGCGCGCACAGGCGAGCTTTCAAAGCTCGAGGGCCGGCTGGAAAAGGCGTTCGAGAAAAGCTTCGGCCGGCATGTCGACATCATCGTGCGCCGTGCCGAGGACTGGCTGAAGCTTGCCGCCGCCAATCCGTTTCCGGGCGAATCAGCGGACACGGCCGATCAGGTTGCGGTGCGCGTGATGCGCGAGCCGCTGCCGGCGGACACCGTCGAGGCACTCCAGGCCTATGCCGCCGACGACGAAAAAGTATTCCTGGTAGACGGCGATATTTGGCTTGTCTTCTCGCGTGAGCGGCCGAGCTCGCGGCTGCTTGCCGCCGCCAATCACAAGCGCCTCGGCATCGGCACGTCGCGCAACTGGAACACGGTGCGCCGTCTGGCGGAGATGGTAGGCAGTAGGCAGTAGGCAGTAGGCAGTAGGTGGCATTCTCTATTTGCCTAAGCCCTACTGCCCACTGCCTTGTTTCAGGCCTTGGCGGTCCTTGCCCCGGCGCCAAGCGCCATGGTGCGCAGCACATAATAGACGACGCCGGCGATCGCCACGCCGAAGAACCAGCCATAGACGCCCCACCAGGACGGCAGCCAGTTGGTGAAGTTAGGCAGGATCGAGGAGAAGATGGCGCCGATGCCGGCTGCGATGAAGGCGTTGACATGCCACCCGCTCTGGAAACGGAACTCGCCGTCTTCGCGATAGAGTGCTTCGACGTCGACTTCGCTTTTGCGGATCAGGTAGTAGTCGACCATCATCACGCCGAAGATCGGTCCCATCGTCGCGCCGATGACGTTGACGAAGGAAGCCGCACTGCCTTCCCATGGCGCGAAGGGATAGAGCACCAGCGCGATCAGCGCCGCGATGTAGCCGCCCTTCTTGAAGTCGATCTGGCGCGGGAAGACGTTAGAGAAATCGAACGCCGGCGAGACGAAATTCGCCACGACGTTGATGCCCAGCGTCGCCACCGCGAAGGTCAGCGCGGCAAGCGCCGCCAGGAACCAGCTGTCGAACTTGGCCGAGATCTGGTCGGGATGGAGCAGCACCTCATGGTAGACGTCATAGGCGGCGATCGTGGTGACGCCGGCGACCAGCGAGAACAGGATGAGGTTGACCGGCAAGCCCCAGATGTTGCCCTTGCGCAGCGCTGCATTGTCCGGCGCGTAACGGGCGAAATCGCAGAAGTTGAGGTAGAGAGCCGAGAAATAGGTCACCCAGATCGCCGCCACCGCGAACAGCGCGGTCCAGGATCCAGGCTCGCCCGGAACGCCGGCGTCCTTGGTCTTGTCCAGCAGCACATCCATCGGGATGTCGCTGGTGAAGGCGAAAGTGCCGGACTTCACGCAAAGATAGATGGCCAGGATCAGCATCATGATCCACACGGCCGGGCCGGCCCAATCCTGGAAGCGACGGACGGTTTCCATGCCCTTCTGGATGATCAGCAACTGCAGCGCCCAGATGATGATGAAGCAGATCACCTCCAGCGTCGAGTGTCCCAGAAGGTGCGAGCTCTTGTTGAACTCGTCGAACCATTGCAGGCGCGTCAGCAGCGCCACGATCGCGCCCGACGCCGCGGCCGTCTGGGCGCCGTACCAGAAGCAGGCGACGATCGCCCGCACCAGCGCCGGGACGTTGGCGCCCCAGATGCCGAAGGAGGCGCGGGCAAGCACGGGGTAGGGCACGCCGGTCTTCACGCCGGCATAGCCGACCATATTCATCAGCGCATAGATGATCAGCGAGCCGATGCCGATGGCGATGATGAAGTTGACGAAGCCGCCGCAAAACAGAAACAGGCTTGCCGCCAGGTAGTAGCCCCAGAGGCTATGGACGTCAGAGGTCCAGACGTTGAAGATCGAAAACGGTCCCCAGTTCCTGACCGTTGCGGGAGCCAGATCCTCATTGTAGAGGTCAGGCGATGCGCCTTGGATGGTCATTGCAAGTGTTCCCCTTTTTGCAAAACGCGCCCTCACGCGGTGACCGCGGAGGTTAAGCCTGACGCAGGGTAACCGGCAAGCAACCCATTTGCCGGCTTTCGCCTTAAAGATATTCAATGAGAATCGCCGTTATCCGGCGGCTCCAGGCCTGCATTGGCTGAGTCGCCAACTGATTTTCGCGCATGTCAGGCGCGGGCCCGCGTTTCGAACTTTTTCCATCGGCAACCAAATTTGTTTGGAACCGATTCGCGGGACGTGCGTTTATTGCGGTTCGACTGCGCTGCGGTCGACCGGGAGGATAATTATGGATCGCTTGCATTTCTTTACCCCAGTGCGAATTGCGCGTGGGCAGGGATACCCTGTGGAGGAAGTCGATAGCGTCTCCGAGGCGATGGTGTTCCTGCGGAAGTGGCCAACGGGACGGCGCGGCCCGGTTTATCAATGCGCCCTGAATTGCTGCGCGGCGGCACTATCGGGCAAGATGTCGGCCGAGGAAGCGCGCAAAGCCTTTGTCGGCTTTGCTCGCATCACCCGGCTGCTCGACGACGACATGGCGCTGCCGCTGGGCGGCGCGTCGATGGACAATGTCCACGCCTTGAGGCGCTAGCGCCGTCACGCCCCCGCGGCTGCGCTGACAGATGTGACGATGAGGCGTCGGCTTATGGTCGACGTCGCCGTGCTGTTGTCGGTTCAGTTTTCCTTGAAAGAGCGTGTGAGCGAAGCCTGCACCGGGGCCAGCATATAGTCGAGCAAAGTGTGCTCTCCCGTCAGGATCATGACCTCCGCCGGCATGCCGGGCGACAAGTGCACGTCATGCAGCTCTGCGAGATCGGCGGTGTCGACTTTGACCTTGGCGAGGAAATAAGGCTCGCCGGTCTTTTCGTCCGTCAGCCGGTCGGCCGACACCGATGTGAGCAGGCCATGGATTTGCGGCAGATGCCGGCTCGGATAGGCCGACAACACCACGCGAGCCGGCATGTCAGGATGTACCACGTCGATATCCGCCGGTTTGATGCGTGAATCGATGACCAGATTGGGCTCGTTGGGAACGATATCAAGCAGCGCCTGGCCGCTTGCGATCACGCCCGATTCGGTCGTTATGCGCAGGTTCATCACCGTTCCGGCGATTGGTGCGACAATGTCGGTCCTGGCCAGCACATCCTGGCGCGAAGGTAATTGGCTGCGCAGTTCAGCCAGGTCCCCTCGCACTTTTGCGAGATCCTCATTGGCGCTCTCGCTGTCCTGTTGGCGCAGGTTGAGGAGCTGGAACTCGGTCTCGCCGATCTGCTGGTCGTTATGTGCCACTTGCGCGCGGTTCGACGCCTGATTGGCGCGGATCTCGGCCTGGGACCGCTGCAGCGCCAGTATCCGCGGCAGCCGCTCCAGTCCCTGTTTGTACATTTCCTGCGCTGAGGCGATCTCCTGGTCGATCAGCCTGAGCTGCTCGGCCTCGGCGGCAATCACCTCCCTCGATCCTGTACTTTGCTCCTGGATTTGCGCGATGCGCTTGTTGAGGATTTGCGTGCGCCCCGCACGGGTCGCCAGGCGGCTGTCGAGCAGCGCCTGTTCCTCGGCGACCACCTTTCGCGCCGTCTCGCTGTCGATCGATGTCAGCTCCTTGGGCAAGGTGATCCGGTCCTGCCCGGCAAGCTCCGCGACCAGGCGCGCTTCGGTCGCCAGCAGTCGGATATAGTGGCCTTGCAACTCGTCATAGCGACCTTGGGCGTCGGTCGTCTTCAGGCTGATCAGCACCTGGCCGGCGCTCACCTTGTCGCCGTCCTTTACGTGGATCGCGCCGATGATGCCGCCCTCCAGATGCTGGACGGTCTTGCGATAGCCCTCGGGGCTGACAACGCCGTTGGCGACGACGGCGCTTGCCAGAAGGGCGACGCTTGACCACGCGGCGGTGCCGCCCACGAAGACGATCACCGACACATAGCCCAGCATGCGCGCTGGCCGCGTCCGTTGGTTCAGGTCGCGGCCGCTGGCGCGGAGGGCAGGTGACCGCCGCCGGACCAAGCCTGAAACCAGCAGCAGGACGAGCACGCCGGCGGCCGCAATCATCGTGACGCGCGTCGGCTGGTTCAGGCCGCTGAACGAAATCGATGCCGCGGCGACCAGATCGCCTGCGGAAATGGACAGTCTGTCCGCCAACGCGCCCAAGCTATCCATCAGCCTGTCCAGCATCGTCGAGAAGTCGCCAAATCGATCACCGCCCATGGCTCACTCCCCTGCCTTCCGGTTTGCTGGCGCATTGGCGGCGATCTTGTCCCGTATGGCCGCCGGCACCGGGATGTGCCTGGGCTGGCCTGCCAGCGCGCCGAGCACCTCGTCGCGCGTGCCGAACATCGAAAGGGATCCGTCGCGGATGAGGGCGATATGATCGGCAGTGCGCAGAAGATTGGTCTGATGGCTAATGATGACTACCGTGCGGCCCCGCTCCTTGAGCTGCTGGAGCACGTTGAACAGCGCCACTTCGCCTTCGCCGTCGAGGCCGGTGTTCGGCTCGTCGAGGACAATCAGCGGCGGGTCACCGAATAGCGCCCGGGCCAGCGCGATGCGCTGGCGCTGGCCGCGCGATATCCAGGCCCCATGCGGTCCGACTTCGGTGCGATAGCCGCTCGGCAGCCGCAGGATCATTTCGTGGATGCCGGCGAGTTGAGCCGCGGCTATGACCGCTTCGCTGTCGACGTCACGCAGGCGGGCGATGTTCTCGGCGATCGTTCCAGGGAACAGCTCGACCTGCTGCGGCAGATAGCCGATATGCTGACCGAGTTCCTCCGCAGGCCAGTTCCAGACCTCCGCGCCATCCAGCCGGACGTGGCCGAGCGAGGGCCGCAGCGTGCCGACAATGAGACGGCAGAGCGTGGTCTTGCCCGAGCCGGACGGGCCAATCACGCCGCAGGTCTGGCCGGGTTCGACGCCGAAGCCTATCGCGTTCAGCAGCGCCTGCGACGTCCCTGGCGCACAATAATGCAGGTTTTCGAGCTTCAGCCGGCCTTGCGGGCGGGGCAGGCTGACGCCGGCTGTTTGCATCGACCTGGTCTCGGCGAAAAGCTTCATCAGGTTGCGGCGCGCGGTCCGCGCGCTGACCAGACTGCGCCAGGCGCCTATCGAGCGCTCTATCGGCGCCAGCGCGCGGCTGAGCAGGATGGAAGCCGCGATCATCGAGCCGGGTGTCAGCTCGCGACGCAGGACGAGATAGGCGCCGAGCCCCAGCACGGCCACCTGAAGGGCGAGACGCAGCGAACGCGACAGGCTGCCGATGATGGTGGTGCGCTGTAAAATCCGGGTCTGGATGTCGATCAGCGATTGCTGGTTTTGCTCCCACCGCCGCAGTGCCGGCTCGGACATGCCGAGCGAGCGCAATGTCTCGGCGCCATCGACGAATTGACCGACGGCGGCCTGGCTGCGACGCAGTCCCGCTGCCGCATCCTGGCCTTTGCGGCGGGTGAGGAAATCGTTGGCGAGCGCGGCGCAGAACAGGAGCACGGCGCCGGCAAGGCCGACTACACCCAATGCCGGATGCAGAAACCACATGAACGCCAGGAAGACCGGCGTCCAGGGCGCGTCGAGGAAAGTCAGTATGCCATCGCCGGCAATGAAGCCGCGCAGATCGCCCACGTCCTTCAGGCCGGTTTCGAGGTTGCTGCCGGCCAGGCGCGCCTCCATCGCGCGTTCGATCACCGGAACGCTGAGCTGGTCGTCCAGCCACTGGCTGATATGGCCGAGCATCATCCGGCGGGCGTGTTCCAGCAGGCCATAGACGGCGATGGCGCCGATGACGGCAAGGGTAAGCCATAGCAGCGTGTCTATCGACCCACTCGACAGCACTCTGTCGTAGATCTGCAGCATGTACACGGTGCTGGCGAGCAGGAGGAGATTGGTAAGCAGGCTGAAGAGAAGGAGGGCGGGCACCTGATGGCGGGCCAGATGCATCACTTCCTGGAATTGTGGCCTTGGCTGCATCACGGATACCCCCCGCTTCGATGCCGTTTGTCAGTGCCCGGCCCCGGCATTGAATTGGCGCCTGGGCCGGTGTCGTTACGGGGGCAGCATCGGCTGCCCCCGTAAGGTCAGGCGTCAGGCGATGTCGACCAGAATGTGCTGCACCGCTGTCGTGTCGCCATCCGCGTCCGCTATCTGGACGCCGAAGTCGAGGTGCGCGTCCGGTGTCGTGGTCTGCGTCGAGGTGAAGCCGAGGTCCACGATCTTCAGCACGTCGTTGTCGGTCGCGTCCCAGTTCACCAGTGCGGTCTGAGAGCTACCGCCGGCTGAGCCCGTCGCCCGGTTCAGGTCGATCGCCGTCGGCGTCTCCTGAAAGCCGGCCAGGTTCGGGTTATCGGGACCGATGATCCCGTTACCGGACTGCATGATCTGTGCACCCTGGATCACCCAGTTCTCGCCGACACCATTGTAGTCGTTCCTCTCGATGATGATGAGGCCGTCGTTGTTATCGAGTGGGAAGTCGGCTGCGTATGCGGTAGGCACCTGCCCCATTTTGTAGATGTCGGCGTTCTCGATGTAGATCGCCTTGGTGGTATGCACGCTGCTGTCCGTGCTGCTGACGAGTTGAAGGATGACCATCAGGTCCTCACTGGTGCCGATCCCGTCGAACTTGATGGCCATGTCGGCGGCCGTCTGGCTCGGGGTGATGCTCTCGGTGCCGATGCCAGGGCTGGTGTCGAAGAACCGCAGCGTCAGCAATTCGCCTTTCTGGATGGTGTCGCCAGCGACCCCGTTCGTGCTCTGGGTAGCAGACACCCAGTCCTCGTGGTTGTTGGTGACCAGATCGCCAGGGTTCCACGCGGTGTCGGTGGGTGTCGCGTTGTCGCTGTCGCCGGTGGAGTTAAGACCGAACTTGATGGTGTTGGTGACCGAGTTCGCCGTGAACTGCACGAAGAAGTCCCGGTCGGTCGTTTCGGGAGTGCTATCCGCCTCGAAGAGCTTCTCCACCACAATGTTCGGGTGGCCGACATTGCTCGTGGGCTCCTTGGATAGAAGCTCACTGGTGTGCAGGATGTCTTTGGTGAAGCCCTCCACCGCGTCGTTCAAGGTGATGGTGTAGGTGTCAGCAGTCTTGTTGAAGACTAGGGTACCGCCCGCCGTGGCCGTTTGGTCGCCAGCCGTATTCGGGTCGCTGTCGTACGAGATTTGCCAGTTGAACGTTGCCTGGGTGGCGTCTTCCGACTGGAGCGTCGCGGACGAGCTAATGAACGGCGTCTGCGTGTTGGGGACCAGACCTGTGAGGTTGCCACCAAGGCTGAGCTGGATGCCGGTAGCCACGACGTCCTGGTCGGCGAAGTCCGAGTGCGTGGTGTCGTAGAACGCGGCTGGGTGGGCATCCGCGCCAACATCGTAGCCGAAGGCTCCGGTGGCCGACGCGTTGAGCGTGTTGGCCAGCGTCTCGTGCGTTCCGGGACCGTTGCCGGCATTTTGGTCGCCGTCGAACGGCACCGTGATCGTCGGGGCATCGTCCTTGAAGACGAGGCTTGTACCGATGTTGGCAGTGTCCGTGGCCTGATCGCCGTCACCGTCGGTGATGGTCGCCGTCAAGGTGACGAGATCATCGGCCGCCAGCGTGGTTGCCTGATCGGGTCCGGTGTCGGGCGAGTGTATGACTGCACGTGCCTGATCGAGTGTCACGTTACCATCAGCATCCACGCTCACCGTGAACACGATATCGCCCGCAGCTGATCCAGCGCGGCCAACCACCTCACCGTTTTCGACGAAAAGCAGAACCGACTGGCCGGTCAAAGTGTCCGTCAGGCCGCTGTCGTTCGTGATCTGACTGATGTCGAGCGTGTAACTGATGGCGTCGCCATCCGCACCAGCATTCGAGTGGAAGGCAGCGGAGAAGTCGCCGCTGTTGTCGCCCAAATTGGACTCATCAACCGTGATCGTCGGCTTGGTGCCGTCTGCCGTGATGCTCGGCCCATCGTCCTTGAAGTTGAGGTTCTGGCCGATGTCGAGGGTGGCCGGTGCGTGGTCACCGTCCTTGTCGGTGACGGTCGCGGTGAGTTGGATCAAATTGTCGGCTGCCAGAGTCTTGCTCTCGTCCGGGTCGCTGGTGGGATGGACCACCGCGCGGATCTGATCGAGGGTGACGTTGCCCGAGGCGTCGACAGAGACCGTGAACACGAGGTCGTTGCTCGTGGCTGTGCGACCTTGGATGGCGCCGCCACTCAGCGAGAGGACGACAGGCTGCCCAGTCGCGGTGTCGACAAGTCCGGTCGAACCTGCCGTAAAGCTAAGCGCGTAGGTCACCGTGCCCGCCCCGTCTGCCCCGTATAGCGGGCTGAAGTTGGCGGCAAAGCTCTTCGTGTCGTTGGTGCCAAGAATCGTCTCGTCAACGGTCAGCGTCGGCTCGGTGCCGGTCGTCGAAATGCTTGGTCCATCGTCGTTGAAGTTGATGAAAGAGCCGACTTGTTCGTTGTAGGCGTTGGCCACGTTCCCAGCAAAGTGCACTTCCTTGACGTCGAAATAGTCCTTCTCCATGTCGATATTCTTGATGGTGAATCGGTCGAACGTTCCGCCCGAGCCGCCCGCAGTCGTGAAATCGACGGTCACGCCCTCGCGGACGTTGTGCAGGATCATTCCGGTGCCGCTGAGATCAACTGTTATGCCCAGGGCGGCGGCCGTCGTCGCGACGCCGTTCAGCTTGAACGTCACTCCGGTGATATTGATCTCGGTATCGTTGTCGTCACCCGGCAACACGGAGCCTTTCGCGTTGTCGTTATTGTTGTAGGCGTGGACCTCAATATCGGCCACGGTGTTGGTGGGTGTGGACTGCGAGATCGAGAAACCTGCGCCGGAGACGTTCTCGATGTGGTCGGTGTAGTTGGGCGCGAGCGGCGTGTCGGTAAAGTTCTTGCCAGCGCTCTGGGTGCCGCCATTTATCAGATCGATCTGAAGCTCACGGCCGAAGCGTACATCCTGGGATGAGACGCCCAGGCCTTGCGTGCTGACGTTGACTTCAGCCTGCACCCCATTGTCGTGAGCGGTGACAAGGATCTTCTGTGAGCTCGCGACGTCGGCGTCGAGGATGTACCAATTGTTGTGTCCGGGAGGGGCGTCGCCGAGCTGGCTGAAATTGAGCACGGTCGTTCCCGTGACCGATGCGAACACCTTGTTGAGCAGATCGATTTGGTCGTTCGGGTTAGTTGCATCCGGATGGAACAACGGCACATACTGAACCAGGTACAGGTCTGCATTGGTGGCGCTGGTGCTGGCCAGCCCAAACGAGAAGGCGAGTGGGCCGGTCGGGGCGGGCATGGTGGCCGCGTTTGAGGTCCCAATGACGCCGATCACAACGTTTGGGTGAGTTTGATCTTGGAACAGCCAGACATAATTGCCATCGACCGTCCGGATGCCGCTGTTGACGCCGACGGTGGTCGAAAACGGAGTTCCGGAGGAATTCTGCGTGAGAATAACCGAGGTGATGGTTTCGCCCGCATTTGCTGAGGCCACCACGAAGTCGGCTTGGTAGGCGACTTCCGGCGAGGCCAATCCACCCGAACCGTCGAGGCTGAGGAGATATTGCAGCGTGGTGTTGCTGGTAGGGCTAATATCATCTTCCTGAAAACCGGTGGTCTCGTCGATGATGATGTCTTGAGCTGTGATGTCCAGTGCCATTGGTAATTCTCCCTGGTTTCAATGCGGCAGCGCGATTTCAGCCCCAACGCTGGCAACCGGCCGCACGGACGCGCATCGCTGGCCAGGCCAGCGCTACGCGCCATCGTTAAAGAAAACTGGAGTGGTGAATTGACTCTCAGGAGGGGTAGAGGGGTTCGGAGGAGCCGCCGCTGATCCTCCGCTCCTTGCCCCGTCAGGCAATTCTAGGGGGATGCGTCCTGCGCGCATCGGCGGCCCACCAACGGCGGCCGCCAAGGATCGATAATGAGGGCATACTAACCGCCCCTCCCCAACAGGCATGACTGCCTGCACGCCTCCAATGCTCATATTATGAGCAGCTAATGTTTACTCTTATTTGTGGAAAATTAAAACTGGACTATTGATTTTTTAATAACTATGTGACTGAGGAAAATGGTCCCTCTCGAAATGGGACTTATGTCCCTGCCATCGAAGTATCTGAAAATAAAAGAGAATGCGGTATATTGCGCTGACAGATTTGATTATGACAGGGGCAAACAGCATTGAATAGGCTTATGCGGACGACGCTAGCCATAGCACCAATGATGGATCGGGCAGATAGCTAAGTAATATCAGATGGTTGCGGGCAGCCGTGTGCAAAAATCGCACACAAACGTTCTGCTTCTCTTCTTTTTTCGTTCCCACGACGGAGCCGCCGACAGTCCCATTCGGACGCTCTCTTGCCGCCGATGTTGGCCGTTCCATCGCGAATGTTCGCTGCGATATCCATGGGCCTTAAAGTCCGATGCGGCATCCAATTTCCCTGGGGTTCCTGGAACTTTCGGAATCTGGGTCGCACCTCAGCCCGAATTGCGGGTGCTTATGGACAAGGCGGGGTATTAGGTTCGGTTTTTGGTCGGTTTGTAAGGCACCGGCTTATGATATGGGCGGTGTTCGGATAGCGCGCTTCATCACACATTTCCAATATGAACGACAGCTTTGCGCCTCAAGCCGGTCGTTCAGAGG
The DNA here is from genome assembly GCF_020165175.1 of Mesorhizobium sp. CA16. Classification (NCBI taxonomy): domain Bacteria; kingdom Pseudomonadati; phylum Pseudomonadota; class Alphaproteobacteria; order Hyphomicrobiales; family Phyllobacteriaceae; genus Mesorhizobium; species Mesorhizobium sp. CA16. Next base: position 180,778 of record NZ_JAIUHP010000005.1, read on the forward strand.
TGTTTGCCGATTACCCGGAAGTGGACATTTGCCCTTGATGAAATCAACGTCCTCCTTGCCGGATTATCCGCGGTCATCCGTTTTGGACCGCCCGGCGCAACGACCCGAAGCGCAAGCGGTATTGCATCGGCGTAATACCGACCTTGCGGCGGAACAGGCGCCCGAAGAAACTCGTGTCCTCGTAGCCGACCTCGTTGGCGATCGCCTCGATGGCCTCGTCGCTCGTTTCCAGCAGCCACTTGGCTTCTTCGAGCCGCAGCGCGTGAACATAGTCCAACGCGTTCATGCCCGTTGCCTTGGCGAGGCGACGCGCGAAGGAGCGTTCGGGCAAACCCGACAGGCGCGCCATGACGGCGACCGGTGCCGGCTTGCGGAAATTCGATTCCGCCCATTGCTGACTTTGCTTGATCACTGCGTCGCTGGTCTGCCGCGAGCGCGCCAGCGTGGCGAAGGGCTGCTGGCCGAGGTCGTGCCATTGCAGCATGTAGACCCTCGCCACCTCGATCGCCTCACGAAGACCGACGAAGCGCGCGATCAGATACAGAGCCAGATCCTGCCAACTCGATCCGCCGCCAGCCATGACGATGCGCTGCGCCTCGCCGCTCAGCACCAGCGACTGCTCCACTTTCACCTTTACGCCGGGATAGTTGTTCGTCAGCGCGTCGACATAGCCCCAGTGGATTGTCGCCTCGCGGTTCGCGAGAAGCCCGGCTTCGCCCAGCAGCACCGCGCCTGAACAGGCGCTCGCCAGCAGCGCGCCTTCCTCATGCACGCGCTTCAGCCAGCGCGCTTCAGGGTCATACTGCCCGGCGACGCTTTCGCCCGGATTGACGAAGAAATCGGGGATGCAGACGATATCAGGACGCGGACAGTCGGCAATCGTGTGATCAGGATGTACCCAGACGCCGTTCGCAGCGCGAAACCGGTCTGCTCCGCGCGCCACGACCTAGGGCCGCATCCGCTGGTCGCCAGCCATGCCCTGCGTGATGAAGCGAAAGTCCCGCCCCGGCGAGGAGAACAGGTCGACCATCCCGTAGAGCGCCGAAGCCGTGACCTCGGGCACGGCGAGGATCGCCACATTGAACGGAGCCACCTGTTCAGCCATGGCAGAAATGACCGTTTCGTTGCATTTTCGACTTTAGCCGGCGCATTCGTTCCGCGCTAGCATTCTGGAAACGGAGGATGGGACGATGAACGCGACGACCACGCCTTCGCTTTCGCCAGCCAGCATCGAAAACCTTCGCTCCAGAATGCGCGGCGAGGTGCTGGTTCCGACGAACGAGGCCTACGATGCCACCCGGGTCGTTTGGAACGGCATGATCAACCGAAGCCCAGCCCTCATCGCCCGCTGCCGGAACGCCGCCGATGTCATGGTCTCGGTAAATTTCGCGCGCGAGGACAGACTCGCCATCGCCATCCGTTCTGGCGGCCACAATGTCGCCGGTTATGCGGTCTGCGACGGCGGATTGATGATCGACATGTCGCCGATGAACGCGGTGCGCGTCGTGCCCGGCCTCGACCGCGCCATCGTCGGTGGCGGTGCGACCTGGGCGGATGTCGACGCCGCGACGACGCCTTTCGGCCGTGCCACGCCGGGGGGCCTCATCTCCGCGACCGGCGTTGCGGGCCTGACATTGTCCGGCGGCATCGGGTGGCTCCGCGGCACTCATGGCCTCTGCGTCGACAATCTCGTCGCGGCCGATGTCGTCACCGCCGAGGGCAAGCTGATCCGCGCTGACGAGACGGAAAACCGCGATCTTCTCTGGGCGCTCCGCGGCGGCGGCGGCAATTTCGGTGTCGTGGTGAGCTTCGAGTTCAAGCTGCACCCGATCGAATCTGAGCTGATGTTGTGTGGCCCCGCCTATCCCGAGGAACGCGCGGACGAGGTCATTGCGCGCTGGCGCGACTTCATGGAAACGGCACCGGACCGGCTGAGCGGACTCGCTGAATTCTCGATGCTGCCTGACGATCCTTCCCTCCCCGAGCCCGCGCGCGGCCGGCGCGTAGTGTCACTTGCGCATGTGTATGACGGCCCGGCGGATGAAGGCGAACGGATTGTAGCGCCGCTCCGCGGTTTTGGCGAACCGCTGGTCGATTTCAGCGGCCGCATGCCCTATTGCACCATTCAGTCACTGTACGACGCGCTGTTTCCGAAGGGGCGCGACCGCTGCTACTGGAAATCAACCTATCTCTCCCGCCTCGACGACGGCGTCATTGCGGATATCGTACGGCAGATGGCGAAACGTCCGTCCGAGATGACTTTCGCCTCGATCTGGAAATTCGGCGGCCACGTGCAGCGCGTGCCGGAAGACGCGACCGCCTTCGGCGACCGGTCCATGCCCTACATGCTGAGCCTCGACGCGATCTGGTCGAGGGCTTCGGACGACGACGCGAATATCGGCTGGGTGCGCACCTTCTGGCAGCACATGCAGCGACACTCGACCGGCCGGCTCTATCTCAATTTCCCAGGCCATGGCGAAGGCGCCGACCTCGTCCGCGATGCGTTTGGCCCTCAGGCTTACGGACGTCTTCAACAGGTAAAGCGGCGCTATGATCCCGAGAACATCTTCCGGATGAACCAGAACATCGATCCTGGAGCCGCATAGTGACCTGGAGGCTGAATTTCCTCGACCGACGATCCTTCAAAACAAACTCTCCTGCGCCTTTTGGGGCTTCGATCAGCTCATCTAGCCGGAGGCCAAACGGCAGCTGTCCGCTAAACGCGCTCTGATAGCGGACCGACGGCTCTCGGCGCATAGCGAACTCCGCGTCCCGTCATGGGCCGCTCCAGCCTAGCTCTTTACTCGGCATCGCCCGGGTACGTCGCCACGAGCGTCACGATCTGCCGCCCTCTCCAACCCCGTGCTCGAGCTTACGGCGGGCGGCGACGGGCGGTGTCAGTCGAGCCCGGCTACGCGTAATCCTTTGATATAGCGCGCGCGATCCTTTTCGTGGATGATGGGGTGGTATTTCTCGACCCAATCCACGGACACGGATGGATGTAGGCGCCGCGTTTGTGACAGCGCGTGGGTGGCGGCGGCGTGATCGCCCGCCATGCCTGCGGAGGCGGCGTAGGTGCGCCAAGCCGTCCCGAAATTCTGCCTGAGATCCACAGCGCGCCGCTCGAACTCGGCTGCCTCGACATAACGCCCCGCCATGAAATGACAGAGCCCGACGACGGAAAGGCTGCCCGCCTGCGTGAAGTCGCGCGGGCTGAGCCGGTCGGCAAGCGCGACATGGTGCAGACCGTCGTCGGGCATGCCGGCATAGGCATAGGTCGATCCAAGGATCATGTGCGCGTAGGCGAGGCTCGGATTGAGGGTGATCGCCTCAGATAGGGCTTTAACGGCAGGATCGAAACGGCGCGAGGCCATATGCACGAAGCCCGCGGCGAAGTGCGTCCAAGGGTTCTCCGGATCGCTGCGGATCGCCCGTTGCGCCATGTCGTGGGCAGTCGACAAGGTGGCTTCGGCATCAGCCAGTCCAAGCATCACCTTTGCGCCGAGGCCCCAGGCTACCAGGCAGTTGGCGTGTGGATAGTCGGGGTCGATGTCGATAGCTTTTTTCAGCAGCCGCTCGGCGATCTCGAAATCCGGCATCGAACCCCAGGTCCAGACATAGGGCATCGCCTTCATGACGAACCCCCAGGCGTCCAGGCTGCCGGGTGACCGGCTCTGGAAACGCTCCTGCTCGGCCACGTAGAGCCTGGGCTCGATGGCACCGATTACGCTTTGGGCGATCTCGTCCTGCAGCGCGAAGAAATCGGCGATTTCCGCATCATAACGCTCCGCCCAGATCTGGCGCCCGGTGTTGGCATCGCTCAACCTGGCATTAATCCTGAGCCGCTGTCCGGAACGGCGCACGCTCCCATCGAGCACATAGCGCACGCCAAGTTCGCGCCCGATATGCTTCACGTCGACCGCTTTACCGCCATAGGTGAAGGAAGAGTTGCGGGCCGAAACGAAGAGCCAGCGCAGCCGCGCAAGGCGAGTGATGATGTCTTCGGCGAGACCGTCGCCGAAATATTGCTGCTCGCTGTCGTCGCTAAGATTCGCAAAGGGCAGCACGGCGATGGAGGGCCCAGCCTCCTCGTTGTCGGATGGGGTCGAGGTCGCGTCAAGGAACTCCACCGCGCCGCCGAAGCGGTAGCCGATCCGCGGTATGGTCGCGATCCACTCGGCATCGTCGGACGCCCGCCCAAGCAGTTTGCGCAGCAATGCGATCTGGACGGAGAGGTTGCTCTCCTCGACCGTCGCGCGCGGCCAAGCCGCGTCCATGAGCTCCGCTTTTGACAGAACTTCCCCAGTTCGCATCACCAGCGCTGCCAGCAGCAACACACCGCGATAGCCGACGGGAACGGGAACGCCTTGCCGGAGCAGCGTTCCTGCCTCCGGATTGAGCTCGAACGGGCCGAAGGCGAAACGCTTCCCCATCATGGAACAAACTAACATCTTTTTGGAGCTTTTCGGAACTTTTCGGCCATGGCCCCGCGACCTTGCCGCGCGCCGGGTTCACGCTGACAAGGTGTTTCGAGACAGGAGAGCCGAAAATGTCCGCTGTAGTTTTCGATCGTATCGGGTTTGGGACCGAGACCACCCAGGTAACCCCAGTGAGCACTCCGCGCCCCCGCGATCAAGAATTTCGCGCAGCGCTCGACCGCTATATAGCTGCCTATATTGCCGATCAGAAGCGCCGAACCGAGGGGAATGCGGCTTCGCAACTCGATGGGGAATGATGCGGGATCACACTATCGGCCACCGTCCGTTCGTTCGCAAGTCACCTGCGCAACTATGGCTAATATGATGGACATTAATTTAATTCGTTGACGGCTTTTGCCTCGCGTATTGGCTCCAGAAGGTTTGCGCCTTGCGCCCGCCTGTCGAGCATCTGCTATCCCAACATTTGAAGGACCAGCTGCAGGATAGGGGCAGTGACGTCCCTCCTATTTCGAGGCGGATAACGGGGCACAGGCGTTCCTCGATCGTGACGGCGAGATGGAAAGGGGGATGGCTTTCGCCATCACCCATCAGACGTCTCCCTCTGTGGCACGCCAGCCTATTCGAGAAGATCGGGGTGTTGCCTGAGGATGCGCTGCCAGAGCGGCTGGCATTGAAACCAGCCTGCGGCGGGCGTTCCGTTCACCGCGCGAGCGGCTCGGGCATTGGCCGGATCGACCTGCAGCGGCGTCCCCACGCTCTCGGCGAGGAACTGCGCCTGGCAACAGCGTTCCATTGAAATGAACCACCAGACTGCTTCGTCGACAGTTTCACCGACCGTAAGCAGACCGTGATTGCGCAGGATCGCCGCTTTGTGGGCACCAAGGCCCCCGGCGATCCGGGCCGCCTCGCTTGCCTCGGTGATCAGCACCCGCGTGTCATTGAAGAAGATGTGATCCTCATAGAACGCGCATGCGTCTTGCGTGATCGGATCGAGCAGCCGGCCCACCGCCGACCACGCCTTGCCATAGATGGAGTGGGCGTGGGCGGCCGCGACGACATCCGGCCGCGCGGCATGGATCTCATGGTGAATGGCGAATGCGGCTACATTGACCGGCATCGTGCCCTCGATCACATCGCCTGAGCAGTCGACGCGGATGAGGTCCGAGACGGTGATATGTGCGAAATGCATGCCGAACGGATTAACCCAGAATGTTTCGGTGAATTCCGGATCACGTGCCGTGATATGTCCGGCAACGCCTTCGCTGAAGCCCAACTCCGCGAATATGCGGAAGCCGGCAGCGAGCCGCTCCTTTCGGTGTTGCCGCTCCTGCTCTAGGGTTGCAAAGCGCGGCGGCCCCCGCCGTTTAAAAAACGGTTCATAGGCCTCCTGTTTGCGGATGGCCAAATCGCTTTCAGTGTCTGGAATTGACTTGACGACGTCCATGGCGCGCCCTCCTTGGGGTTCTGCACCGTCGGCATGACGGCACGCCTCAGATTGGGGAAGCTTCTCGCGCGCGTCTCGAAGGCTGCATCATTTGTTCCGAATTCTTCCGAATGGATGCCAAAAAGAGTCGAGTGTCGCGGCAATGATCCGAATTTGCCTGGTGCTGGACATGGATCTCAATCCGATCGAGCAGGCTTCGCCAATGTCAAGCCACTGGACGCGCTTCCAGTTATGTTGTTCCGGGTCGGCGGCTATTCCCAGTCAACCACGAAAAGCCGACAGTCTGCAATCGGCCCAGAGCGGCGACCCGCACCGTTTCTCCTTCGGCCGATCAAGGCCGAGGAGAACTCAAATGGGCCATTCTCAGTTCGATGATGCTAGCCGGGAGCGCGCAGCTTGTAACGCTGGAAAGAAGGTGGGAACCAAGCGTCCGCTCACGCAGAAACAGATCTGGGCCGTCCGCTTCTTCCTCGATCGCGAGCGCCGTATTCGTGACCGTGCGCTGTTCGATCTTGCGATCGACAGCAAGCTTCGCGGCTGCGACCTGGTTAAGATCTGGCAACGAGATTCGGCGGCAACGCGCCTGATGTCGGGCAGAGATCTTCGCCTCGCCTTTTCCCGGAAGCAGACATTGCCGGAGACCATACGGGTAGGTCGAAGTCGCTTCAGAACCAGAAACAAACGACAATAGCTTAGATACGGCTGGGCTTGCGGTGCAAGTCAGCCCATTCGCCGGGAGCTCATCGCCGACTAAAGGACGGTCAAGCGGCTTTCATGGCGTTGCAGATTTCTTCGACCAGCATGGCGGCCGAAATCGAGCCCGGGTCCGGGTGGCCCAAAGAACGCTCGCCGAGACGTGCGGCGCGGCCGACGGTTGCGACCATGTTGCGTGTCGCTTCTGCTCCCTGTCGGGCAGCCGTGATTATGGCATCAGCATTCTGACCATCGAGTGCGGCATCGGCGGCCGGTCCCCAGGCATCGAGCATCGTCTTCTGGCCGGGTTCCGCCTTGCCACGCTGGACGATGCCGTCGCGCATCGCCGCAATGATGGTCCGCAGTTCGCCATTCGGCATTGATCCGCGCGGACCTGCGGCCTTGCCGGCGCGCAGAAGGGCGGTCGCATAGAGTGGCCCTGAGGACGCGCCGACTGCGTTGAGAAAGCCTTTGGCGGCGGCATTGAAGACGTCCTGCAGCGTGCCCTCGGTAGCCTGGGCCGCATCGGCCGCGGCTTTCATGCCTTGTTCCATGGCAATACCGTGGTCGGCGTCCCCAATGACCCCGTCAAGGGCGCAGAGCCTGTCGCGCTCAGTTGCCATCCGCGCAGAGATGGTGCCGAAAAGAATTTTCAAATCCGCGGTCGTAAACTCCATCTCGCTCAACTCCGGAACATGGCGCAGTCGCAGGGATGGTCGATCATGCGCTGCAATTCGTCATCGAGATGCATGATGGTAATCGACGCGCCGGCCATGTCGAGCGACGTGCAATAGGAGCCGACAAGCGTCTTGTGGACCGCCAGTCCGGCAGACTTCAAGCGCTCCGCGATCCGCGCGTTCAGGATGTAGAGTTCCATCAGCGGTGTTGCGCCGAGCGAGTTGACCAGAACAGCGACACGAGAGCCGGCCGGCGCCTCCATTTCCGCCAGGATCGCGTCCATGATTTCGTCGGCGACATCATTGGCCGAACGCAATGGCCCGCGCCGCACCCCCGGTTCGCCATGGATACCCATGCCGATTTCCATTTCGCCAAGGGGAAGATCAAAGCTCGGCTTCCGCGTCTGCGGCAGGGAACAGGACGAGAGCGCCACGCCCATGGTGAAAGTGCGGTCGTTGGCGTGCCTGGCGATCCGCTCCACCTCGTCCAGCGGCATCATCATGTCGGCGGCAGCACCAGCGGCCTTGAAGATGAACACGTTGCCGGCCACGCCGCGGCGCTTTTGCCTTTGGTCGCGCGGCGCCGACGCGATGTCGTCGGTGGTCAGCACCGTGCGTGCCTCAATGCCTTCCATCTCCAGCAGCTCGGCGGCCATGTCGAAGTTCATCACGTCGCCGGCATAGTTGCCATACATGAACAGGACGCCTGCACCGCCGCTCGCGGCCGTCGCCGCGTCCACCGCCGGCTGCGGAGGGGGCGAGGCGAAGACGTTGCCGATCGCTGCGGCATCCACCAGTCCCTTGCCGACATAGCCCAGGAAGGTCGGCTCATGGCCTGAGCCGCCGCCGATCACCAGCGCGACTTTGCCGGGCCGCGGGCCATTCTTGGCAACGACCGCGCGCGGGGCGTTGTCAGGGCGCCAGAGATGCTCGGGATGGGCGGCCATGATACCGACCAGCATTTCGTCCACGGCGGCATTGCCGTCGTTGATCAGCTTCTGCGTCAGGCTCATTCGTGTCTCCCTGTATCGTCTCCGATCGTGAGACTAGAGTGTTTCGCGACGGCGGGGAAACGGTCTTCTTCTGGTCCAAGCAAGGTCGCGAAGCATGAAGCCGCGAAGTCTCAGCGGGCGTTGTACTTTGCGTCGACCTGGTCGATAGCGGCAACATTGCTTGCCGACCGCCCCTGCGGATCGAACGTCTCCTTCAGGAAGGCATCGGCGATCGACTTCGCCAGTTCCGTGCCGATGACGCGCGCGCCCATGGTGATGATCTGGGCATTGTTCGACAGCGCGGCGCGTTCGGCCGAATACGTATCGTGGGTCAGCGCCGCGCGGATGCCTGGCACCTTGTTGGCCGAGATGCAGACGCCGATGCCGGTGCCGCAGATCAGGATAGCCCGGTCATATTTGCCGGCCAGCACATCGCTCGCGACCCGGTCTGACAGGTTGGCGTAGAATAGATCGGGACCGGCCCCGGTGCGCGACACCTCCGACACCTCGTGCCTGTCCTTCAGGTAATCCGCGAGAACCTTGGCCAAGCCTTCGCCGGCGCTGTCGCCTGCAACCGCGAGCTTCATGATCGTCTCCTTCATAATGTTGCGGCGCATCTGGACAGGATGTCGAAATAACCCTCGACAGCCCAGGCGGAGCGCCCGATGAACAGCCCGTCGACATGCGGGCATGCGATTAGTTCGGCGCAATTGCCGGGATTGACCGAACCGCCATAGAGGCAAGGGACACGGCGCCCGAGCACGTCTTGGGCAGTAGCGACGATCTCCGCTTGGCGGGCGTCGGCATAATCCGAGGTTGCTGGAATGCCGTTTGCACCGATCGCCCAGACCGGCTCGTAGGCGAGCAGGATCGGCGCGCTCTTCTGCATGGCGCCGAGCTTGGAGAGTGCGCCGCGCACCTGCCTGTCGAGAACCTCGCTGGAAAGGCCGGCCTCGCGTTCGGCCAATGTCTCGCCAATGCAGATCAGCGGAATGAGGTCGTGGCGCACCGCGGCTTCCGTCTTGAGGGCCACGGTTTCGTCGGTTTCGCCGAAATGCTCGCGCCGCTCGGAATGGCCGAGCTCGACGATGTCCAGGTTGCAATCCCTGAGCATCACCGGCGAAATCTCGCCGGTCCAGGCGCCTTCGTCGGCCCAATGCATGTTCTGCGCGCCGACTTTCACGGACGTACCCTCAAGCATCGCCTTGACCTCGCGCGCGGCGGTGAAGGGCGGGATGACGAAGCGTTGGATGCGCGGATCGCCTTGCGGATCGGCAAGCAGCCCGCCGGCGAAGGCCTGCGCCTCGGCAAGCGTCTTGTTCATCTTCCAACTCGTGCCGATCCAGATTTGAGGCATCTGTGTCATTGGTCAGTCCTTTGGCGGCGATCCGAATGCGGGCGGGTGCGGCATGGCGCTGTCACGCGCCGGAACCGTCGCGGATGGCCAGGAAATAACGGTCGGTTCCGACCTGCCCGCCTTTCAGCGCGACCTCCAGCCCGTCGATTGCGGCGATGCTGGAGTGGGCGACGCAGAGCGGCGAGCCGGGCGACGCCGGCAGCGGCATCCTGACCGTCAGCGCATCGACTCCCATCTGCCCGAGTGCATGGCTGGAGGTATCGCCGCCGGCGATGATCACGCGCTTTAACTGATGCGCAATGGTGAGTTCGCGCAGCAATTCGCCAAGGCCGCGGCCGAGCTTGTGGCGCGCGCCTTCCTGGCGGTCGATCTCGGCGCCGCGATCGGCGGCAGGGCCGAGCGCGGTGTAGAGGATGACGCTTCGACCCGCTTCGAGGCTGGTCCTGCCGGCGGCGATCGCCTGCGCGATCGCCTTGCCGGAATGCTCCGAGACAAGCTCGACCGGGTCGACCTCGATGCCGTCGAAACCGTCGCTCATCGCATGCCGGATCTGCCGCTCCGTCGTCGGCGAGCAACTGCCCGACACCACAGCGATGCGCCCGGCGGCGCCCGGTGCGGGAAAATCTGTGCCGGCGCCCGAAACCGTGCTCGCCCATTCGGCAAGCAGCGCATATTCGATGCCGGAGGAGCCGACGACGAAATATCCGCCCGGCTTGCGGGCACGCCAGATCTCCTTGCCGGCCAGCGCCTGGGTCTCGGGGCTGTCGACATCGATCAACACGATTGCGGCGCCTTCGGCGGCCAGCCTGTCGAACGTCTCCGCTCGCGCGGTCGAGCGCAGCGTCGCCAGATCGAGCAATCCGGAGGCAAGCCCGGTCTGTCGTGACAGGTGGACGAGCAGGTCGGATTCGTTCATTGGCGTCGCGGGGTGCCGGCTCATCACCGGGTGTCGGTCGATGCGATAATATCTGTTGCGATACGCGGCGAACAAATGGCCGAACGCGGTGTAGCGTTTGAGCTGCGGCGCACCGACCACCAGCGGCACGCTTTCTTGAGCGAAGACCGAGCGGCCGATCTCGATCGCCCTGCCGATGCTGCCGATCGTCGGGCTGGAATCGAAGGTCGAGCAGACCTTGTAGTGACAGAGTTCGGCTTGAAGCGCTTTCAGCCAGACGAAAGCATCCTTGAGATGCGTGTCCATCCATTGCGGGGATTCGCTTCGGCTGGTGCCGGCGAGCCCGACGGCGCGACAATGGGCGAAACGCTGAAGCAGGCCGGCATCCGGCTTGCGTATGAAAAGCACGGTCGGCACGCCGCCGAGTTCCAGCGCCTCCATCACGTCGGTCGAGCCAGTGAGGTCGTCGCCGTAGTAGCTGAGGAGCAGGTCCTGCATGCTCAGGCCGCCTTGCCGTCGGCGAATTTCTCGATCGAGCGCGCCAGTTCCACATGGGCTTTGGCAAATTCCGTCAGCGGAATGCCCTCGACCGCTGCCTGCCAGGCCTGCAGCACGGCGCGCACGCCGGCGCCCGGTCCGTCCGGATGGCTGACGATACCGCCGCCGCAGAGGTAAAGCAGGTCGATCGTGCGCCCTGTGCGTCGATAGGTTTCCGGCGCCTGTCCACCCCATTGGCCGGAGCAGGCCACAGGCAGCGCGCAATCCTCAGGCGAAAACACCGGCGTCGTCACCGCCTCGAAAGAGCGGATGAAGGAGTCATCCGGCTCCCAGTATTTCGAGCCGATGCCATTGATCTGGAACTGATCGACGCCCAGCAGCCGCCAGAACTGCTGCCAAACCTTGAAATCCATGCCGAGGCCGGGGTGGCGGGTCAGGATGTCCCAGCCATTGCGATGCGCATGCAGCGCCAACCCGGAACGCTTCCTGAGGAAAGCCATGCCGCCGAAGCCGATGGAGTTGACGTTAACCACCGCGCAATTGCCGCCGGCCTCGAGCACCAGATCGTGGTTGCGCATCATCTGGTCCGGATCGGCATGCGAGATGCCAAAGGCATACATCACCTTCTTGCCGGTCTTCTGCTCGTGGTCCAGGATCAGCGGCATGATCGCCTTCACGCGTTCCGGCAGCGGCGAATAGGCCGGGCTCATCAGCTTCTCGTCGTCCTTGATGAAGTCGACGCCGGCCCCGATCAGCTCGCCCACGATTTCAGCCGTCTCATGCGGCCTCAAACCAAGCGCCGGTTTGACGATGGTGCCGATGATCGGGCGGCCTTCGACGCCGGTCAGCCTGCGACTGCCGGAGATACCGAATTGCGGGCCGGGATGGGCGCCCTTGAATTCTTCCGGCAGCTTCATGTCGATGACCCGGACACCGGACAGGCCCCTGATCGAATAGGTGCCGCCGATCGCAATCGTCATCAGTGCCGCGAGATCGGTGCCGATCGCGTCCAAGGGGAAGGCGATGTCGACATCGGCACGCTTGAAGGGACCGCTGCCGGCCTCGGGAATGGAAGGTTGCGCCGTATCCGGCAGATGACGGATCGCCAGCACGCGCGCCGCCACGCGCGCCTTCAACTCCTCGGTTTCACCCGGCAGCGCGACGAAGGTGCCGGTCGACTGGTCGCTAGCGATCTTAGCCGCCAGTCCCTCGATGCTCCCCGAGGTCTCGATGCGATAGGTGAGGGTGATCATGGCCGGCAATACCCATTCGAAATGCCTGGAAAAGAATTCCCTGAGTCCAAAATCTGGTATAATGAGTACATAAGCATTGCAAGCAATATCCTGGCTGGCGCGGCGCCAAAGGACGATGGACATTCCGCAAATTGCGGTCACGGTGCTAGATTGGAAGCAGGGCCAAGGGAGTGATTCGCGGCGATGAACCGTTCGGAACCGATCGTCCGACGCAAGCTTTCCGATGAAGTCTTTGCCAGGCTGAAGCGGCTGATCACTAGCGGTGAATTGCAGCCGGGCGATGACATGCCGTCCGAGCGCGAACTGATGGAGCGCTTCGAGGTCGGCCGGCCGGCGATTCGTGAAGCGATGCAGGCACTGAGCAATATGGGCCTGGTCGCCATCTCGCATGGCGAGCGTGCCAAGGTACTGCAGCTCACCGCCAAATCGATCATCAAGCAGGTCGACGGCGCGGCCAAGATCATTCTGTCGTCATCGAAAGACACGCTGGAGTATCTAAAGAGTGCGCGCATCTTCTTCGAGCGCGGCATGGTCAAGGAAGCGGCGGAGAAGGCCACGCCCGAGGACGTTCAGCGGCTCAGGGCAACCGTCGCCGAGCAACGTGGCGCGCGCGGCGATGCCGAGGCCTTCATCTCCGCCGACATGAAGTTTCACACCCAGATCGCGGCGATCTCGGGCAATCCGATCTATGTCGCGGTCAGCGAGGCGATGCTCGGCTGGCTGAAGGAATACCACACGGAAATGCTGATCTGGACCGGCAAGGAAAAGTTCACGCTGACCGAGCACGAGGAGATCATCGGCCGCATCGAGAAGAAGGATGCCGACGGCGCCGAGAAGGCGATGATCAAGCATCTCGAGCGCTCGCGCGCCCTGTATGTGATGAACTCCGAGAAGTAGCTTCAGCCGATCCTGCCTACGGCATAGGCGGCCATTGCCAGGGGCCCCGAAACCGCGCCTGGAGCAAGCCTGCGCGCTCCCGCTCCATCCCAGATCGTAACCGGACCCGCCGCTCCGCCCGCGAGCGCCGAGGCGTCGACGGTCACATCATCCGATGTGACGTTCGCCAGCCAGACCGTGATGGCGCCGGCTGGTGAGCGGCCCGCCAGAACGGCCACGCGATCGTCGCTCACGCGCATGGCAATTTGCGAATGACCAGCCAGTGCGACCAGGCCCTGCAACACGTGGAAGACCGGTCGCGGCTTTCCCTCCTCGGCGGGCTCGCCGGTTGTCGCCAGCACACCGAATGGCCCGGTGAAGCCGGAGAGCGTCAGCATCTCCAACCTGGCCGGCGCGACGCGCGCGGCGTAGCCGATCGTCCACGCGGCGGCGAACAAGCCGGCATGACGCGGATCGCGATTGGCCATTGCGATGCGCTGGCCGTTTGGATTGTCCTTGGTGGCGCCGCCATAAGGATTCTGCCGCATGGCGATCGTCGACGGGCCGATGCGATAAGGCTTCGCCCCATAGATCGCCCTTGTCGACTGAGTGATGAAAGGCAGCGCCTCCAGCGACTGCATGACACTGAGATCGTCCGCCGCGTGCACGATCGGACAGGTGCAATGGGTGATGAAATCGAGCTGGCCGGCGGGAACGCGCTTGCGGTTGAGCTCGGTGAAATAGCTGAACATGCCGCCGCCGAGACGGATGTCCGGGAAGGCGCGCCGCGCGGCGCCATAGACGTCCTCCAGCGGCGGACAGGCCGGCCACGCGCTGCCCGGCGGTGTCGACTGCCGGTCGACAGACGGCGAGACCGCGACGGCATCGAGCCGTAGGCCGGCCCGGCGCACCATGTCGGCGACACCGGAGAGCTCGGCGTCGAGATCGCCAGCGCAGGCGACCACGCATTCGAGCGTTGTGGAGGCCGGGTATGCTGCGGCGAGCCTGGCATAAGCCTGCAAGGCGTCCCGGCCGTGGCCGCGTGTCGAATCGTAATGGAGGAGGAGCTGCTGTGGGCCAAGCTTCTTGAGCAGCGGAAGGTTGCCCAATGCCGCTTCGACATCTTCCGGATAAATGACCAGGCCGACATCGGGCAGCTTCGCGCCGGTCTCGCCTGGTTCGATGCGGACCGGTTCGGCGCCGATCGCCTTGGCAGTCTCCTTGGAGCCACCGGTGATGCGCAGGCCGATCGTCTGTCGCATCGGCTGGCCGGCCGGCAGCATATAGGGCCATGGCAGAGCGAGCGGCCGCACATAGGTCTTGTAGGAGGCATCCGACCAGTTACGCTGGTCTTCCATCTCGAAAATGTCGCCTTCCATCAGGCATTCGGCGCTAACGCCCGGCCGCACCTGATGAGTGATGGCGCGCATGTCTTTGAAAGGCTGCCAGGGGTCGATCAGCAGCGGCAGCTTGGTATTTACGATGGTGCCGTCCGTGTGCTCGACCTTCACCGGGCTGCCGGCGAGGCCGGCGATCGGATGCAGGATGCAGAAACCGCAACGGTTGGTCTCGAAATCGCTCTGGGGCAGGGCGGTAACATCGAAGCTGAGCCGGCCATCCGCATGGCCGTCGATCGCGGCTTGGAAGCCGAGCCTGCTTCCGTCCGGCCCCTCGCAGCTTGCCGAGTAGCGCACCCAGAAATGGTCGTCCTTCTGTTCGATGGCCAGATCCGCCAGCGCAGGTTCATAAGTGCCCCAGTCACGGTCGCGCACGATATAGGCGATGGCGCGCAGCACCTCGGTGCCGGCGTGGCGAATGGTGCGCAGATTGCCGTTGACGAAATCGGCGCTAAGCGGTCCTGCGCTGAGCCTGACAGGCTCGGCTTCGACCGCGTGCGTCCCGTAGAGCAGGAACGGATCAGCGGTCATTTGAGTAGCTCGTTGATCCGTACCGGTTGCCGGCTGGCCGCACCGGCATAGGCGGCCTCGACCAGCGCGAATGTCTTGAGGTTATCGGCGCCGCAGGTGGCGGGTTCCTTGCCAGCGGCAAGGCAGTCCACCCAGTGCTTCTGGATCGCCGCGACGCTTTCCTGGATGTTGTGCCACGGCCGCGACGCCCAGGAAAGCAGCGGCGGCGAGACGTCGGTGACGCTGGTGCCGCTCCTGCCGGTGACCGTCAGGCGGTAGCCCTGCGCCAGGCGGATCGTGCCGTCCGTCCCGTCAAGCTCGATCAGTGTCTCCGGGAACGGCTCGGTGGCAAGCTTCGTCGCATAGCTGCAATCGACCACGGAGGTTGCGCCGCCCTCATGATCCATCAGCATCGTCGCCACGTCTTCGCCGGCGATGGCTGGATTGACGCGCGCAGTACGCGCCGTGAGGCTCAATACGTCGCCGAGCAGGAAGCGTGCGATGTCGAGGATGTGGATGCCGAGATCCTCGATGATGAAGCGCTTGCCCGTTGCTAGATAAGGCTGACCGGAAAACACATCATAGGCCGAGCGGAACGAGATGCGCCCGAAGAACGGCCTGCCGATCTCACCGCTGTCGACAACCGCGCGCGCCGCCTGGATCGGCGACTGCCAGCGGAAGTTCTCGTGCACCATCAGCGGCACGCCGGCATCCGCGCAGGCTTTCACCATGGCCTTGGCGTCGGCCAGCGACGGCGCAAACGGCTTCTGACAGATCACGGGCACGCGGTTGGCCGCAGCCATCTCAACCAGCGGCCGATGGCTGCCGACGGTGGTGGCGATGTCGACGAAGTCGAGCGTCTCGCCGGCAAACATCACGGCCGCATCGCCATAGCGCCGCTCGATGCCGAACTGGTCGCCGACGATCCGTAGTCGCTCGGGGTCGCGATCGCAGATGGCGACGATCGAGGTGCCGTCTATATCGCGCCAGCCATGCATCTGGTTGACGGCGAAGAAGCCGCAGCCGATCAGCGCTCCACGCAACTCAGCCATGCTCAACCCACCTTCGCCATCTGCATCAATGTCACGCGGCTCTGCAGCCGGCGCTGCGCCTGGTCGACAACGACGGCGACGATAATGACGAGACCCTTGATCACCATCTGCCAAAACGAGCTCACCCCCATCATCACCAGCCCATCGGAAAGGATGCCGATGACGAAGGCGCCGACGATGGTGCCGCCGATCGTGCCGCGGCCGCCCGACATCGAGGTGCCGCCAAGCACCGCCGCCGCAATGGCGTTGAGCTCGAAGCTTTCGCCCGTGGCCGGATGCGAGGCCATCAGCTCGGACGAGATGATGAGGCCGACGATCGCCGCGCAGAGGCCGGAGAACATGTAGACGAACATCTTCACCATATTGACCCGCACCCCCGAGATCCGCGCGGCGCGCTCGTTGCCGCCGACCGCGAAGATGTGGCGGCCGAGCGGCGTATAGCGGGCGAGATAGGCCGCTCCCAGCGCCACCACTACCAGTATCCAGATCGAGACCGGCAGGCCGAAC
The DNA here is from genome assembly GCF_020165175.1 of Mesorhizobium sp. CA16. Lineage (NCBI taxonomy): Bacteria > Pseudomonadati > Pseudomonadota > Alphaproteobacteria > Hyphomicrobiales > Phyllobacteriaceae > Mesorhizobium > Mesorhizobium sp. CA16. The sequence continues at coordinate 197,368 of NZ_JAIUHP010000005.1, forward strand.
AGTTTGCCGGCGCCGAGATAACCGAAGCCGGTGGTGCCGAGCTCCGGCTTGCCGACGAGGTTGGGGAAGGTACGGCCGTCCGACGACAAGAGCGCCAGTCCGCGCGCGACATAGAGCGTGCCGAGCGTGGCGATGAAGGGCGCGACGTTGAGCCTGGTGATCAGTAGCCCGTTGACGGCGCCGATCAGGATGCCGACGCCAAGCGTGATCAGCGCGATCTCGATGACGTTGAAATAGACGGTGTAGCCGATCTGCAAGTCGATGCCGTTGAGCACCAGATAGCCGGCAACCATGCCGCACAGGCCGACGATCGAGCCGACCGACAGGTCGATGCCGCCAGTGATGATGACAAAGGTCATGCCCATGGCGAGGAAAGCATTGAGCGCCACGTGCTTGGCCATCAGGATGAGGTTGCCCGCCGAGAGGAAATTCGGCGCCGCGATCGAGAAGAACACCAGCACGGCGATCAGGGCGATGAAGGTCCGGAGCTTCATCAGCGTCAAAAGCATGGAGCCGCTCGACACGGATGGCGCGGCAGCCTTGGCTGGGATGTCGGTCATCGGGTTTGCTCTCCGTGTACGGGGCCATGGCCAAGCGCTGATGCGGCGACGATCGCCGCTTCCGTCGCCTCGGCGCGGTTGAACATTCCCGTCAATTTTCCGTTGCTCATCACCGCGATGCGGTCGGACAATGCCATCACCTCGTCGAGGTCCGAAGTGGCGAAGAGGATTCCCAGGCCGTCGCGCGAAAGCTTGCGCATCGTGCGGAAGACATCGGCCTTGGCGCCTACATCGATGCCGCGGCTGGGCTCGTCCATCAAAAGCACTTTCGGTCCGGTGAGCAGCGCCTTGCCGATCACAACCTTCTGCTGGTTGCCGCCGGACAGTGATGACACCTCCTGCGCCGGGTCGGCCACCTTGATCGCCAGCTCGCGCACCATCTGCGTGACAGCCTGCTTCTCGGCGCCGCCGCGAATGTGGAACAGGCTGACGAAGCGCGACAGGCTGGCCAAGGTTAGGTTGCTGGCGACGGACAGGATCGACACCAGGCCCTCGCGCTGACGATCTTCCGGGATCAGCGCCAGGCCGCGCCGGATGCGCCGCGTCGTGTCGCGCTCCTTGACCGGCTTGCCGTCGATGAAGATCCTGCCGCTGGCTTGGCCGTGGCGACCCATGATGCAGTCGAACAGTTCGCTGCGCCCGGCGCCCATCAGGCCGTAGATGCCTAGGATCTCGCCGGCGCGCAGCGACAGGGAGACATGGTCGACCGCCAATCCGCCGGTGACGCGCGGCAGGCAGATCTCCTCGGCGCGGAAGATCTCCTCGCCCGGCTGATGACCATCGGCCTTGGCGAAATCCTTGGCGTCGGAGCCAATCATCTGCCGCACGATCCACTGCGTGTCGACGTTCTTCATCTCCTCCTGGCCGGTGATGCGGCCGTCGCGCAGCACGGTGATGTAGTCGCCAATGCGGATCAGCTCTTCCAGCCGGTGCGAGATGTAGACGATGGCGACTCCGCGCGCCTTGAGATCGGCGATCACCTTGAACAGGATCTCGACCTCGGCCGCACTCAGCGCCGAGGTCGGCTCGTCCATGATCAGGACGCGCGCGTCGAGCGAAACCGCCTTGGCGATCTCGACCAGCTGCTGCTGGCCGATGCGCAGATCCTCGACCGGCATGTCCGGCCGGATGCCGGCTTCGAGTTGTTCGAGGAACTCGGCAGCGCGCCGCTCCTGCGCCTTATGGTCGATCTTGCGGAAGCAGTTGGTCAGCTCGCGGGTGGCGAAGATATTCTCGGCGACTGTGAGGTTGCCGAACAGGTTCAGTTCCTGGAACACCATGCCGATGCCGCGGCCGACTGCATCTCCCGAGGACGAGAACGAAACCTCGTTGCCGTCGAGCAGGATTCGGCCGGCGGTTGGCCGTTCAACGCCGGCGATGATCTTCATCAGCGTCGACTTGCCGGCGCCGTTCTCGCCGACCAGCACGTTGACGGCGCCCTTGCGCACCTCGAAATTGGCGTGCTTGACCGCCACGGTGCCGGCATAGACCTTGGAGATGTCTTCCAGCTTGAGTATGACGTCGTGATCGGAGCTCATGGCTTCGGCCCGATCTCGGCCTCCGCCGGCGTCACCAGCGGCAGGTTCTGGCTGCTTTCGATCGTGTAGGCGCCGAGCACCTTCGCGGTCCGGCCCTCGAGTTTATCACGCGGCAGCTTGGACAGCACGGTCTTGTCGGCATGGGCATTGAAGGCCTTGCCGAACTGGGCGAAGTCGATCTGGTTGGTGAAGTCGTTGAACTGCACGAAGTCCAGGCTGTCGCGAAGTGCGGTGCCGCGCATCGCCGGCCCGATCTGCACACGCGCATCCGCTTTGCCGTCGCCATCGACGTCGACATCGATGGTCGCCGCGCGCGATTGCGTGTTGGCGGCGACGATCTTGCCTTCGACCCGAACCGCGAAAGTCCATGGCGAATTCGCCTGCTTCTTCGCATTGCCGTATCTGGCGCCGGCGGCGACTTGATCGGTCTTGGCCAGCGCATGGACCTCTGCGAACGGTCCTGCCTTCTGCTGCAAATAGGGAATGACCTTCGAGACCCAGATGTCCTCGACCATCTTGTCGGGATTGAAGGCCGTACTGTTGGCGCTATCGCCGCCTTGCGCCGACAGTGTCGGCAGGATCTTGCAGGCGCTAATGCTGAGACCAACGAGCGCGGCAACGGTCAGCCCAAGGGTGAGCCAGGTCAACTTGTTCGGCATGGCGTTCGAAAGACACCCGGATAGTGAAAATGGAGGCGAGGGGCGAACGCGTTCGTCCCTCGCAGCTTCTATCGGGCCGGCTCAGTTCTTGAGCGCGAAGGTCTCCAGCTTGGGAGCATTGTCGCCGTTGATCAGCACGCAGTCCATCAGCTGCTTTTCCTTCTCCGGCGACTTCTTGTTCTTGATGAAGTCGCTGGCCTGCTCGACGGCCATCTGCGCCTGGGCGTAGGCCGGCTGCAGCACCGTCGCCTTGATGCCGCCTGACGTGATAGAATCGCGCACATCGTTCGAGCCGTCGAAGCCGACGACGATGACGTCCTTGCGGCCGGCTGCGGCCAACGCCGCATAGGCGCCCATCGCCATCGTGTCGTTGCCGGAGATCACGCCCTTGATGTCCGGGTTGGCCTGCAGGATGGACTCCATCTTGGAATAGGCCTCGGTCTGGCTCCAGTTGGCCGACTGCTGCGCGACCTTCTTCAGGTCCGGATAGTCGTCGATCACGTCGTGATAGCCCTTGGAGCGGATGCCGGCATTGGTGTCGGACTCCTTGCCGACCAGTTCGACATAATTGCCCTTCTCGCCCATCAGCTTGACGAATTCCTGCGCGCCGAGCTGGGCGCCCTGGTAGTTGTTGGAGACGATCTGCGCCACGGCGACGCCGGTGGCGTTGATCTCGCGGTCGATGAGAAAGGAGGGGATGCCGGCGTCCTTGGCTTTCTGCACGGCCGCGACAGTGGCGTCGGCGCCAGCATTGTCGAGGATGATCGCCTTGGCGCCGCGACCGATCGCCGTGTCGATCAGCTCCGACTGCTTGTTGGCATCGTCGTCATGCACCAGCACCAGCGTATCGTAGCCGAGCTCCTTGGCCTTGGCCTCGGCGCCGATGGCTTCCGCCTTGAAGAAAGGATTGTCGTGCGAAGGCGTGATGATGGCGATCAGGTCCGCCGCATAGGCAGGCATCGCGGTGCCGAGTGCGAGCACGCCGGCGAAAGCCGCAAGCGTCATTCTGCGATTGAGTTTCATAAAGTCCTCCCGTTGAAAAACCTGCCCCGGACGGCCGAGGCGATTGTCTGCGTCTGAATTAGTTAGGCAGTGCGGGCCGCGCCGCTCGGATTTTGAAAGTCTTTGCCGGCTTTCATCCGAACCTTGTCTCGCTGCTCTCCCCGCCGCCCGTCACTCCTTCGTGGTCGGATTTCCCAAAAATCCGAGCCAGGGCAGCTAAAGCTAGCTGGTATGATGAGTCAACCACTAATTCAGGTGATCTGTACCTAACCTCGACTTCGCATCAGGTTATGCGCTGGATGCTGGCTGCGATCTCTTCCGGTTCGAAGACCCGCTTCCAGTCGTCGCGCATGAGCACCGGCTTGCCGAATTCGATAGCCTTGTTGCAGGCGTCCGAGAACACACCCTTGGTTTCACCGAAGATGACGGCGCCGAGCACGTTCATGTGGCCAAGCAGGAAGTCGAGCGCCGCCTGCCTGTCGACGCCGCGCGCCACCACCTCGTCGACGGCTTCTTTCATGACGACGAGCAGCGAAGCACATACCGTCTCCGACAGACCAGGCTCCAGTAGCGCCATTTGCTCAACGGTCAAGCGATGCGAGCGCATCACCGGCGCCCAGATGATCCGAGCGATCTCCTCGCCCTTGGCATAGTCCTGCTCCGGACCCTGCATCAGGGCGCTGACGAAGTGCTGCTTGGCCTTGACGCCGCCGAAGAAGTCCTTCTTGGCCGCCATGTCGGTTTCGTCATTGAAGATCGGCGGATGGCAGGGATGGGTGACGAAATAGGTGAGGTCGGAGCGCTTCGGCAGATGGCCGGCAAAAGGCGCTGCCGCATCGAGCACGATCACCATCGTTCCCGGGACGAGTTTGCTCTCGATGCCGGCCGAGACCCTGCCGATATGCGTGTCGGGAACCGCCAGGATCACCACGTCGGCACCCTTGAGCGCTTCATCGACGCCGACCGTGTCGATGCCGAGCCCGGTCTTCAGGCGCTCCTTGCCCGGCTCGCTGATCTCGACATGGCGGATGGTGTAGGGCGAGCCGCGAAAATTGGTCGACAGGCGATAGCCCATTTTGCCGCCGGCACCCAATAGCGCAATCGTTGTCATCAATCTGCTCCTGACGTTCAGACGAGGGGCCGCGCCAATCGTCATCTCGCATACTGGTATGATCACTCTACCAGAGTTTGGCAAGAGGAATTGTCTATGACTTGTCTGTCATCTCGGCTGGACCGTCGCCGCCGGCACTTTCGTCGTCGCCTCCGGGTCCTTGTCGCCGTCCGCGAGGTCGGCGGGCGTGCGCCGTGCCATTGCCTGGCGCCCGGCCAGCGCAAGCACGAAGATAACGACGATGCCTTGCACGATGTCTTGCGCGCCCGGAGGCAGACCGATGATCTGCATGGTGGTGACGATGAGGATGAGCAGGATGCTGGCGAAGAGCGTCCCTAAAGCCGTCGCCGATCCGCCGAAGATCAGCGTTCCGCCTAGCACCACCGCGGCAATCGACTGCAGCAGATAGGGCTGGCCCATCTCCAGGAAGGCGCCGCCGATATAGGCTCCGAGCAACAGACCGTCGAGCGATGCCAGCACCGAGGAGATGACGAAGGCCGATGCGACCACCGGACCGTTGCTGATGCCTGCGAGCCGGGCCGCGGCGCGGTTCTGGCCGACCGCTGACAGCAGTTGCCCGAACACCGTGTAGCGCAAAACGAAGGAGGTTGCGGCGACGCCGAGAATGGCGATGACGGCCATGATCGGCACGCCGGAGATACGGCCAGTCGCCAGTTGCTTCAGTGCCGGGCTGACCGCGAAACCCGGGATCGCCTTGTTCGATAAGAGCGTTGCGGTCGCCAACACATAGCCGGTCGCCAGCGTCGCGATGATCGCCGGAATGCCGAGCCCGACGACAAGCAGCGAATTGAGCGCCCCGACGGCCAGGCCGAGCAGGATCGCGGCGATGACGCCGATGGCCAGGTTGGCATCCTGTCCCTTGATGGTGAGCAACGCGACGAAGGCGCTGAGCGTGATTACCGAAGCGACGGAGAGATCGACGTTGCCGCGCCCGGTGGTCACCACGAACATCTGGCCGATGCCGACGATCGTCAGGAAAGATGCCGACAAAATGACTCCGGACAAGCTGGACAGGCTGAAGCGGTTGGTGACCACGGAGAGCACCAGCCACAACACAAGCACGCCGATCGCCGCCCAGATCCAGCGGTTCCGCTGCGCCCAGATGCCGAAGCTGGCAAATGCGTTCATGACTCGCTCCGGCGGTCTGCGGTCAGGCTGCGCAAGGTGAGCAGCGCGATCAGGATCAACCCTTGCGTGGCGGCGTTGTAGTCGCTGCTGACGCTGAGGGTGCCCAGAAGTGCGCCGATCAGCGAGAGCGTCACCGCGCCGGCGACGGCGCCGACCGGCGAAATGATGCCGCCGAGGAGCGAGCAGCCGCCCATCACCACCGCGGCGACGCTGAGCAGCGTGAAGGAATTGCCGGAGTTGATGTCGCTCGCCGTGTTGATGGCCGTCAGCGACAGGCCGGCAGCGCCCGCGAACAGACCGGCGATGAGATAGCGCACCAGTGCATAGCGGGTCGGCGACCATCCTGAGCGGATCATCGCAGCCGGGTTGTTACCGAAGCCACGCAGCACCACACCGAGCGGCAACCGGTCAATGGCGAGCACGATCAGTGCCACGGTTGCGATCATGATGATCGACGTCGGCATGAAGCCGATCGACCAGCCGAAGAGGGTGATCAGCCAGTCCGGGCTTGCGCCGCCGGGTGTCGGCTGCAGCGCGTAGCCGATGCCGACCCAGATGAAGGATGCGCCCAGCGTGACGACGATGGCCGGGATCTTGCGCGCCTGGATAACGCCGCCAAGGCCGGCATAGGCGGCGAGCGCGGCCACCAGCGCCAGCGTGCCGAGCCATGGCTGGTCGTAGAGCAGTGTGGCGCTGAGCACGCTGACCAGGCCGGCGAAGGCGCCGACGCCGAGGTCGATCTCGCTGCCCCCGACGATGAACATCTGCGCCGCCGTCACCAGCACCAGCGACAGCGCCGGCATCAAGAGAAGATCGAGCCCGAAAGTCGAGGCGACAGCCGGATTGATCGCGATCATGATGGCAAGCACGGCGGCAAGCCCGATGAACGGCGCGGCATTGACCAGTTTGCGCCCGAGTCCCGCCATGACGGTCCGCTTGCTGGGGGTATTGGATTGGCCGGCCGCCGGTTGCGCGAAGGAGGCACCGACGATGGCTTGCTCGGTAATAGCCTCGCCCGCCAGCTCGCTGACGATACGGCCGCCGGAAAAGACCAGCACGCGGTCGCAGGCAAGCAGTTCCGCATCCTCGGTCGTATGCCAGATCAGCGCTCTGCCGCCACGCGCGACTTCGTTGCAGAGCCGATAGAAATCCTGTTTGGTGGCTATGTCGACGCCGCGTGTCGGATCGTCGAGCAGGATGATCGGCGTGTCAGCGACCAGCGCCCGCGCCACCAGTGCCTTCTGCTGGTTGCCGCCGCTGAGCTCGGTGATGTTGGACTGAAAGCGCGTGTCGTCGAGCCGCAGCTTGCTGGCGGCGCCTTTCGCCGTATCGCTGTTGGCGCGCTCGGAAACGACGCCCAGCGCCGACCGGCGGGCAAGCGCGCCAATGCTGATGTTGCTGAGCACGCTCCACAGCGGGAACACGCCTTCCTTCTGCCGGTCACCGGCGATGAAGCCTGCCTCGGCATACCTGGCGACGGTCGCCTGCTGTTTCCGGTCGGGCTTGAAGATCGCGTGCAGCAGATCCTTCTGGCCGCTGCCCTCGAGCCCGGCCAACCCGACGATCTCGCCGCGCACGATGTCGAGGTCGCGGCCGAGCTCCGACGTCAGCGCTCCCGAGAGCCGCACCAGCACGTCCTGCGAGGATGCCGCGGCGACGCTGTGCTGATGGATCGGATTGGCGTCGCCACCCATCAACTGCACCAGCTTGCCGATCGAGGCATTCGAGGCGTGGCCCTGCCAGGCCATGCGGCCGTTGCGCAGCACCACGACTTCGGTGGCGATGTCGATGATCTCCTGCAGCTTGTGGCTGATGAAGATGAAGGCGAGTCCGGCCTTTGCGCGTCCGCGGACAAAGGCTCTCAGCTGCTTCGAGCGGTCGAGGTCGAGAGAAGAGGTCGGCTCGTCGAGCACGATCAGCGTGACGCTGGGCGTCGCCGCGGCGCGTGCGATCTCGACCATCTGACGTTCGGCAATGGTGAGATGGCCGACCTCGGTATCGGCGTCGATGCCGTTGCCCGGGAAGACGGCGTCGAGCGCCGCGCGGGCGCGGGTTCGGTACAACGCCCGCCAGCCCGGCCGGCTTGCCGAGTCGCCAGGGGTCTCCAGGAAGAAATTCTCGGCGACAGACAGGTTGGCGCATAGCGACAGCTCCTGATGCACCATGCGGATGCCACGGCGCTGCGCTTCGCCAGTGTTGTAGGCTGCGAAAGGAACCTCTTCGCCGGCAAAGGAAATCGCGCCTAGCGTCGGCCACATCGCGCCGCACAGAATGCGCATCAGCGTCGACTTGCCGGCACCGTTGCCGCCGACGAGCCCGATCACGTCGCCGGCCCGCACAGACAGGTCGATCCCCGCATTGGCCAGCGTCGGCCCAAAACTCTTGGTGATCCCGCTCAGCGAAACGACGCTCGGTCCAGCAGGGGCGGCAGCGGTGCCCTGTACGGCAACGGCGATGTGGGACATTCGTCCTCCGGTTTTGCGCGGACAACGATCGGGCGCGGCCGTGCGGCAGCGCCCGATCCCGAACTGCCTGGCTTATTTGCTGAGCAGGTTCTGCTTGACCCAGTCCAGCGAGTAGCTCGGGCTGATGATCTGCCCGCCCGGCAGCTTTGCATAGTCCTTCAAGTTGCTCGCATCGACCGTCGCCACCGGCATGATCATCAGCTTGGGCGCATTGGCGCCCTTAAGCAGCGACAGCCCGAGCCAGAAAGCGGCGCCGCCGATGCCAGGCGTGGTGTTCATCGAAACCGTTTGGTAGCCGTTCTTGGCGTTCTCCTCGGCCCACCATTTGACGAAGTCGGTGCCGCCGCCGCCTTCGATGATCGGCATCTTGTCCTTGTAGTCGCCGCCATACTGGACGAAGGCCTGGGCGATGCCGACATCGTCGCTGCCGCCTTGGCCGAGCACGGCGTCGACATGCGGCAGCGAGGGCAGCACATTGGCGATGGCCGCCTGCGCAACCGAAGCGGTCGCCTGGCCGTAGACCGTGGCTACCACCTGGATGTCCGGATACTTGGCCAGCACCGACTGTTGCGCATTGAACATGTCGTTGTCGGGCGCCGAGCCCTTCACACCGCGCACCTGGATGACATTGCCCTTACCGCCGAGCATCTTAAATACGGCTTCGGCCTGGGCCGCCTTGTAGCCCTTGAAGTCGAAATTGAGCTGGTAGTTGCACGGCGCCGATGCGACGGAATCGAAGGAGATCACGATGATCCCGGCTTTGCAGGCCTTCTCGATCACGCCGTTGACGGCGGTCTCCGAGGCCGCGTCGACGGCGAGCACGTCAACCTTCTTGAGGATTAGTTCGGCGATCTGGCTGTTCTGCTGCGCGACCGAGCCGTCGCCGTTCATGACGATGTAGTCGGCGATTTGCCCGGCGGCCTTGGCTTCCTTGGCGGAGGCTTCGAACGCCTCCACCATCTGGTGCCGCCAGGTGTTGCCATAATAGGCGTTGGCCAGCGCGATGACCGGCGCGTCCTGCGACGCCATTGCCGGTAGAACCGAAACACTCGCCAGCGCGGCGGCAAATGCCGCCACAGTTGCAAACTTCATGGATATCTCCTCCCAAAAAAACCGCCCAACCCGGTCGGTCGTCTGTCATTTCCCTTACAGCGTCTCTTCCGAAGATGCCATACCATCTACATGTTATACCAGCATACCAAATAGGCAAGCCGGTAGCGGAACTTGTTCGCTTCCGATCGTCGGGAACGAAATGGGCCTGTCGGTTAAGTCTGTCCTCAGTCTGCGGGCCGGCTTCGGTGCCGGCCCTGCGGCATCCTGCGCGCCGGTTTGTGGCTCCACGCAAGCTGGACATTAGGTCATCATATATGTAATGTCAATTGACCGGCAGGGCTTGTTTGCCCGTGCGACTCGCTGTCGATATGCCAACAAGGATTACGGAGGGGCGGATGGAACCGGTCCAGAAGAAGAAGCTGTATGTCGAGGTGCTCGACCGGCTGTTGGCCGCGATCTCGACATCGGAGTTTCCGCCCGGTTCGCAATTGCCGTCGGAGAAGGAACTGATGACGATGATTGGCGTGGGCCGGCCGTCGATCCGCGAAGCGATGCAGTCGCTGCAGCAGATGGGCCTTATCAGGATTTCGCATGGCGAACGCGCACGCGTAATCAATCCGACGCCCGAGGTGATTGTCGACCAGGTCTCAGCGGCGATGGTCATGATGCTGGCGACGAACTCCCGCGGGCTCGAAGAACTGAAAGAAGTCAGGCTCTTGCTGGAAACCGGTCTGGTCAGGATCGCGACACGGCGCGCCACGGCCAAGGGCCTGGAGCGACTTGCCGAGACCTTGCGCCATTTGCGCGAGGCAAAGACCGATCAGGCGCGATTTGTGACCGCAGACATGGAGTTTCACGCCGTCATCGCGGAGATGAGCGGGAATTCGATGATCGCAGCTGTGGCCAAGGGAATGCTCGAGTGGCTTTCCCGGTTCAAGCGGGATCTCGTCGCCATGAAGGGCGCCGAACGCCTCACAGTCGAGGAGCATGAACGAATATACAAGGCGATTGCCAGCGGCGATGCGGAAGGCGCGAGCGCCGCTATGGCTGAACACATTGGCCGCGCCAATGAACTCTATTCGAAGTTGGCCGGCGGTGCCGGCGGCTAAATTGCGCGCTTCTGAAAACTTTTTTTGCCACCCAAAACTCATGTGATGACATAATGTCATTTTGGTGCTAACGCTCCCTCCATGAGTGATGTCACAGCTGGAATAGCCGCATCGAATGGTCGTCTCTGCGCCACCTATTTGATCGAAACCCGCTATCCGTTAGAGGTCGCCGCAACCGCAATGGCCGGCGAACAATCCAGCGGGACCTTCCGTGCCGTTCCGGGAGAGACACCGGAGCTGCTGAGGAGATTTGGAGCGCGCGTCGAATTCATCGACGATGTCGTGGAAGTCGAGAATGAGGCCTTGCCATTTTCGCGGTCTCCGAAAACCCTGAAGGCCGGCAAGCCGCTCCGGGCAAAGGTCGGACTCTCCTGGAATATCGAGAATACGGGGACCGTCCTTGCCTCGGTTTGGTCGACAGTTCTCGGCAACTTGTTCGAGCTGCATCATTTCTCGGCCATGCGGCTGCTGGACGTTACCTTTCCGGATCTTTTTACGGACGCTTACTCCGGGCCGGCTTTCGCCGTGGAGGGAACGCGTCGGCTGACCGGCGTGGAAGGGCGCCCCTTGATCGGCACGATCATCAAGCCGAGCGTCGGTCTCACGCCGGAAGAGACGGCTGCCCTTGCCGATACGTTGATTGCCGCCGGTGTCGATTTCATCAAGGACGACGAATTGATGGGAGATCCTCCGCATTCGCCATTCGAGCAGCGGTTCGAAGCGGTGATGGCGGTTATAGACAGACATGCCGACAGAACCGGTCGCAAGGTTATGTACGCGGCCAACATTTCGGGAGATGTCGACGCCATGCGGCGTCGGTTGGATATGATCGGTCGGCGCGGCGGGACCTGCGCCATGCTCGTCTTGAATTCCGTCGGTCTGTCGGGCGTCATCGACGTTCGCCGACATTCAGCTGTCCCTCTTCACGGGCATCGCGCAGGCTGGGGCCTTTTCAGCCGTTCTGTCGATATCGGCATGAGCTATCTCGCCTATCAGAAATTCTGGCGGCTGGCCGGGATCGACCACATGCACGTCAACGGGCTGTCCAACAAATTCTGCGAGCAGGATGCGTCGGTGATGGCCTCGGCCCATGCCTGTCTCACGCCGATGTTTGGGCGCGCGGACCGTCCCGACATGGTCATGCCGGTATTTTCGTCCGGACAGACTGCGGTGCAAGCGGCCGACACCTTTGGCAGGCTCGGCTCGAACGATTTCATCTATTGCTGCGGCGGCGGCATCATGGCGCATCCGGGTGGGCCGGCTGCAGGCGTGCGAAGCCTGCATGATGCTTTCGACGCCGCTGCCGCAGGCATTCCGGCACGCGACTATGCCGCCAACCATCCGGAACTCGAGGTCGCGCTGCAGGCGTTCGGCTGAATCTGCGCCATCCGGGCGCCATCAACGTGAAAATGGGAGAGAAGAAATGAGGACATCCGTAGCGGTGCTTGGAGCCGGAGGGAAGATGGGCTTCCGCGTGACCCGCAAGCTGGTGGACGCGGGCTACGATGTCCGCGCCGTGGAAGTCGGCGAGGCAGGCCGCAAGCGGCTGGCCGACGCCAACCTCAGCGCCGTCGCCATGGAGGAAGGCATTCCCGGCGCCAAAGTCCTAGTGATGGCTTTGCCTGACAACATCATCGGCCAGGTGATGCGGCAGATATCGCCGATGTTGGCCAAAGGCACTATGATCCTCATTCTGGACGCCGCGGCACCCTACGCCGGCGATCTTCCCGGGGATCGGCCAGACCTGTCCTACTTCATCGGCCACCCCTGCCATCCGCCTTTGTTCAATGACGAGACGGAGTGGGCGGCGCGTCGCGATTATCACGGCGGCATCGCCAGGCAGTCCATCGTCTGCGCCCTGATGCAAGGCCCGGAGGAGCACTACGCGCTTGGCGAAGAGGTGTGCAAAACGATGTGGTCGCCGATCATCGAAAGCCACCGGGTCACGGTCGAGCAACTGGCGATACTCGAGCCGGGCCTGTCCGAGATGGTTGCGATGCCCTTCGTCGACACGATGGTCGAGGCTGTGGAGGAATGCGAGCGTAGATATGGCATTCCCAGACAAGCCGCTCTTGACTTCCTCATCGGCCATCTGAATGTCGAGATAGCCATGTGGTTCGGCTTCTCTCCCAAAGTGCCCTCGGACGCCGCGCTGCGCCTGATGCGCTTCGCAAAAGGCGTCGTGGTCCGCGACGATTGGCGCGAGGCCCTCTCTCCAGCCAAGGTGAAGGAAGCCTCCGAACTGATCGTCTACGGCAAAGGAGCCTGAGCGCTGCCTCCGATGCCCAGGACCATATCGGTATCGACTGCGCTCTTTGACGGCTATTCGATGGAACTGGCCATCGGGGAAATCGCGCTGGCCGGCGCCATCCATGTCGAGCCGGCCTTCATTCGCGGTTATGTCGATTTCGAAGAGGGCATGTTCACCACCACGAACGCCTCAAGGCTGAGGGCGACGGCGGAAGCTGCCGGGCTTGGGATCAAGGCCGTATCGGCTCATCTCGACCTTTCGGGGCCGGATGCGGTGGATGCCTTGTCGCGGCGCATCGCCTTTGCTGCCGGTTTAGGCGCATCCTCCCTGATTACCAATGCCGGGCCGATGACAAAAAGGGCGGGCATACGAAAGGCGATCGATGCCGTTCTGCCGAGGCTGGAGCAATCCGGTGTCGCTCTTGCGCTCGAGAACCCTGGACATGGCAGGGGCGATTTACTTGGCAATGCTCGGATGTGAGCAAGCTTCGTACGCGACATCGGATCGCGCCTAGTCCGCCTCAATCACGACGCCGGAAACGTCTTCACCTATAGCCATGAGGCAACGCAGCCCGCAGAAGATATCGCGACAGCCATCGACACGATTGGTCATGCACATCTCAAGGACGTTGTCAGCCGCGACGCAGGATGGACGTTCTGTGCTCTCGGCGAGGGCGCTGTCGATTACCTGAAATATTGGCGGATGCTCCCTCCGGCGCTTCCAGTCAGCATCGAAATGCCATTGCGATTGGAGCGCCCTCAGCGCCGCGACCCGCAACGGCGAAAGACCCCTGTCGATATCCCGACTATTCGGGCCACGCTGCAGCGCTCACTGCGTTTCGTGAATTCGCTGGAGGCCGCCAGGAACAGCGCTGTGTGAGCCGCGACGGTTTTGTCCAGGCGATGTTGGTCCAGCCGTGCCGAATGGCTGCTATCGCATTTACGAGGCCAGAAGCTGTCGGTCTTCTTGCGGTCCCAGACTCCAACCGAGTAAGTACGTAGGCGTTCCTCCCGTGGCCAATCATGCCCGAAGGAGAAACGAAATGGGACATTCCCTTTATGACCCCACCGCTCACGATCGCCGCGCATGGAACGCGGGCAAGAAGGCCGGAACGAAACGCCCGCTGAAACTCGACAGATATGGGCGATGCGCTTCTTTCTCGATCGGGAGCGGCGCAGACCACCTGCTTTCCATCTGTCGAAATGAGCGGCGATGGTTTGAATCTGGCTGTGATTGAAACCGTCCTAACCGGGCCGATCAAACCGGTCGCGCAACATGCTCCAAGGCAGCAGCATGTTGGGCGCGTAGCGCAGCAAGCCGTGAAGGGGGATCGGCGCCGGCGGCGCAAATGGCAACGGCAGGTCGCGCCCTTCTGTCCCGGCGGCCCACTCGGCGAGCACCCTGCCCATGGCCGTGGTCATGGCGATGCCGCGTCCATTGCAGGCACGGGCCGCCATCAGACCTGGGCCGAGGTCGATCAGATGCGGCAGGAAATCCGGCTCCACGGCGGCGATCCCCGACCAGCTATACTCAAGCGGTGGCAAGTCGGGCAGTTCCAGCCGTCTCGCCAGTCGCCGCCAGATTGTCCGCGGCACGCGCCTGTCGGCGCCCGCGCTTACCACATGCATGCCGCCGCTGATGAGCCGGTTCTGGGCATCGAAGCGGAAGGTGAGAAGATTGCGTCTGGTGTCGGAGAAACCCTGGTCTCCAGGCAGCAAGCGCTGGCGCGCCTTCGACGGCAGCGGCGCCGTCGCGATCTGGAACACCTTCAGCGGAAAATAGGTCCGCTGCAATGTCGGATTAAGCGCGCCGCCATAGGCGTTGGTGGCGATCAGCACCTTGCCGGCACGCAGCGAGCCGGACGGAGTCGTCAACGTCCAGCCGTCGGACAATCGGTCGATCGATGTGACACGCGAGTGCTCGAAAATCCGTGCGCCGGCGTTCTCGGCCGCATCGGCCAGTCCGCGCGCGAAATGGACCGGATTGAGCACGCCGCCTGAGCGGTCCATCCAGCCGCCGGCATAGCCTCGCGCGCCGGTCAACGCTTCGGTCTGGTGGCTGTCCAGTATCACCGCCGGCCGGCCGCGCTCCGCCCATTGCCTAGCGCGGGATTGGATTCTCTCGAGAGCAGCCGATGAGTGCGCCGCTTGTATCCAGCCGTTCTGGACGGCGTCGCAGGCGATGCTATGCCGCGCGATCAGGTTGAACACGAGGTCGGCGCTGCCCGCGGCGACCCCGATCAGCCGCTCGCCGCGCTCGGCACCGAGATGCGCCAGGATCGCGTCCGGATCCATTTTGGCGAAGTTTGGCACGATGAAGCCAGCGTTGCGGCCTGTGGCGCCCCAGGCGATGATCTCTGCTTCGAGCACAGCCACCGAAAGGCCTTTGCTGGCGCCATGCAGTGCGGTCGACAGGCCGGCAAAGCCGCCGCCGACGACGGCAAGATCGACATCGAGGTGATCTTCCAGCGCGGGTCGGAGGCAGTGGTGGCGGCCGACCGCGTGCCACAGGGAAAGCGCTTCGTGCCGCGCCATTGCGTTCAGGATCCACTTTCGCTGGCTGTGGCTTTCGTCCGCTTGCCGAAACGCGCCCGACGTGGCCGCTCACCAAATACGCCGTTCGGCCGAACCAACAGGATAACGCATAGCATAACGCCGATGGCGACGATTTGCAGTGATGCGGCTCGCGCCTGTTGTTCCGGTGCGAAGAGCACGCTCGTGAGCGCGCCTGAACCCGCCCATATCGCCCAGACCAGTACGCTGCCTGCAACGGCGCCGGCGTTACTCCCAGAGCCGCCGACGATCAGCATTACCCAGACCTGGAAGGTGAGGATCGACAGGTAATTGTCGGGAGCGATGAAGCCGATGAAATGCGCCTGAAGTGCGCCGGCCAGCGCCATGATAGCGCCGCCGACGGCGAAGGCCTGGACGCGGTAGAAGCGCGCGCTCTTGCCGAGCGAAATCGCCGCTCGTTCGTCCTCCCGCAGCGCCTTGAGCACACGGCCCCATGGGCTGCGTGACAGATGCTCCAAGGCCAGATAGGCGATCAGCGTGACAGCCGAGACGACAGCAAGGTTCGACAGATTGAACAGCAGCGGAGTTTCGGCGAGGCTGCCGAAGGGACGCGGGATGAAACCGATGCCGAACGGCCCGCCGGTCAGCTTCTGCGCGTTGAGTGCGACCAGTTGCACGACCACCGCGACACCGAACGTGGTGATCGCTAGATAGTCGGACCGCAGACGCAGCGTCGCTATGCCGGTAAGGGCTGCGGCAACGCCGCCCACCACCATGGCGCCGGCCCAGCCGGCAAGGATCGGCAGGCCGAAACCGCCGAGGCGCGCGGGGTCGTCCGGTGTCGTCAGCAGCGCCGATGTGTAGGCGCCGATGGCGACGAAACCGGCGAGGCCGACATTGAACAGGCCCGTCAGCCCCCATTGCAAATTGAGCCCCAGCGTGACCAGCGAGAAGATCAGTGCAGTGCTCAGGAAGAAGGCGCCATAGCCGATGAGATCGATCATCTTTCCCCAACTCCGAAAAGGCCGATCGGCCGCACGAACAGCACCGCCATCAGGATGATGAAGGAGACGGCGGCGCGCCATTCGGCACCGATCAACTGCACCGCGCCGGCTTCGGCGAGCCCGATGATCAGGCCGCCGAGTACCGCGCCCGGGATGCTGCCGATGCCGCCAAGAATGGCGGCGGCGAACATCGGCAGCAGCATGTCGAAGCCCATGAACGGTCGGATCTGCACCAGAATGCCAATCATCACGCCGGCCACGCAGGCAAGCGAGCCGCCGACGATCCAGGTGACGCGCACCACCTTGGCGACGTCGATGCCGACAATGCGGGCCAGCGCCGCGTTCTGGCTTAGCGCCTGCATCGAGCGGCCGGTCTGCGTGCGCGTCATCAGCAGATGCACGCCGAGCACAAGCACGGCGGTCAGCAGCAGCAAGGCGATCTGGTCAGGCGTGATGCGGATGCCGAAGCCGATCGGCATGGCGATCTGGATCGCGCGGCTGAAATAGGTCGGCCGTGAGGTGAAGGTGAACTCCAACAGGCTGCGCAGCGCCATGGAGGCGCCGAAGCTCGCCATCACGACGATGATTGCCTGGCCTTGCGAGCGCAGCCGCGAGAACAGCACCTTGTCGAGCAGCAGCGCCAGCAGGGCAGTGAACGCCATGCCGACGACCAGGGCGACGAGCAGCGACCAGCCGAAGGACAGTGGCCCGATCGGCGCCACCTTGCCGAAGGTCGCGCCGATGGCGCTGACCACGGCCAGCGTCGCATAGGTTCCCCAGGCCATGAAGTCGCCATGGGCGAAGTTGGAGAAACGCAGGATAGAATAGGTGAGCGTCACGCCGATGGCGCCGAGGCCGATCATGGAGCCGGTCAGCAATCCGTCGACGATGAATTGCAGGCTCATGCCGCGCCTCCCTTGTGATGCTGGGGGCGCTGGCCGAGATAGAGTTCGGCGACGACCGGATCGCTCCACAATTCGAAGGCGACGCCCTCATGCCGGTCCTTGCCCTCGACCAGGACATAAGCGCGGTCGCCGATGGCAAGCGCTGCCTTGGCGTTCTGCTCGACCAACAGAACGGTGACGCCGGATCTGCGGATGCCGGCCAGCATCTCGAACACGACCGACACGAATTTTGGCGACAAGCCGGCCGACGGCTCGTCCAGCACCAGTACCTTGGGGTGGACGATCAGCGCCCTCGCGACGGCGAGCATCTGCCGTTGCCCGCCGGACAGATTGCCGGCGGCGGTGCGGCGCTGGCGGACGAGGTCGGGGAAGGCGGCATACATCTCCTCGATGCGGGCGGGGATTTCCCGCCGCTCGAGGATGCCGCAGGCTACTTTGAGATTGTCCTCGACCGACATCAGCGGAAAGATGTTTTCGGTCTGCGGCACGAAGGCAAGGCCAAGCCGCACCATGGTGTGGGCGGGTGCTGCGGTGATGTTCTTCCCGTCCAGGAAAACCGTGCCGCCGGTAATCGGGACGAGGCCGGCGATCGCCTTGATGAACGTGGACTTGCCGGCGCCGTTGGGGCCGAGGACGACGACGATCTCACCCTTGCCGACCGTGATCGAAGCGCCGCGCACGATCGGCATGCCGGGTTCATAGCCGGCTTCGAGATTGCGGACATCGAGGACGGTCACGCTCATGCGGCGCCTCCCAGATAGGCTTCGATGACGCGCGGATCGCGGGCGACTGCTTCCGCCGTGCCCTCGCTGAGCAACTGACCGCTCGCCATTACCAGGACGCGGTGGCAGAGCCGCGCCACCATGTCGATATTGTGTTCGATCAGCAGGAAGGTGATGCCTCGCGCATTGATGTCGTGGATCCGATCGATGATGACCTCCAGGAGCGTCGCGTTGACGCCAGCCGCCGGTTCATCGAGCAGGATGATCGCCGGGTCGGCCATCATGACACGGGCGAGTTCGAGCAGCTTGCGCTGGCCGCCGGACAGCACGCGCGCCGGCTCATACGCGAGGTGGGTGAGGGCGACGAGCTCCAGCAGTTCGAGCGCCTTTGTCCGGGCGGCTCTTTCCTGCGCCGCCACTCGCCAAGGCGTGACGAAGTTGGCGAGCAGCCTTTCACCGGTCTGCCCCTGCGCTGCCAGCATGATGTTTTCGATCAGCGTCAGGTTGGGCAGCGGTCGTGGAATCTGAAAAGTGCGGCCGAGCCCTCGACCGATGCGCAGGTGAGCGGCTTCACCGGAGATGCGCGTGCCGTTGAGAAAGATATCGCCGCTGTTCGGCAATATGCTGCCGGCCAGCAGATCGAACATGGTCGTCTTGCCGGCACCGTTCGGTCCAATCAGGCCAAGGATTTCTCCGGCTTTGACATCGAAGGAGACATCGTTGACGGCGACGAGACCGCCGAACCGCCTGACGACGTTCCTTGCCGTCAGGACCGGCGCACGGCTCTCCCGCCCCTGCCGTCTGGTTGCCTCGCTCATAAAACCCTCTGGCCGAAGACGCGCGTTGTCGCCTTCCCATTTTGATTTGTGATCACACTTGCTTTGATCACGCTATTCGGCTTTAATTTCCTCCGCAAGCCGAAAACCGGGCCCAGAGCGGAATTCCATGCACAAGACTGCCACCGAAAGGAACAACGAGACGATCGCGGCCCAGCTTGCGCCGGTGGGCCGCGAAACGGTGCAGGATCGCGTCTATTCCGAACTGCGACGGGCCTTGATTGGCGGCCTGTTCGAACCAAGCCAGGTGCTGACCATCCGCGGTCTGGCCGATGCGCTGGTCACCTCGACGATGCCGGTGCGCGAGGCGCTCGGGCGGCTGATCACGGAAAAGGCGCTGGAGGCGTTGCCCAACCGTTCGGTGCGCGTGCCGCCGATCACGCTGGATCGCCTCGACGATCTCTTGCGAGCCCGCATCCTGATCGAAGGCGAGGCGATAGCGCTTGCCGCCGCTCGCATGGTGCCGCGCCAGATCTCCACAATCGAAACCATTCTCGGCGAATGGGATGAGATGCGGGCGCTGAAGCACAAGAAAGATGTCGACCGCGAAGTGACGCTCAACCAGAGCTTTCATTTCGAGATTTACCGCTCCTGTGGCTCGGCCGTACTGATTCCGATGATCGAGAGCCTGTGGCTGCAATCGGGGCCATGCATCCGCGTCGCCATCTACGCCTTTTCGGAAGCCGGTGAGGTCGACACCGCCCAGTATCACCGCCGCATTGTCGAGGCGCTGGCCACGCAGGACGCACGGGCGGCGCGCGACGCGCTGGTCGCCGACATCAGCCGGCCCTTCACCTTCCTGCGCAGCAAGCTGCAATCCGCGGCTGGGAAAGATCAGACATGACGTTTATCCGGATCACCGAGCCACGCTCGAAGCTTGCCGTCACGGCGCTGTTACTGCCCGAGAAGGCGCCGGAAAACGCCGCTTTTCTCACGGCGTATCTCGCCACGCCACGCGTCGTCCCAGGCATCCACGCCATGTGGACTGGACCTGAAATTTCCTGTCCGGTTCCATCAGCCGACCTCGAAGGCCAAGCCTATGCCCGGCCGCTGCCGGCGGAGAACGCGACGCTGACGCCGCAGCCCGGCGATATCGTCTTGTCCTACGTGCCGCCGCACATGTGGGGTGGCAACCCCAATGCCATCTTCGACATCGGCCTGTTCTACGGGCAAGGGGCGCGGCTTCTGTTCCCGATCGGCTGGCTGGCCGGCAGCGTGGTGGCGCAGGTGCGCGCCGAAGAGAGCGATCAGTTCGCCGCCGCATGCGGGGCGATCCGCCGCAACGGCGCCTGCGATATCAGCTTCATCGTGGTGGAGGCCTGACATGACCGACGACAGCTTCGAGCTCTTCGATCTTCGCGTCGAGGCGATCGTCCCCGAAGGCAAGCCGATTTATTGCGGCGCCAAGGCCGGCGACTATTTCGAGCTCAAGGGCGAAACGCTGTCGATGCCGGCAGGGCAAGGCTTTTCGATCTATTCGCTTGCCGCCGTGCTGCCGCTGCTTGCGGCAAAGCAGCGCCCGACTCAGAAGAATGACTGGATGACCTCGGACGCCGAGATCGCTTGTCCCGACCCCAATTGCTCCAGTCGGCTCAGGATCGTCAGGCTGGCCAAGCGGCGATTCAGCCATGCCGAAACCACGGCCGAGCCGCTGCCGAAGGAGACTAACGAGGGATGAGTGCTAAGACCTTCGAGCTCGGCCCAGGCTACAAGATCTCGCGCGTCATTCGCGGTGGGTGGCAACTCGCCGGCGGCCATGGCGCCATCGACGGTAACCAGGCGGTGGCCGACCTCATCGCTACCTTCGATGCCGGCATCTGGACCTATGACTGCGCCGACATCTACACCGGCGTCGAGGAACTGATCGGCGCCGCCCGCCTGCGACTGGCCGATGAGCGCGGCCTGGATGCAGCGGCCAGGATGAAGGTGCACACCAAGCTGGTGCCCGACCTCGAGCGGCTGGCCACCATCAGCCGCAACTATATCAGGGGCATCGTCGACCAGTCGCTGCTCAGGCTGAAGACCGAGCGGCTTGATCTCGTGCAGTTCCACTGGTGGGACTATGCGCAGCCTCGTTACGTCGAAGCGATGGGTTGGCTGGACGAGCTTCGATGCGAGGGCAAGGTGCACAATCTCGGCACCACCAATTTCGACACGCCCCGGCTCGCTGAAATCCTGGCCGCCGGCATCCCGGTGGTCAGCCAGCAGCTGCAATATTCGGTGCTCGACCAGCGGCCTGCGCACAGCCTCGCCGCAGTTGCGAAGACAAACG
The DNA here is from genome assembly GCF_020165175.1 of Mesorhizobium sp. CA16. Lineage (NCBI taxonomy): Bacteria > Pseudomonadati > Pseudomonadota > Alphaproteobacteria > Hyphomicrobiales > Phyllobacteriaceae > Mesorhizobium > Mesorhizobium sp. CA16. The sequence continues at coordinate 218,517 of NZ_JAIUHP010000005.1, forward strand.
GCGTCAGCTTCCTCTGCTACGGCTCGGTGGCCGGCGGCTTCCTCAGCGAGAAATGGCTTGGCGTGGCCGAACCCACCACGCCGCTCGAAAACCGCTCGCTGGTCAAATACAAGCTGATTATCGATGATTTCGGCGGCTGGGATCTGTTCCAGCAAATGCTGCGGGCGCTCAAGTCCGTCGGCGATCGCCATCGGGCCGACATTGCCACCATCGCCAGCGCATGGGTGCTGGAGCAGCCGCGAGTGGCCGCCGTGATCGTCGGTGCCCGCAACCAGGCGCATGCATTGGCAAATGCGAACATCATGGACATCGAGCTCGATGCCGACGACCGCGCACGGATCGCTGCCGTCATCGCGCAAGGCGCCAGTCTCGAGGGCGATGTCTACGCGCTGGAGCGTGACCGCCAAGGCCGCCACGGCTCGATCATGCACTACAATCTCAACGCGGGCCGGGTTTGAAAACGATGGACGGAAAGCTGTTTTCGCGGGCCAGTGCCGAAGTCATCGACCTGCATCGCTTCTTCGCCGACTGGTTCGTTGCTGCGCGCGCCGATAGAGTGCATTTCGGCCGCTTCGAAGCCGCCATGGGGGAAGGCTTGACGATGATCGCACCAACCGGTCAGATCCTCGACCGTAAGGCCGTCGTTGAGCATGTCCGCTCCAGCCGCGCCACATGCGACGATGGCTTCGCCATCTCGATCGAGGACATCAAGCCCGGCTGGCAGGACGGCGACACGATCGTCATCCTCTATGTCGAGGCGCAGTTGCGTGGCGGCAAGCACAGCCGCCGCCAGTCGAGTGCCGTCTTCACCACTAGTTCATTGGCGCCCAATGGCGTCCAATGGCGGCATCTGCATGAAACCTGGCTGCAGGTGCCGGAACACTGACACTTTCGAGACGTCAAACCAGTTCGTGCAACTCAAGGGGAACAACAATGAGAAAGACGATACTCCAACTCACCACCGCGCTCGCTCTCGTCACGATTGCCAGCGCCGCGCAGGCCGCCGATTGCAAGATCACCGTCGGCCTCGTCATGGAACTGACCGGTCCCGCCGGCGAATACGGCCAGGCCGGCGCCAAGTCTGTCGAAATGGCCTTCCGCGACATCAACGACGCCGGTGGCGTGCGCGGCTGCGATCTCGTCACCGACACGCGCGACAGCCAGAGCCAGGGCAACATCGCGGTCGATGCCGCGACCCAGCTGGTTCAGGTCAAGAAGGTGCCGGTTATCATCGGCGGCATCATCTCCTCGGTGTCGATCCCGATCCTGACCTCGGTCACCGCGCCGGCCAAGATCGTCCAGGTCTCGCCGGCTTCGTCCTCGCCGACGCTGACGGCACTCGGCCGCGAGGGCAAGACCAACGGCATCTTCTTCCGCACCATCACCTCGGACGCGCTGCAGGGCGTGGCCGCGGCCAAATACGCCCTCGACAGGGGCTTCAAAAAGCTGGCGATCATTCACGTCAACAACGATTTCGGCGTCAACATGGTGGCCGAATTCTCGCGCGCCTATAAAGCGCTCGGCGGCACCATCGTTTCCGACACGCCCTACAATGAGAAGCAGTCGAGCTATGCCTCGGAAGTGACGGCAGCGATGGGAGGCGAGCCGGACGGACTTTATCTCGTCAGCACGCCGGTCGATGGCGCCACCATCGCCCGCACCTGGATATCGCAAGGGGGCGTGCAGAAATTTCTGCTCAATGACGGCATGAACAGCCCTGACTTCATCGAGTCGGTCGGTGCCGACTATTTGAAGGATGCCTATGGCACATCGTCCGGCACCAGCCCGACCGCATCGACCGAGTATTTCACCAAGAACTACAAGGCGTTCTCCGGTATCGAGCCCTCGAATCCGGCGGCCGACCGCTCCTATGACGCCGGTGCCATCGTTGGCCTTGCCATTGCCATAGCCGGCTCAGAGGATCCGGCCAAGATCAGGGATGCCATATACAAGGCGGTCGACCCGGCCGGCACGCCGATCTTTGCCGGGAAGGAGGAGTTCGCCAAGGCACTCGGCCTGATCAAGGACGGCAAACCGATCCGCTATGAAGGCGTCATCGGTCCGGTCGCCTTCGACAAATTCGGCGACATCACCGGTCCGTTCCGGTTGTGGAAGATTGTCGACGGCAAAGTGACCACCGATGGTGAAATGACCACCGACGATGTCAATGCCCTGCAGGCCAAGCTGCAGTAAGCTGGACAGTGCTACCGGCATCGACAGCATTTCATCGCGATTGATGCCGGCATCGCTTGAGGCGGGCCGATATCACTTGCACGGCATGCGATCGCGAATAGGATCGGCCGGCTGCAATTGAACGATTCCTGGCGAAGGCTATGCCTCGATCGCTGCGACGCCCGAAGGCTAATGCCGGGCCGCAAGGTAAGCTTCGGGGGACGACGGCTGGCTGCTGACGCTGCCGGTCTCACAAGAGGCCCAGAACCAGCTTGTGCGCGATAGCCTGGCGTGGAGAAAGCAGACCCTGCTAACGACAACTATCACGGTCTTTTTCTCGCCATACGGGTATCGACAAACCGTTCGTGCGCCGGTTGCTCAAGGATCTCCTGGCACATGGCGTGCCACAGGTATGGTGGGACGAGGCTGAAATCCACATCGGCGCATATCCAGGGCTGCGGCCTTGGAGCGGCGAGGGGACTTGCCTACATTGAACATGTCGTCGATATGAAGGTCGATGAGTTCGCCGAACATTTTCGGGCGAGGTATGCGGGACTTGGTCGGAATCTCACCGCGATCGACCTGGCGCTCGGTTTCGGTCGCCCAGCGTCCTGTGCAAAAATCGCACGTGAAAATTCTGCTTCTCTTCTTTTTTCGTTTCCCAGGACGGAGCCGCCGACAGTCCAGTTCGGGCGCTCTTTTGCCGGCGATATTGGCCGCTCCATCGCGGACGTTCGCGGCGATAGCCGTGAGCTCAATGTCCGAGGCGGCAACCATTTGCCTGGGGTTCTTGGAAGCTTTCGAACTTTCTGGGTCGCGCCTCAGCCCGAATTGAGGGTGCTCATGGACAAAATGGGACACTGGTCAGCTGACGCAATTCCAACGAGACCATGGCCTGATGAGCCGATGCAAGTGGCCGCTCCGCATAACTAGCGGCTACGCGGGCCATGGCAGCGCCGCGCTCGGCGTTGTCGCGCGAATCCTCCGTCGGCATTCCATGGTGAGTTCTCGAACCCCACGAACATGACCGCCAGCCCGATGGATGCCGCCAGGCCGCGGTTTCACCGCGACTGAAAGCCGAGCCGACCAAACCGTGTCGGCGCAGAGTCGGTGGCGTTGAAGGCGGGCAAGGAAAGCGTCGAGATCGTCACGCCGACTTTCCTGATCGCGCATAGCGCCCGAGTACGAAAAGCAGCCGCAGCTGCCCCATTCGCCAAAGTGTCCCCGTCAGTACCATTCGGCAAGCGCGCCATGCTAGAACCATCCAGGGAAGGCAACGCGTGCCGCCGTCGCCAGCGGTGGGATGTCCTCGTCGGGGACCGAAGAATAGGGCCACAATAGCTGGGCCCTGATCGAACTCCAACTGCCGGCTGCCGCCATTGCCTTGTCGAGGGCGGCGTCGCTGACGGCGTAGCGTGCCCGAAATGGTAGGACGTGGTCCGCGAGAAAGGCCTGTACGCGTGCTTGCATCTCGAAGGCCGCTTGTTCCCCGGCTCGTATCTGCGCCCACCACTGCAGTGCGCCTTTCGGGCTAAGGCAGGCGATGTTCGAATAGCTGCCATGCGCACCGTTCGCGTAACCGGTTGCCAGCGTGTGGCCTGGCACGAACACCGAAAGGCCCGACAGTTCGCGCCGCACGCCGGCGTACCAGCTGGCGTCACCGCCGGGGAGTTTTGCCCCGACAAGCGAGGGTACCGCGGTGCCCAATGCGGCAATACTTTCTAGAGTCAGCCGCCGCTTGGCGTGGGGCGGGTTATAGAGCACCAGAGGAGTGCTCGGCGCTGCCTCGGCCAAGCCCGAGACGAAACGCAGCACTTCTTCGTCGCTTGGTGGCCACCAGTCCGGCAAGGTGAATTGCACTCCCGAGAGTCCCAATCCCGCAACCCGCTTCAATCGCTCGCATGCAACTCGCGGATTGGACTGGCTGATGCCGATCTGGAATGGGATTCTCGCGGCACCGGCGACTGCCGCTACCATCTCGCTCAGCCGGTCGAATTCTGCTTCAGTCTGGCAATGGAATTCACATGCCGTGCCGTTGGAATAGACGCCGTGAACGCCGGATGCGCAGAGCCGCGCGACGGTTTCTTGCGTAGCGCTCCAGTCGATATTGCCATCCAGGCCCACGGCCAGCATCACGGCGCCCCAGATGCCGCGCGGCGCGTGTTCGGGGAGGGCGGAGAGATGATCACTCATGGTCCGACTAGCGCAGCGTGAAGGAGAGCGGTATGAAGTCTCCAAGATTGACCTCTATGCGACCCCTCCTTGGAACGATCAGCAGCGGCGACAACGATCCGGTGGTGATCACCATGCCTTTTTTGAAGCTGCCGAAATGATCGTCGGCCATTCCGGCGAAAGCGATGATGGGAGAAAGGGCGTCGCCAAACGGGTATTTGGCGGTCTCGCGCTGGCTGATCGCTTCGTCGCTGGAAAGCGTGATCACCATACCGTCGACCTTCGGCGCTTGCGCCAGTGTCTGCCTGCCGATGACGTAACCGCATGTGACCATATTGTCGGCCAGCGGCCCGAACGGGCCGGCTTTGGTCCGGTCGTCGATGCGAGAGCCGATGAGCTCGATGCCGAGAATGAAATGCTGGATGGTCTGCAACACGGCCGAGCGGCCAGCTTTGGCGATCTCAGGCGTCAGGTCGGCGCCGAGCCTGACAGCCACTTCGATCTCGAGCCCGGCGAGGTCGCGTTCGCAAAGTTCGATCGTTCCGCCATCGTCGATAACCATTCCGGCGGGGATCGGCGCAGCCATCGCGATACCATCGGGCGGCATGGCCACCTTGGCGACGGGCACGCGCTCTCGGAGCTGCTTCAACACCGCGCCTTGAACGGCCATCGCATCGCCGCGCGTCAGGTCGACCAAACGCGACCCCGGTACCCGACCACGCGGGTTCCTGTGAGCCTCGGCGATGGCCTCGGAAATTGTATCTATGTCAGCCGGCATCAGCGATTGTTTCCTCGCGGCGGGATTTGTCCGAGGCGTGGGCTGCCTCGATGATGCCGATGAGGTTGCGCCCATAGACGCCCGTCACCGGTACCGGCTTGTCGTCGACGATAGCGTCGCGCAACGCTGCCCATTCGCGTTTCACCGCATTGTGCATCCAGGCGGGCTCGAACGAATCCGGCAGGTCGGTCCACACGGTATCGCGACCAATCATCGTGCCGCGATCCATCTCGATGCGTAGCGTGCCGCGCTCGCAGACGAGATCCATCGCAAAGCCGACCGCACCGTTGCGATAGCCAATACTCTGCACCTGGCCCAGGCCGCCACGTTTGAAACGCAGCGCCAGCATCGACGTGTCATCCGCTTCCTGTTGATGGAATTTTGCGCCGAGCATGGCGCTCACCGAGATGACTTCGTCACCCATCAGCCAGACGAGACGGTCGAGCGCGTGAATGCCGGCCGTCATCAGCATGCCGCCACCGGTAGCGTTGCGCAGGTGCCAGTCGCGCCGGTTGTGCTCCATCCAGAGCTTGATCATCCAGCTCGACGCGATCAGCGGCCGTCCGATCTCGCCTGCCTCGATGACCTTCTTGGCTGCCATGCAAGGTTCGAGAAGTGCAGGAGGTGGGCGACCATCAGCTTGACGCCGCTCTGCGCCACAGCCGCATTGATTGCATCGCATTCGGCTACAGTTCGCGCCATCGGCTTTTCGAGCAGAATGTGCTTGCCGGCCTTGGCCGCGCCGATCGCCATTTCGGCATGCAGCGCGTGCGGGGCAGCGATAACGACGGCATCGACGCTGCTGTCTTCGAGAAGTTCGCGCCAGTCGGTGTAGCCCTTGCCGCCATATTCGGCCGTGAAAGCCGCCAGCGCCGTCGCGTTTCCACGGCAGGCTGCGACGAGGCGGATGCCGTCGACCTCCTTGATTGCGCGTGCATGCGCGGCGCCGAAATCGCCCGCGCCGATAATGCCTAGTGCAATCATCGTCCTGCCTTCTGATATGCGGCGTCGATCAGCGACATCGCCGCAACATAGTCGTCTATGGAGATTGCCGGCGCAGCGTTTCGCCGCAACCGTTCGAATGTGTCGCGCATGCTGAGGCGGTAGCGAGTAGCCGGCAGTTCGACCGGCAGGTCCACAACCGTAGCGTCGTCGAGAGTTGCGCAGATCGCCTTGTCGCCACGGTCGATGAGCGTGGCGTTGGCGGAGACGATGCGCCATTCGAAATCCCCGCCAGGGAGCATTGAAGCGAAGGTATAGCCCGCCTCAATGGTGAACACCGCGCCGGCATTGTCCTCGAGCACCAGCAATGCGTAGTCCTCAACCGAAGCCCTGTGGATGCGGTTGCCCATCGATACAGCTTTGAGATGGAGCTCTCCACTGGCCAGGCTCAGCGCTGCATCGACACCGTGGATGCCCAGATTGCGCAATGCGCCGCCTCCGCCAATCGCGGGATCGACCACCCAGCCGACACCATCGGCGGCATAACGCTCGGGCGGCCCGTTGACGACGCGGAAATGGCCGTGCGCGACTTGGCCGACGCGGCCTTCCCTTCGCAGTCTCTCAAAGGCGATCACCGCCGGGCCAAAGCGATTGGGCAAAGGCACGCCGACGAAGGCATTTCGTTGATGGGCTAGGTCTCTCAGTTGCATCAACGGCGCCGTGCCGGTCGCTGCCGGCTTGTCAAGGATAAGCGGGACGCCGGCTTCGATTATCCTGCGCGCCCTGGCCGGCACGTTCGAAGGATGTCCCATCAGCAAGATCAGATCCGCAGGTGTTGCAAGAACGTCTTTGAATGCAGCAATCGCGCTCAGCGAGTTGCGCGCTGCAAAGCCCCTTGCATGCGCCTCGTCCTCATCCCACACGCCGATGATTTCAGCGCCGGCATCGCGCGCCGCATCGAGATGCAAGTCGGCATGCCAATGGCTAATGCCGGCCAAAACGACTTTCATCTCCTGATATTTCCTCCTGCACTTGCAGGATATCCTACAAGTGGTTATAGGACAAGTCGTCAGCCTCTCAAGCGAAGTGGTTGTCGGCGTCGGACAACAGTGGAAACAGGAAACAAGATGCCGGTATTGAAGTCGATCGAACCGCTTAGCCGACCACCGCTTTTGCATGTGACCGTCCAGGAGAGCCTGCGGAATTATATCGGGGCGAACAGGCTCAAGGCAGGCGACCCGTTGCCCCCGGAGACCTTCCTGGCGCAGCAGCTCGGCGTTGGCCGCAATTCGGTCCGCGAAGCGATCAAGGCGCTGGAATCGATCGGCATCCTGGAGACGCGTCGTGGCATCGGCGTGTTCGTCAAGGAATTCTCCTTCAAGCCACTACTCGACAATCTGGCTTATGGCCTGCAGGACTCGCTGCGCGATGTCGAGGAACTGCGCGAGATTCGCCGTGTGCTCGAGACCGGGCTGATCTCCAAGACCATCGAGATGATCAGCGCCCAAGACATCGACGAGCTTCGCCGGTTGACCGAAAGCATGCGCCAGCGCGCGGAGCGCAGCGAGAGCTTTGCCGAAGAGGACCAGCAATTCCATCAGATGCTGTTCCGCTGCCAGAACAACCACATGCTCAGCGCATTGATCGATATCTTTTGGGTGGCGTTCAACAAGGCCTCGGATTTCACCAATCTCGACAATCCGACGCCGCTCGCCACCTGGCGCGATCATCATGAAATCGTCGAGGCGGTCGCCGCCAAGGATGTCGACATGGCACGTAGCCGGCTCGACGATCACTACAGAGGCATCCAGCAAGTTATCGCCAAAAACCGCACAACCTGAAAAATGCCAAGGGAGGAAACCATGCGCATCAAGACGATAGCCATCGCTGCCGCGCTGCTGTTCGGCACCGGCCTGCCGACCATCGTACAGGCGCAAAGTCCAAAGACCATTGCGGGTGGTTTCGACGTCGGTCCCGGCGGCTTCCCCAAGAACTTCAACCCGCTAGTCGCGACTGGCGGCTTCACCTGGCTCAGCACCTATTTTGAACCGCTAGTCATCTGGAATGCAGGGCTGACCCAACTCGAAGGCGACCTGGCCAAGAACTACACGGTGAGCGCCGACCAGCTGACCTATACGTTCAACCTGGTCAAGGAGAGCTGGCACGACGGCAAGCCGTTCACGTCGAAGGACGTGAAATTCACCATCGATCTTGCCAAGAACAAAGCTTCCGGCAGCCTGTTCGCGGCACGCCTCGGCGATATCGCTTCGGTCGAGGCGCCCGACGACAGCACCGTAATCATCAAGCTGTCGAAGCCGAACGCCTCCTTTCTGTCCATTCTTTCGCAGGTGCTGATCCTGCCGGAGCATGCTCTTGCCGGAATGCCGCCGGAGTCGCTGGCAACCAGCACCTGGTGGTCGACCAATCCGGTCGGCACAGGTCCGTTCAAGTTCAAGAAATACGTCACCGACCAATATGTCGAACTGGCCGCCGATGACGATTATCGTGGCGGCAAGCCGAAAGTCGACGTGCTGATTAACCGCTATTTCGAGAGCCCGGCCGCGGCGGTCGCGGCGCTGCGTGCTGGTGAGATCCAATTCACCTATGTCGAGCCTGACGACGCGGCGTCGTTCAAGACCGATTCCAACTTCAAGGTGATCGAAGGCGGCTCCTACGTGGTCAACTATATCGGTCTCAACCAGCAGGTCGACCTGTTCAAGGATCTCAAGGTTCGTCAGGCGATCATGTACGCCATCGACCGTAACGCGATCATAGAGAGCCTCTATGGCGGCGCAGCCAAACCAGCCAACTGCGGCTTTGTGGCGCCGCAACTGGTCCCCGAAGGGCTGGAAACCTACGCCTACGATCCGGCCAAGGCCAAAGCGCTGTTGGCAGAGGCGGGCTGGGACAAGATCAACGGCGACAAGCCCATCACGTTGCTGACCTATTACGGCTCTCCGCAGGCTGCCAATGTCATGGCAGCCATCCAATCCATGCTCTCACAGGTCGGCATTAACGTCGTGCCGCGCGTCGTCGACACGCCGACCTACAATGGCATCGTCTACAAGGCAGGCACGCCGGACTGGAACGCATTTCCCATGGTCTATGCCGGCCTGCAGAATGGCCCGAACCCGGCTGGCATCAATCCGGGCCTGAACAAGTCGCAGATTCCGCCCGCCGGCTTCAACACCATGCGCATCAAGTTCGACGACCTGAGCGCGGCTTTAGACAAGGCGCTCGGTGAAACCGATGCATCGAAGCTCGATGCCGCTTGGCAGGACGTTTGCAAGGTGATGAACAAGGACCTTCCGTGGGCAACGCTGTGGGTGGCCAATCGCTACGGCGTTGCCTCCAATAAGCTGAAGGATTTCGTCTGGACGCCTGCGCCCGCCGGCGGTCCTTACGCCGCTCATCCCGAGGCCTGGGACATTCAGTGAGCAGGCGGGTCTGCCGGCCCGCCACAAGGGCCGGTTTCCTCTGGGATCCCGCCCACACCATCCACTTGCGGAAAGCCAATGCTGAGCTTCATAGCCCGCCGCTGCGCCACAGGACTGTTGATGCTGGTTGCCTTGAGTCTCCTCATCTTCATCTTGTTGCGCCTGTCGCCTGGCGATCCGATCGACGCATATATCAATCCTTCCGTGCCGATGTCGGCTTCCGATCTCGAAACCCTGCGCGACCGCTTCGGTCTCGATCGGCCGCTGCCGCTTCAGTATTTCGGTTGGGTGCGTGCGGCTCTGTCGGGGGATTTCGGCTATTCGATCCAGCGCAACGGCGTGCGGGTGTTGCCGCTGGTGATGGAGCGCATCGGACCCACGGCTCTCCTGATGGGCACGGGGCTGGCGATCGCCATTGTCGTCGGTATTACGACCGGTATCTACAGCGCAGTGCGCCGCAACGCCTGGCCCGACATTGCAATGTCCGTGCTGTCGTTCATCGGCATATCGAGTCCGGCCTTCCTGACCGCACTGCTTGGCCTCTATTTTTTCTCGGTTCTGCTGCGCTGGGCGCCGTCAGGCGGCATGCAGACCGCGGGCGCGCCATTCTCGATCTCCGATGTGCTTGCCCATCTAATTCTGCCGGCATGCCTGCTGTCGATCGGCCACGCGGCGCTGATCATGCGTTATATGCGCGCTTCGCTGCTCGAAGTGCTCAACCAGGATTATGTCCGAACCGCCCGGGCCAAAGGCGTGCGAGAGTTCTGGGTGATCATCAAGCACGCCACCCGCAACGCGCTCTTGCCGGTCATCACGCTGATCGGGTCGACCGTTGGCATCGCGATCGGCGGCGCGATCTTCCTGGAGAGCGTCTTCAACTGGCCAGGCATGGGCTTGCTGCTGGTCAACGCCGTCGGCACGCGTGACTATCCCGTCATCATGGGTGCCACGCTGGTGATCGGTGTCTGCGTCATTCTGGTCAACATTCTCACCGATGTTGTCTACGCCTTTGTCGACCCGCGCATCCAGGTGGAGTGATGACGATTGCCGAGATCGAACCACCCATGCAGCGCACCAAGGGTCCATTGCGCCGCGCACTCGGCCGCTTCATCGAGAACCGCGCCGCGCGGGCCGGTCTGGTCACCGTGATCCCCGTACTGATAGCGGTCATGACCTACCACTGGTGGTGGCCATACGCTCCCAACGCCATCGACCTGAAGGCCATGAACAAGGGACCGTCCGCCACCCATTGGCTCGGCAGCGACGGTGTCGGCCGCGATGTTTTCGCGCGGCTTCTGCAGGGTGGTCGCATCTCGCTGCTGGTTGCCGTCTGCTCGGTCGCGATCTCCACCGTCATTGGCTTCCTCATCGGTGCTATCGCGAGCTTCGGCGGCCGCGTCGTCGATGCAACCGCGATGCGCTTCGTCGATCTCGCCATGACCTTGCCGCCAGTCATGTTCTTGCTGGTTCTTGCCTCGATCGCCGGCACCGGCATCGCGCCGACAATCCTCGTCATCTCGCTGCTATCGTGGCCAGTTCTGTCGCGCATGGTCAGGGCCCGCCTCCTCGAACTGCGCGAGCGCGATTTCGTCGTTGCCGCGCGCGGCATGGGGGCAAGGCTGCCGCATCTCCTGTTTCGCCACGGCCTGCCCAATTGCATGGACATCCTCGTCGTCTACGCAACTTTGCAGATCGCCAACGCGATCCTGTTGGAAGCTGGCCTCTCTTTCCTCGGCCTCGGCATCGCACCACCCGAAGCGAGCTGGGGCAATATGCTCAATCTTGCCCGCTCCACCGTCGTCCTCGAACAATACCCCTGGCAGTGGATGTTCCCCGGTGCCGCCCTCGTACTCACGGTCCTCGCCATCAATTTCATTGGCGATGGGCTGCGTGACGCTTTCGATCCCCGATCCGATCTCAACTGAAGGTTTCAAAATGGCACTTTTTACCGGCGTCGTGCCGCCAGTCGTTACCCCCCTCAACAACGACTACAGCATCGACTTTCCGTCGTTCACCCGGACGCTGGAGAACCTGCTCGACGGCGGCGTCCACGGACTGTTCGTGCTTGGCTCGACCAGCGAGGTGGTTTTCCACGACCAAGCCGTGCGCAAGGCGATCATCGAGCACGCGGTGAAGGTCAACAACGGCCGCGTTCCGATCTTCGCCGGCGTCATCGATCCGACCACCGACCGTGTCATCAACCATTCGAAGATCGCCAGATCGGCCGGGGCCGACGCAATCGTCGTCACCGCGCCCTTTTACACGCGCACCAGCCAGCCGGAGATCATCGATCATTTCCGCTATATCAAGGATGCGATCGACATCCCGATCATTGCCTATGACATCCCGGTCTGCGTCCATATCAAGCTCGATCGCAAGACGACGGTGACGCTTGCCAAGGAAGGCACCGTGGCCGGCCTGAAAGATTCCAGCGGCGACGATGGCAATCTGCGTTATGTGCTGAAAGACATGGCCGGCGATGCCGGCTTCTTCGGCATGACCGGCTCCGAGATCATGGTCGATACTGCTCTCGCCATGGGCGCGCATGGTGTTGTGCCGGGCATCGCCAATGTCGATCCGCACGGCTACGTCAAGATGTGGAACCTGATGCAGGCCGGCAAGCATGCCGAGGCCCGCGTCGAGCAGGAACGCCTGCTGAAGCTGTTCGAGATCGTCTGGATCGCGCTCGGGCGCACCAGCGCCGGTTCAGCCGGCGTCGGCTCCTTCAAGACCGCCATGCGCAGCCTCGGCATCATCGCCACCAACAGGATGGCCCGCCCGCAGCGCGATCTCAATGCCGAGGAAACCGCCAAGGTCGACGCGATCCTGCGCGACGTCGGCCTGCTTGGCTGATCATGGAAGCGCCGATCCTCCAGATTGCAGGATTGCGTGCGGTGTTTCGCATTGCGGGGCGCGACATTGCGGCCGTACAGGACGTTGATCTCGAGATCGGCTCCGGCGAGACCGTGGCGCTGGTCGGCGAGTCCGGTTCGGGCAAGTCAGTCACCAGCCTCTCCATCATGGGGCTCCTGGCGCCGAAGATCGGCCATATCGCTCACGGCCATATCTCGATCAGACGACGCGACGGTTCCGTCACCGAGCTGACCGGGCTGGACGCGGAGCAACTGCGCCGCGTGCGCGGCAACGACATCGGCATGGTGTTTCAGGAGCCGATGACCAGCCTGAACCCGGTTTACACTATCGGCGAGCAGATCGCCGAGCCGATGCGCACCCATCTTGGCAAATCGCATCGCGAGGCGGCAGCCGAAGCGGTGCGCTTGCTGATGCAGGTCGGCATCCCGGACCCCGCGCGGCGCGCGAAACAATACCCGCACGAACTCTCGGGCGGCATGCGTCAGCGGGCCACCATTGCCATGGCGCTCGCATGCAACCCGACATTGCTGATTGCCGACGAACCGACGACGGCGCTTGACGTGACGATCCAGGCGCAGATCCTCGATCTGCTTGCCACTCTCCAGGCCGAACGCGGCATGGGCATCCTCTTCGTCACCCACAATCTTGGCGTTGTTGCGGAAATCGCCGACCGCGTGGCCGTCATGTATGCCGGCCGCATCGTCGAGACCGGCCCGGTTGCCGAAGTCTTTGCCCGTCCGCGCCATCCTTACACGACAGGCCTGATGCGATCGGCACCGCGACTTGGCCAAGCAACGGTGCTGAAGGCGGCCGGCACACCGCTGCCGACGATTGCCGGCAATGTCCCCTCGCTGGCCATGCTGCCCGGAGGCTGTTCTTTTGCTCCAAGGTGCCCGATGGCGATCGACTCCTGCCGCGCCGCCGTGCCGCCGCTGTTGCAGGTATCGCCGACACAGACGAGCCGCTGCATCCGCTGGGAGGAGCTATGAGCGCGCCGGCTCCTTATCTGTCCGTTCGCAACCTGACCAAGCATTTCCCGCCGACAGCGTTCTCGCGCGGACCTGTGGTCAAGGCACTGCAGGATATTTCATTCGACATTCCACGTGGTCAGGTGGTCGGGCTGGTCGGCGAATCCGGTTCCGGCAAGACGACAATTGGCCGTTCCGTGTTGCGGCTGATCGAGCCGACCTCAGGCGAGATACGCTTCGACGGCAAGGACATCGTCAAGCTCGGGGCGAGGGAGCTTCGACGTCAACGTCGCAACATGCAGTATATCTTCCAGGATCCCTTCGCCAGTCTGTCGCCGCGCATGACTATCGGCCAGATCCTCACCGAAGGCCTCGATATCCAGGGCATCGGTAATCGGCCCGAGCGCCGCGCCCGCGCCGAAAAGGCGCTCGCCACCGTCGAACTGCCGGTCGATGCCTATGACCGCTACGCGCATGAATTCTCGGGCGGCCAGCGCCAGCGCATCGGCATCGCGCGAGCCCTTATGCTGGAGCCCGAGTTTATCGTCGCGGACGAACCGGTCTCGGCACTCGACGTGTCTATTCAGGCCCAGGTGATCAACCTTCTTCGCGATCTCCAGGTCCGGCTTGGCCTCACCATGCTGTTCATTTCGCATGACCTCGCCGTTGTCGAATATATCTGCGACACGGTCATCGTTCTCTATCTCGGACGCATCATGGAAGTCGCGCCCGCCGCCGATCTCTATGTCCGGCCGGAGCATCCCTACACACGGGCATTGCTGTCGGCCGTCCCATCGCCAGATGCGTTCGCCAGGAAGCAACGGCAGATACTGAAAGGCGACATCCCAAGTCCCGCCAATCCGCCGTCGGGATGTGTTTTCAGAACGCGCTGTCCCGCAGCGATGGCTGCCTGTGCCGGCGCCGTGCCACGGCTACGGGAGATAGCTCCTGGACGTATGAAGGCATGCATTCGCGACGACATAGGCTGAACATGGCAGCCTAAAAATTGGAGTAGTTCTGATACGTTTTTGGGACATTCACAGTCAGCGCGCAGTTGGCAGTTGAGCGGGGAGGTGTCCGTTTCTGTACCCGCAATGGGGGCGGAGGAGGTTGGAAATATAGGGGATAAGTCCGGGCCAGAGATGCCGCAACTTCGTGGTCAGGTTGATCGAGGACGCCGCAAAGGGCGCGTAACGAGCCTGCTGCTGTCCATGACGAAAAGAGCGGGCCGGCACGAAGAGCCGGTCGTTGCGCCCACTCAGTCGCAGCCGGGAGCAAAAAAGGCCATCCCGGTAAATGCGGAGGTGGACGGCCTTCTTTGCAATACTTCAAACCTTAATAGGCCTTCTTCGCGGCGCTCCTCCTGTGCTTCACCGGGCACTTGTGCTTCTTGGTCGCCTTGCAGGCCTTCGTTACGTGCTTCTTAGCCTTCTTCATGGTCATAGCATCCGAAGCGGGTGCAGAGCTAGTTGCGGCCGTCGCTGCTGGCGCTGGCTTCGTCGCCGCGGCGGCGTCGTTAGGGCTGAGAACTGGTATCGAGACGGCGAGCGCGAATGCAAGACCGACGGCAGACAGAAGAGACTTTTTCATGTGTCTATTCCTTGTTTGGCAAGTCGGGGGTTGAGCGTCACCCATCAGGATCGATGAGTGTCACTCCAAGCAGCTTCAAAGCTTTCGCGAGCATCCGGATTCCCTGCGCCTCCTTCTTCTTGGCGCAGTACCGGTTTCCCTTTCTCTGAAGAGCCTTCGCCGCGGTGACCTGCGTTGCCGCGGCATGCGTTTTGAGGGCTTCGTCAACTTGACGGCTGAGAATGGTGCAACGCTCGGTCCGGGTGAGCGGCGCCGCCTTTGAGGTGGAGGCTCCGGTCGCTGCCGTAGCGAGCGACAAGCTGAGCAACGCACCCATCAAGTTGATCGAGATTCTGTGCATCGCTTGTCGCAACCCGAGCAAGTGCAGCACTGCCGCAGCCGATGAACTGATCCCTCCAGAGCATGATACGCTTGAATGATTTCTGCAGTTTTTCCTGAATGTTTCTGGATTGTGTCTGCCCTCGTGCGGACGGTTCGCTGCCGCAAATGCCGGAGGAGCATGCGCGACGTTAAAACTTGGTGGTGGCATGACACGGCTCATTCACGCCTGTGGTGGCAATCGAGCTGTCGGGCAGGAAATCAATAGAGTTAGAGCCGGCGGTCTGTTTCGTTCGATAGCCTCCGACAGCGCGGCGAGCGGGCGGAGGGAGCTAGCCCGCCTTTAAAGATAAGGGCTTCTATTTGCAGCCGTTACCGGCCGTTCGCGCTCAGTGGCTGCGGCGAGTAAGGGTCCTATTTTGCTAGATTATAAATCTATAATCTTGGTGGATCATTAGCGGTTCCTAAACCGGACAACACTAACCTCTGCCGATTGGTAGGGGAGCCCCGGATGAATGCCTTCAGGCGAACAATAGGCTTCGGCCTGATCCTGTTGATTAGCGTTGTCACCCTGGTGGGGTTGCGTGTTGACGCGAGCAGGGAATTTGCGCTTGCCAAGGAACGATATCTGGAAAATTCACGGGCAACTTCGAGGGCGACTGCAAAGACCGTCGAAGACGCTCTGAACGCGATCTATCAGAATGTCCGAACCCTGACGTTCCTGCCGAGCGTCCGGGCCCTTGACCGACACGGCACCAACCTCGGCGACGAAGGGCGAGCAACGATCCAGCAGATTTACAACAACCTCGCCGACAACGTCTCGATCTCGGAGGTCTACTTCCTGCCTCTGGATTTCGATCCCGATCGGTTCGACGCCGTGACCGGCAAGCTGGAGGAGCCAATTCTTCAGTTCGACCAGCTAATCGTCAATGCCAAGGCGAGATCCGAAGCTGCGGCAGCGCCCAAATCCAGGAAGCTGGACGAGAATGCGCTGACTCGCCCCCCTGAGGAGGTCGAGACCTATGAATACCACGAGCTGGCGAAACAGCTTGCCTGGCTTAAGGCAAACTACCCTAACTCAAGCACCCTTGACGGGCTAAACGTGCCGATCATCGGGACCAAAGAGCTGATCACCTGCGACAACACGAATTTCATTCGCACCGGCGATGATGCCGACCGGTCTGGCTTCATTCTTTCGGTTCCGGTCTTTGGACAGGACGGAACCCTGCGCGGCTCCGTTTCGGCGATCATGCTCACCTCGGCGCTGCGAAAGCTGCTGCCTGGCAGTGGCTATGTGATCGTCAATGCCGGATATGGCTTCGAGTCCGACCAGCGCCGGATGTCAGAATCGCTGGTGACCAATACTAGATCTTTCACGGAACCTGATCCCAGGCTGATCTATTCCGAGGTCATCCCGCTGTCGCTCAACGATCCGAGAAGCGCCTGGCGCCTTTGGGCTGGCTTTCCCGACACGCAATTCACGAGCAATGTCGATGTTCGATCGGTGCGGGAATTCGAACTGGCTGGGTATGTGGCCGTCGGGATTGTCACATTGCTGGCGCTGATTTGTTGGTACTCCATCGGTCGCACCATGATGATGCAAGCGCACGCGGCTGAGACTCTTGAACAGAGGGTAGAAGAACGCACCGCCCAGATCCAGCATCTGGCAACACACGACATTCTGACCGGACTTCCCAACCGCGGTCTACTGGCCGACACGATGGACGAAGCCCTACGCATCCTCAGGCAAGGCGAGAAGCTTGCCGTCCACTGCATCGATCTTGATCGCTTCAAACCGGTCAACGACACCTTAGGTCACCCCATCGGCGACGAGTTGCTGAGAGCTGTCGCGGACCGGCTGAGGCATCATGTAGGCGAGACCGCCATGGCCGCCAGGGTGGGCGGCGACGAGTTCGTTCTCGTTCAGCTTCTGCTTAATGGCAATGATCAGGCCGGGGCGCTTGCCGGCCGGGTCATTCATGCCTTGTCCGCTTCATTCTCCATCCAGGGCCACAATATCAACATCGGTTGCAGTGTCGGCATTGCTGTTTTCCCGAACGACGGACAAAGCCCGGAAACGTTGATCCGCAACGCCGACCTTGCCCTATACAAGGCCAAAACCGAGGGCCGTGGCACATGCAGGTCGTTTGAACCTGGAATGGACGCACGGCTGCAGGAGCAGCGCCAGTTCGAAGCCGAGTTGGCGCAGGCCGTGTCGAAAGACCAGTTCGTGCTCCACTACCAGCCTCTGCATGATACGAGGACCTCGAAGCTCACCGGTTTCGAGGCGCTGGTTAGATGGAACCACCCAGTGCGTGGACTTCTGCCGCCTGCAGAGTTCATCCACCTCGCCGAGGAGTCAGGGGTTATCGACGGTCTGGGGGAATGGATCCTAAAACAGGCCTGTAGCGACGCGTCGAGATGGCCTTCCCACGTCAAGGTTGCCATAAACCTCTCGCCTGCGCAGTTCAAGCAGCCGGGGCTGGCGCTTCAAGTAGCCTCGGCATTGGGCTCGTCAGGCTTGTTGGCATCACGACTCGAGCTTGAAATCACCGAGTCGGTGCTATTGGCGCACAATGAAAATACGCTCCAGACATTGCACAGCCTACGCGACCTCGGAATCAGCATCGCGATGGACGATTTCGGAACCGGCTATTCATCGCTCAGCTATCTGCGCTCTTTCCCTTTCGACCGCATCAAGATCGATCGTAGCTTTGTCAGCCTGATATGCGAAAGCAGCGAAAGCCGGGCGATCGTCAAGGCCGTCGCCGAACTTGGGGCCACTCTCGGCATGACCACGACAGCCGAGGGCGTCGAAACTGAGGAACAGTATCAGTTGATCAGGGAGAATGGCTGTACCGACGTACAGGGCTGGCTGTTCGGTCGCCCCCTACCTCAGTCTAAGGTCTTTGCCCTATTCGAAGAAGCAGCCCATTTGCGAGCTTGATAATCGATCAATTGAGCAAGATTGGCGTGCGATGCGATCCATACAGGTCGTACGGCTAGCCATGGCTTGGTTCAGGCAGGCGGGTTCGCCGGTTCGTGAGGTCCCCCGGACAGACGCTTGTGCTTCTCGAACAGGTGCAGCTTTTCGGGGTATCCGAGCCTCAGCGCCGCGTTGCAGGACGGGCATTTGAATGAGGATATGGTTTTAAACCATGTGCCTTTTCGAACGATGGGGCGTTCGCACCGTGGGCACTCAAAGGTGAGATATTCGTCGTCAAGCTCTTGAGGAATCGGCAATCCGGCACCTTTAGGCTGATGGATGCCACCATCATCGCAGGTAATGGTGGGCATCCATGAACTGGCGATGAAGGGACTATGCTCGCCAGCACTCCCAAATGAAGATCTGCGGAATATGTTGCGTCGTCGGGACTTATGAGTTTGCCGATAAGACGTCTGGCCGACGCGTGTTACGACTGACGGGCAAGACACAGGTGTCGGGGGAACAACTCGGGCATTAGCGCTGTTCCCGAGTAGCCTGCCGCGCACGTTGCCACTTCGCGCCCCCCAGGCTACTCCAGTACTGCCCGCTGGCTCTGGCCGGCGGCTTTTTGTCGGACGGCGGCCTAGCCGTGCACAGCCTACGTTTGCGGTATGTGGAGCGCATTCCCTGATGGGACTTTCGCCGCGAACTGAAGCGTGAACAGGAGATGATCTTCATCGTCCGTCAACATGGCTTC
Organism: Mesorhizobium sp. CA16; assembly: GCF_020165175.1. NCBI lineage: Bacteria > Pseudomonadati > Pseudomonadota > Alphaproteobacteria > Hyphomicrobiales > Phyllobacteriaceae > Mesorhizobium > Mesorhizobium sp. CA16. The sequence continues at coordinate 237,451 of NZ_JAIUHP010000005.1, forward strand.
ATAAACTTCCAGAAAAAGCGCTTGCTCTCGTTTATCATCTCGCCGGCAGTCTGCACGGCTCCTTCCTTGCCGCGGGAGATCGACACCATCTTCGTCGGGGATGAATTAGCCGTCGTCGACGTGGAAATAGTAGGTCGTCATGATGCTCTGCCCTGGGTCGACAGGCCCGTGACGTATCATTCAACGGGTATTCACCTGCCCGTAGGGGTGGATCAGTGTTCGAGCGCGGCCTCGATGCGCACAGCGATGGCTCCTTCGGGAAGTTCCACTGGCGAGAAAATTTGACAGGGGCACCTGTTTCGATCCCCGCGGTCTCGGCGCCGATGCAACGAACTACTGCGATGCTTTGACCAGGCGTCGGAGCAACGGGTAGTCCTTCAGATCCTTGTAAGGTGTGAGATCTAAATCTCCCGGCACACAGCGAAGCTGTTCGTCATTGATCGCTTTCTCATGGCCCTTGATGACGCTTTGGTAGTGCCGCCAGGTCAGGCCAGCCCCTCTGACGGCGTCCCTTTCGACGCGCGAGGCGATTTGATGGGCGTGCAGATAATGAAGGCGCAACTCGTCCAACAGAGCTTTTTCAACAATTTCGTGGCACACCAGAAATGGTTCGAGGCGCACGTGCTTGCCTCTCCATCTGATGGTGCGCGGCAGATGTTGGTCGATGTAAATCTTCGTTGCATCCCTGCTGTACCCAGCAATGTAGGGAATATCGAACTCGTGGCTGACCTTAACTCGTCGATGAAGTGCAGACACGACATCAGACAGGACGAGGTCGCTGATATCTTCAGAGCTATGACGGCCCTCGTCGGCTAGTTTCAACTAAGCTCCTGCTACTTGGCGGCTGATGCGCCCGCCCCAAGGCAAACGCCTGAATGCTGAGCCGAACCGCATCGATCTGATTGGTAAGCGCTGCCTTGACGGACTTACGACTTTGCGATGCCTTATGACCTTGTTCCCCAACCAATACGATCCAACTTGGTCCAAGGGGAAAAGTTCCTCGGCATCCAGAACGTAAACATCGGTATAAACGATGGCGTTGCCTCGTGCATTTGGGCCTTCTCGCGCTCCCGCTAGAGGTCCAGTTCGGCCTGGAACGTATTCCGATCGAGGATTTTGGGCGCTGCCATATTCTGGCTTGTGACCTCGGTCATCACCTTCTTCTCATCGCGCGGGGTACCGTTCAATCACCTCGGCCACACCGTCCGGATTGTCGGCCACCGCGTAATGGCCGGCGCTTGGGACTACGTCGCTTTCCACATGCGTCACGCCCTTCGCGCGATAGCCGTCCACCAGGCCAAAAGCCGACTTTCTGCTCGCGGCCCCAAGGTTGGCGGGCCGTGCGCTTCAAATCGGTCGTAGAAACAGGCTTGCCGCTCGACGGAAGCAGACGTTGGCGGCGACCAGAGTGGCCGCGGTGCTAACGGGATCTGGCGTGGTATTAACCTGAGACCGTGCTTGGCGTGTACGCATGCGGGGCAAATCTAACTGCTGGTGGCTTGCGAATTCCGGGTCGAAGGCAGATTGGCCTCGAGGAAGCGATGCCAGGCGCCGCCGAGCAAGAGCGACGTTTGCGTCTTGTCAAAGCCCGCCGAAAGAAGGCCCTCCGAAAGCGTTGCAAAATCGAGGTTCGACCTGAACCAGGATGGCTGCTGCGGGAAACTTGCCGCCGCCTGTGTCTCGCGGGTCCAGCGGCCTTCGCGCATCCAGCGCACCACGCTGTCGGGCTGGTCCTGGCAGAGATCCGAGCCGATGCCGAGATGGTCAGGTCCCATGATCCCGGCCGCTTCCGCAGCCATTTTCCCGAACTGCTCCAACGTCGTGTCCGAGCCGTTCGGAAGGTGCAGCGGGTAGAGCGAAAGGCCGAGCAGCCCCTCCTTTGCGCGCAATGCCTGCAAGAGGGCCTTGGAGACATTGCGGTTGCTGTCGCGCAGCCAGCGTGGATTGGCGTGGCTGACGACCACCGGCCGCTCGGAGAGCGCGATCGTTTCCAGCGCGGTCCGCTCGCCGGCGTGGGACAGATCGATGATCATGCCGAGCCGGTTCATCTCAGCGATCGCCTCGCGCCCCATCCGCGTCAGGCCGCTGTCCTCCTTTTCCATCCAGCCGCAGCCGAGAAGCGACTGGTTGTTGTAGGTGAGTTGCATGAAGCGGATGCCGAGATCGAAAAGCATCTCGATAAGGCCGATGTCGTCCTCGATCGGCATCGGGTTCTGCAGGCCAAGCAGGATCGCCGTCCGGTTCGAGGCCCGCGCCCGCTCGATGTCGCCCGCATCGCGCGCCAGGAGGATCAGGTCCTCATTGTCGCGAAGCCAAGTGCGCCAATCGACGAGATGGCGCACTGTCTCGCGAAAGCCTTCGTGATAGCCGACAGTGGCATGGACCGCGGTCAGTCCGCCCCGGCGCATCTCCTCGAAGATTGCGCGCGACCAGTTGCAGTATTGCAACCCGTCGATGAGCACCTGCGGCGTGTCGCTGGTCATTCGGGCGCGCCCGCGTGGATGTAGGAGGTCTTGATCTGGGTGTAGAACTCGACCGCGGCGCGGCCTTGCTCGCGCGGCCCGTAGCTCGAGGCGCGGACGCCGCCGAACGGCACGTGATAGTCGGTGCCGGCGGTCGCCAGGTTGACCATTACGCAGCCGGAGCGCGAGGCGTGGCGGAACTTCGTGGCGCGCGCCAGCGAGCGCGTGGCGATGCCGGCCGTCAGCCCATAGGGCGTATCGTTGGCAAGAAAGATCGCCTCGTCGAGATCGTCGGCGGTCATCACGCAGGTGATCGGCGCGAACATCTCCTCCTGGTTGATGCGCATGCGCGAACGGCCGTTGAGGAACACTGCGGGCGCCATGTAGTGGCCGCGATGCGCCAGATCGAGCGCCTCGCCGCCGGTCGCTAGCTCGGCGCCTTCGCTGATGCCGAGCGTCACATAATCGAGATTGGCCGAGAGCTGCTCGGCGCTGACGACCGGCCCCATCTGGACGCCGGCTTCGAGCGCATGGCCGACCTTCAGGGCCTTGGTTTTCGCCAGCAGCTTCTCGACGAAGCCGTCATGCACCGGCCGGTGGACGATCAGGCGGGACGAGGCCGTGCATTTCTGACCGGTGCCGCCGAAGGCGCCGTTCACGGCAAGGTCGACGGCGCGATCGAGGTCTGCATCGTCCATGATCACAAATGGATTCTTCGACCCCATTTCGAGCTGCAGCTTCACGAAGCGCGCGGCGGCGAGCGCGGCGATGCCGGAGCCGATGGCGCCGGAGCCGGTGAAGCTCAGCCCTTGTATGTCGGCATTGGCGGCAAGCTCGCGGCCGATCGTCGATCCTGAACCCATCACCAGGTTGAACAGGCCCTTCGGGATCGCCTGCCGGCTGATGATCTCGGTGAGCGCCCAGGCGCTGGCCGGCGTGACGCTGGCCGGCTTCCAGATAACGGCATTGCCGAAGGCTAGCGCCGGCGCGATCTTCCAGGACGCGGTGGCGATGGGGAAATTCCAGGGCGAAATGATCGCGACGACCCCAAGCGGCTCGCGCTCGATCAGCACATCCACGCCGGCCCTGACGGAATCGGACGAGGAACCCAGATTGCGCAAGGCCTCCGCGGCGAAATAGGTGAAGAACTGGCCGGCGCGATAGACCTCGCCGACGCCCTCGGGAAGGGTCTTGCCCTCCTCGCGCGACAGCAGCTCGCCAAGCTCCTTCGAGCGCGCCATCAACTCGCGTCCGATGGCGTCCAGAACGGCGGCTCGCGCTTCCAGCCCGGCCGCCGCCCATTCCCGTTGCGCGCCTTGCGCCGCCGCGACGGCGTCATGGATGTCGGACGGCCGTGCCTGCGCGAAACGCCCGACAACATCGGCAACGTCGGACGGATTGATATCCTCGACCCAGTCGGCACCGTCGCGCCATTCTCCTGCAACGAAGTTCTGACCGCTCAACATCCTGTTCGACCTGCATCAATTCGGTTGACAACGACCTAACCAATGCTGTGAACTTCAATCAAGCTCAATTTTTGGCACAAATGTTCAGGCAAGCTTAACGGTGACCAAAACCATCAGCCTGACCGGCATGCGCAGCTTCGTCGCGGTCTGCGAAACCGGCGGCGTGCGTGCCGCCGCCGACCAGATCGGCCGCACGCCGTCCGCCGTGTCGATGACCTTGAAGCAACTGGAAGACGATATCGGCGCGCCGCTGTTCGAGAGCGAGCGCAAGGGCGCGCTTTCGCCGGTCGGCCGTATCGTGCTCGACGAGGCGCGTGCCATGATCGCCCATTACGACCGCGCCTGCCTGGCGATGACCAGCTACGCGGCGGACCGGCAAGGCCGCTGCGACGTGGCCAGCGTGCCGTCGGTCGCCGTGACCTTGTTGCCGCGCGCGATCGCCCAGCTTCGCGCCGAAGGCAGCCGGTTCGACCTACACGTCCGCGACAGCGATTCCAGCGCCATCGTCGAGGCGGTCGAGAACGGTATGGTGGAGGTGGGCCTCTGCGTGCTCGCCGGCAGGCGGACGCAGCTTAGCTTCGAGCCGCTGTTCCATGAGCCGCTCGATTTCGTCTGCCCGGCCGACCATCCCGTGGCAAGATCGAAGCGCCCGTTGAAATGGGCTGAGCTCGAGGGCGAGAGCTTCATCCGCAATGGCGCGGCCGCGGCACTGGGGCTTGCCGAGACCGAAGCGCTCGCCGCCGGCTCCAAGCTAACCGCGACCAATGTGAGCTCCAATTTGGCGATGGTGGAGGCCGGGCTCGGCGTCACCATACTGCCCCGGCTCTGCCGCTGGAAATCGAGTCACGACGTGCGGTTCGTGCCGCTTGCCGATCCGCGTTCGAGCCGCACCGTCGGCTGGATCGCCAAGGAGGGCCGCAACCTGCAGCCGGCGTCGCTGCGCTTCATCGAATGCATCCGCCTGCAGACGCGGGCGAGCGAGGGGGAGTTCGGCTATGCGGCGGCATGATCGGTGGGTGAGGGGATGACACGCCTGACCCAAGCCCGCATCGAAACGCTCGCCCGCGCCGCGCTGGTGCGGCACGGCGCCAGCGAGGGACAGGCCGAGGCCTTGGCCGCCGGCATCGCGGCGGCGGAACGCGACGGGTTGAAGTCGCACGGCTTGATGTATCTGTCGACCTATTGCGAGCATCTGACCTGCGGCAAGGTGCTGGGGCGGGCCGAGCCGCGCCTGACGCGGCCGGCTCCGGCGGTCGTCACGGTCGACGCCGCCAACGGCTTCGCGCATGCGGCCATCGCCCTCGGCCTGACGGCGCTGATCGAGGCGGCTCGCTTGCAAGGTGTCGCGGCGCTCGCCATCTGCAACTCCTACAATTGCGGCGCGCTCGGCTACCACACCGAGCGGATCGCCCAGGCCGGCCTGGTTGGTTTAGGCTTCACCAACGCGCCGGCCTCAATCGCACCCTGGGGCGGCCGTAAGGCGGCGCTGGGCACCAATCCCTGGTCGCTAGCTGTCCCGAACGGGCAGGGCGGGGCGCGCTTCGTCATCGACCAGAGCGCCAGCGTCGTCGCCAAGAGCGAGGTCATCAAGCGCGCCCGCGCCGGCGAGCCGATCCCACCCGGCTGGGCTTTCGACGCAAGCGGCGAGACGACCACCGATGCCGGCGAAGCGTTGAAGGGCACGATGGCGCCGGCGGGCGGCTACAAGGGCGTCGGCTCGGCGCTCTTGGTGGAGATCTTCGCCGCATGCCTGACGGGAGCCAACCCCGGGCTTGTCGCCAGCCCCTTCTCCGGCACGGCCGGTGGCCCGCCGGGAACCGGGCAGTTCTTCCTGGCAATCTCGCCCGATGCGACCTCGGCCGGGGCATTCGCGGGGAATCTGGAAGCCGTCGCCGGCGCCTTTGTCGGTGAAGCGAGGCTTCCGGGCACGAAGCGCTTTGACGCGCGAGAGCGGAACGCAACCGAAGGCATCGCGGTGGCCGCCGAAACGCTCGCCACGCTCGAGAAGCTGGCCGGGACCGCCGCATGACGGCGATCGCGCTGCGCCCGCCGGAGGTCGTCATGCGCCTTAAGCGGCTGGGCGCGGCGCATCCGACGCGGCTCAGTTTCCTGCGCCAGCTGATCCGCCGCGCCTCCAGGGAGAAATGGCGTGTCCGCAAGCACCTGTTCGACCTCAACGACAACGGATTTGGGCGCGCGGTCTACGCGGTCGAGACGCCGGCCAGAACCTACAGCCTGGTCGCCTTCTCGACGCCGCTCGACGATGAGAAGCGATCCGACCGGGTGATCGCGCAGGCCTGGGATACCAGCTACGTGCTTTACGACGGATTGCCGGACGCCGCCGAAATCGCGCGACTGGAGGCAAATGCGCCGCTACAGGAGGCAGGCCGCTACACCAGAAGCGAGCTGGTGCTGGCGCGCGCCAACAAGAGCGTGCGGCTGTTCGAGGACGTTGCGTCGGCGCTGGCGCGGGGACAACAGCCGGACGAGGAGCAACTTCTCGGCGTCGGCTATCTGCTGCGCACCACGGCCGTTTACGGCAACGGCAAGTTCGGTATTGCCGACCGCGACGAGATCGCCGCACGCCCGGAGCTTGCCGGATCCTTCCAGGCCGAGATGCTCACCGTCTGGCTGATCCGATCCTTCACGCTCGACCTTGTCGACCATATCGCCCGTCGCCGCAACCCGGCCGGCGCGGCGAGGCTGGCGCCGCAGTTGCGCCGGGCGCTCGGCGTGGGAAACGCGACGGGACTCGGCATGGCGCCGTTCCTCGTGCGCCACCCGCTGCTGACGCATAGCTGGTTCCTCGCCCGCGAAACCGCGCTGGCGCGGGTGCGCGCCGAGCCGCAGGCAGGCGAGGCGGAACGGGGGATTTTCGAGCGGGCGCTCGCCGACCTGTCGCGGGGCGTGGCCCGCTGGCACAGCGACGACAACCGCCAGGCCGCCGCGACCCGGTCCTTGGCCGCCGATCTCGATAGGCTGGCCGAAAACCTCGGCCGGCTACTGGCGACACCGCAGCCCTGGGACGCGCTCTACTGCTTCGCGGAAGAGCACTTCTCCCTGGAAGGGCAGGAGGCCTGCGTCTCCCTGATCCTCGAGCCGCACGGGGCGCTGGTCGACGAGCTCGGCGACACGATGAAAGCCGACGAGACGCCCGGCCATGCCATCAACGGCGGCATGGACTGCGGCTCGCTGCGCCAGGCGCTTCTCGACTGCTATTCATGGGCGAGGGCAATCGACTTTGCTCAGCCGGCCGCCAACGCGCGCTTCTGGTATGTATCGGCGGAGAAGCTCGAGCCCCGGCTTGGCGAACGCTTCGAGGAGGACGGCGCCGAGCTCGAACAACCTTTGGCCACCGCGCGCGACGCGCTCAGCCTGGCGGCCGCGCTCGCGCAGGAGCCGGCCTCGGCCAGTGTCGCGGACTTCCTGCTGCGCCGGCCTGAATGGCGCCATGCGGTGCGGCGCGCCCAGATCGTCGCGAAATTCCCCTATGCCGAGATCCACGACAATCTGATCGGCGCCGAGTTGCGGCCCGTCGACATATTGCGCGCCAAGCTGGCCTTCTTCGGCGCGCGCAGCTTCGATCCCCGCTCGGACCGCTGGCTGCGCATCGCGCTGTTCAGCGGCGAGCCGCTGATCGAGGATGTCGCCACGATGGCGGGAGAGGCCGCGTGATCGACCTGTCGCTCAACGAGGTGGAAACGCTGAGCGCCAAGGCGGCGCGGGGCGCCGGGTTTTCATGGGGACTGGCCGAGGATATCGGCCGCGCCGCGCGCCGGATCGCCGTTGAGGACGACAATTGGGGCATGGCCATGCTGAGCCTTGCCGAAAACGCGCAATCCCTGACGGCGCCCGATCCTGCTCGCGCAGCGCGCTGGCGAAAGGGCGAGGCCGACAAGCCTGCCCAAACGCCGCTCTGTCCGATCCGAACAGCGGCTTTGCTGCTCGACGCTCCGCTTCCGGCGAGCGCGCTGCCGCTGACGATCATTGGTGTCGGTCTGCCGGTCTGGCTCGACGCCATGCTGCGCCGCTCGGCCATGCGCGTCGCGCGACCTGCGGGGCTGGCGAAGCGCGCCGATGTCGTCATCGAACATCGCGCCGAAATCGAGCAGCCGGCCACAGGCCGGCGCGGCGCGATAGACGAGCAAACCCTTGCAGCGCTCAGTTCCTGCGCCGCCAGAACCTATGTGCCGGAAAGCGAGCGATCGCGCATGCGCGGCGCAGGCGGCGGCCGGGTGGACGACGAATAAGAAGGGGAGAATAAAATGAGCGCAGCCGACGGCCAGAAGATCGCCATGCGTGGGGCGGGCTACTACTCGGCCAACACCGTCGGCGCCAAATACGTCATCGACAAGGTCGGCGATCTCGTCGTCAAGGCAGTCGCCGGGATGCCTCGGCTGGCCGATGGCCAGCCATTCGCCGTCGCCGATTTCGGCGCGGCGGACGGTGGCACCTCGATGGACATGATGCGGCGGCTGGTCTCCGCGGTTCGGGAGAGGGAACCGGACCGGGCGATATCGATCACCTACACCGACCTGCCCCATAATGACTTCTCGACCCTGTTCCGGCTGAGCCAGGGACTTTTGGGAACCTCCGCCGAGGTTCCGCTGGCCGAGACGCCCGGCCTTTACATCTTCGGCAGCGGCACCAGCTTCTACCGCCAGATCCTGCCGGACAATTCTCTCTCGTTCGGCTTTTCCGCCACGGCGATGCACTGGATCAGCAAGCGGCCCTGCATGATCGCCGACCATGTCCAGGCGGTCGGCGCGACCGAGGCCGAACGGGCGCAGTTTCGCGCCCAGGGGCTGCGCGACTGGGAGACGATCCTGTTGGCAAGGGCCCGTGAGCTCAGGCCCGGCGGCCGGCTGGCGCTGGCCAATTTCTGCGTCGACGAGGAAGGCCGCTATCTCGGACATACGACCGGGGTCGACATGTTCGACAGCTTCGCGCGCCATTGGCGCGATTTGCTTGCGGCGGGGCGGATCAGCGAGGCGGAATATGTCAACGCGACGTTCCAGCAATTCTATAAGACGCCGGACGAGTTCGCAGCACCCTTTCGCGATCCCGTTTCGCCGGTGTCTCAGGCCGGGCTGAGGCTGGAAAACATCTTCACCATGGTGACGCCGTGCCCCTATGCCGAGGCCTTCCGGGTCCATCGCAACGCGCAGGATTTCGCCAGGGCCTACGTGCCTACGCTCCGCTCCTGGTCGGAAACCGTCTTTGCGAACGCGCTCGATCCCTCGCGTCCCGCCAATGACCGTGCCGCAATCGTCGACGATCTTTACGGCGCGTACGAAGCCGACGTCGCGCACGCCCCTGAAGGGCACCGCATGGACTACATCCATTGCGTGACGGAGATCGTCAAATCGTAAGGGGTACCGAGAGTTTGCGCGCCGCTTCCTGAAAAGGTTCAGATGACGATCATCCGGGCCAAACTGGACGTCCATTCTTGAAGTTTCACGGCCTCCGCCCCCGAACCGCCTCTGTGCCACAAGAAACATCGAAGCCCGATGGCCGCTGGAGCGCGTCTATAATAAGTGATGTGCCGCTCACGCGTGGGCGGCGTACAGTTGGATCAGGTGCGATGCGTGACCTGAACCTTAGAACGGGTTCTTGTCTGGATTGATCGCCTGAGGAAGCAGCAATGCTGCTTGAGTCCTAGCCGCCGCACAGACTTCGGATGTCCGCTGGCTAAAAGCCAGATTCAGCCCGTACTGACCATACTGCCAATTTTGATCCTTGGCAGCCTGATCCAAGTCTGACTTGCTAGAAATCGCCTTCACCGCTTTCCGCATATTCTCGACATCAGTCTCACTGAAAGAGAGATCATTATGGCGATAGCAGTAATCCGCTGTCGCGTAGATCACATCAAGCAGCAATAGCTCCTTGCTGGCCTGAGAGCTCGTAGGCGGGGCGACTGAGGCTGTTCCAGCCTTAAGTCTGGCTGCAAACGCTTTTATCGAAGCAGCGGTCCTGTGCACCTGGTCGAACTCAGATGGACTAAGTGTCGATTTAGCCTTCTGCTCCAGTTCATCCATCTCCGTCAGATCGGCAGGTGAGAGAGTGTGTTCTGACATCACCTTGCCTGCGAACACCGACATCTTGGTGACGAAAGTGCCATAATTTGGCGCTTGATCATCACCTAAACCGACAGACGCTCCAGCAATAGTCATTGCCATAGCGAGAAGGCTGCCCCTGAACATGCTGGTATAAATCAAAATCCCCCCACGAAGACCATGGACCGTAAACGTTCATAGATGAATCAACGCATCCGCGGCAAGATCAAGGGAGTCTGGCGAACATCTTCAGGAGATTGGCAGGATCGGGTTCTTCTCTGAGCCATCGCTCGTAGTTCTCGCGAGTGTCTGCCGCCAGCACCATTGATCACTCGAAAGTAAGCTGTTTTCTCAGGCTGCGGCCTTAACCTTCTGATTGGCCATGTAGGCCCAGGGTAGGAGATCGTCGATCTGGCTGTTTGGGTGCACGATCCGGGCGAGCACTTCGGCGAGGTAGCCCAAGCGGCTCGACGTCGTTCGGCTTGCAGGTCTCGATCAGCGAAGCGACGACGGCCCAGTGCTCGGCGCCGCCGGCTGCAGCGCTATCTTGGCGTCTAGCTAGTCCAGGTCGAGGCGCGGTTGCCAGTAATGACGGACGCGCGTGGGATGCCGATCGGTCGCCGTTGTTAGTCACCTTACACTGCGCCAGCCCAACCGGGATTCGATACGCCTGGCGCTAGCTTTGACCAGATGGATCAGATCCGGGTTCTTCTGTTTCAGCTTGATATCGGGAACCACGATAGAGATCGTCGCCCTGCAAGCCCCCTCGCCGTCGCATATGGGGGCGGCGATGCAGGCCACAGAGAAGTCGGATTCACCGGCCTGGATCGAGAGGCGTTGTTCGAGGGCCGCGGCGGCCGTGCTCGCCAGCACCTTCTCATCCGTTTCGGCTCGGCCGGTCGGGGAAGCCGTTGCGGAGCGTGCAAAAATGGCGCGGCGTTCCTCTTCCGGCAAGTGGCCGACCAGCATGCGGCCGGAGGCGGTCCAGTTAAGGGGGCTGCGAGTGCCTACGCGTGAGGTCACCTGGAAGTGGTCCTTGCCCTCCTTCATGGCGAGCACCACCATGTGATCGCCATCGCGCCCGCAAATCTGGATAGTCTCGCCCGAGCTTAGGGCGAGCTCGTGCATCTCCTGGATCGCGACGTTGAGAAGATCAAGGGTGCGGGCATAGGTCAAACCATAGTGGTAGAGGCGAGGCCCGAGCCACAGGAGGCCGTTGTCCTGCCGGTCAAGCAACTCCTTCTCCACAAGGTCGTCAACGATCACATAGATGGTCGACAGCGGCGCGCCTATGTCGCGGGCGATCTCGTAGGCGGTCGCCGGTCGCTCCACCTTCTGCAGATAATCGAGGATCTGCAGCGCCCGGTCGATGCCGCTGGTGCGCGAGCGGCGCGGCTCAGGCGCCGCAATTGGCGCCGCTTCGATTTGGGCCACTATCCTGGTCATTGGTTCGGACATCTTTCTCAAGGCGAGTGTAGAACGGTATGGCTGTTTCCGATACGTGATATCAATCCGGCCATTTCAGGATTGCCGCTTCCCGTGCGCGCAGGCGCTCCTCAAAGGACGTGGCGGCCATCAGGTTCGACGTGCGCGCCTGATCCAGTTCCACGGCCAGCCGCTTTGCCACAATAAGGTCCTCACCCGGATGCAGATTGCAGGGGTCGAGGAAGAAGTAGCCGTGCTCGACCTCATGGTCGCGCACAATGACTGGAGGGTCGCCAGCAGCCAGGCGGTCGGCCAGATCCCAGGCGGCAATGCGGGCTTCAGCAGGGTTGACGGAAACTTTCAGGCGATCGAGCGGATTTTTGGTCGGGTCCGGGGCGATCTCGGCGATTATACCCGGTCGGCCATCGAGCGCCTCGGCCCAGCAGTCGAGCGCCTTGCGTTCGCGGGCGCGGATGCCGTCATGATCACGTGTTTTCCATGCCTGAAGTGCCGCCACAGCGCCGACGATGCCTTCCTTGCCCACCTTCATGCCGCGGCCAATGCCGCGATTTTGCAGATAGACGTCGCGCACCCTTGCCTTGGATCCGGCAACGATGCCCGAGGTTGGGCCGCCGAGAAACTTGTGACCGGAATAAAGAACCAGGTCGGCTCCATCGGCCAGGAAGCCCTTCAGGTCGTATTCCGACGCCGCATCGACGATCACCGGTACGTTGCGCGCGTGGGCCACTTCGGCGAAAATGTTCAAGGGGATTTGCGCGTAGCCCACCACGTGGTGTGACACGACGTAGACGGCGGCCGCGGTGTTTTCGGTAAGGGCGCCGGCGAGTTGATAGGCCGCGGCACTTGTCGCCTGGCCGACCGGCACGACCTTGGCTCCGGCAATGCGGATCGCCTGCTCGATAGGCGCGCCGTAGCTCACCATATGGCCGGACTGGATGACCACCTCGTCCTTCAGCCCGGCCGCGTCGGGCAGGCGTTCGATCGCGACCAGATCAGGTCCGGTCATGCAGGCTGCCACCGCCAGGCTGATCGCCGCCGAGCAGGACGCCGTGACAAAGCCGGCTTCGGCGCCGGTCAGGTCGGCGATCACGGCGCTGGCGCGACGTTGTAAGTCACTCATTTCGACGAATTCGCTCAGGATCGCCGCCACTGCTTCGACGGCATCCGGCACCACGATGGAGGCGCCGAGCCCAGTCATCGTGCCGGAAACATTGATGACTGGTCTCAAGCCAAGGCGGCGACGAATGTCCTCAATCGGCATGGCGGTGCTCTCCTTAGTGGGAATTCAATCGATGGCGATGATGGCTTCGATCTCGACGGTGATTTGGCCAGGCAGCGAACCGTGCCCGACGGCCGATCGCGCGTGAATTCCGGCCGGACCGAAGACGTCGATGAACAGATCCGAGCAGCCATTGATGACGGCAGGATGGTCGGCGAAATCGGGCACGGCATTGACCATGCCGAGCAGTTTCACCACACGCCGCACACGGCTCAAGTCGTGGAGCGCGGATCGCATCACGGCAAGCAGGTTGATACCGGTCAGCCGTGCATGTGCATAGGCCTGCTCCACCGTCACGTTGCCGCCGACCTTGCCGGTGTGCTGCATGCCGTCAGCCTCGGTCGGCCCCTGACCGGACAGGAACAGAAGCTTGCCTTCCTGAACGTGGGTGACAAAATTGGCGATTGGAGGTGGTGCCTGGGGCAGGGTGATGCCCAGCGCCTTCAGGCGGTCATTGGGCGAGCTTTCCGATCGCTTCATCGGCTCGGAAAAAGTCATGTAAGCGAACTCCAGTCAGTCATTTCTTTGGTCGTGGCGAATGCAGGCCACATGATGTCCGCCGCCGATGGGCGAGACCGGCGGGATTGCCGCGGCGCAGGCTTCGATCGCTTCCGGACAGCGAGTGCGAAAGACACAGCCCGATGGCGGATCAATCGGGCTGGGAATATCGCCCAGGAGCGGGACCCGAACGCGCATGCGCGTTGGATCCGGCACCGGTGCAGTTGCCAGTAACGCCCTGGTGTAGGGATGCCGTGGCGCCGCATAGACCAGCCTGCTTGGACCACGCTCCATCACCCGGCCGAGATACATGACGACGACTTCGTCGCACAAATATTCAACCACCGACAGGTCATGCGCGATGAACAGCAGCGTCAGGCCAAGCCGCTTTTGCAGATCGCCAATCAGGTTGAGCACTTGGGCCTGCACCGAGACGTCGAGCGCCGAAACCGGCTCGTCGGCAACAATGAATTCTGGTTCCACCGCAAGTGCCCGGGCAATGCCGATCCGTTGGCGCTGGCCACCTGAAAATTCATGCGGGTAGCGAGAGGCATGATCGGGTGAGAGGCCGACAAGCGCAAGAAGCTCGGCAATGCGGTCCTGCCGCGCCTTGCCACGCAAATAGCCGCGCGCGTCGAGAGCTTCGCCGAGTATCGCGCTGACACGCAGGCGCGGATTGAGGCTGGAGAAAGGGTCCTGAAAGACGATCTGCAGCTTTTGCCGATAAGCGCGCATCTCGCGCGCCGACAGCGAGAAGAGATCGACGCCATTGAACAGGGCTTTGCCGCTGGTCGGCTCGATCAGACGCAAAATGGCGCGACCGGCGGTGGTCTTGCCGGATCCGGATTCACCGACCAGACCGACCGTCGAGCCGCGCTTGACCTCGAAACTGACGTCCTCCACGGCGTGCACGACACGGCCGTTGCGCGCGGGAAACCGCTTTGTCAGTGCCTGGACGCTGAGCAGGGGGGCTGCTTGTGTCGTGTCGTTGGTTTCAGCGTCGGCAATCATAGTTCGGCGCTCCGGATGCAGCGGGAGAACCCTGCCGAGCCCGCCGGCATCAACGGTGGCGGGGCGGCCCGGCACGGGGCGATTGCGTAATCGCAGCGCGGCTCGAAGGCGCAGCCGGGCGGCAGGGCGGTGATCGCCGGCACGCTGCCGGGGATGGAGTAAAGTATTTTGCGCTCGCCGGCCGCATCGACGTCGCGCGCCGCATTGGGAGTGCAGGCAAGCAGGCCGCGCGTATAGGGATGGCGCTGATGCGCGAACAGATCGTTGACGGGCGCCTGCTCGACGACGCGGCCGGCATACATGACAACGACATTGTGCGCGATCTCGGCAACGACACCGAGATTGTGAGTGATGAACAGGATCGACATGCCGAACTGCTGCTGTAGCCGTCGCAAGAGATCAAGAATTTGAGCCTGGATCGTCACGTCGAGCGCCGTCGTCGGCTCATCGGCAATCAGCAGCGAAGGGTTGCAGGCAAGCGCCATCGCAATCATCACGCGCTGGCGCATGCCTCCTGACATCTGGTGCGGATAATCATCGAGACGCGATGCGGCATCGGGAATTTCCACATGCCGCAGCATCTCCAGCGCCCGCTTGCGCGTTTCCTGCCGGCCGACCGGTTCATGCAGCGCGATCATCTCGCCGATCTGGTCGCCGACGCTATAGAGCGGGTTGAGGCTGGTCATCGGCTCCTGGAAGATCATCGCGACCTCCTTGCCGCGGATGCGGCGGAAATCCTTCGCCGTGAAGCCTGCGAGATCGTCGACTTTGCCGGCCCGGTTGCGAAACAGGATTTTGCCGCCGGCAATACGGCCCGGCTTCGACAGCAGCCCCATGATCGACAAGCTGGTGACCGATTTTCCCGAACCGGATTCGCCGACCACGGCCAGCGTCTCGCCGCGCTTCAGGGCGAAGGTGACGCCGTCGACCGCCTTGGCGGTGACGCGCCGGGTGACGAACCAGGCCTTGAGGTCCTGGACCGACAGGATCGTGTTCTGGGCCAGCGCCTCGCTCAAGCTTTCCATCCGCAATGAGGACAAGCTCCGTCGCCGGCATGCGCCGATGGCACGTGCCGGTGGGCTTCTATCGCATTCGCTCCCAGGATCGCGTAGCGCGGTTCGAACAACTGGTTGAGCACGCTCATCGCACCCTGGGAGTCTTTCACCGTCAGTTCGGCATCGACCAGTTCGAACAATGTGAATTCCGCCGGCTTGCCCTTTTCCAGCAAGCTGTCGGCTGGCAGTCGGATGGCCCGGCGTGGTGCCACAGTCGACGCTGTCACCACGTCCTCGAACGCCATGCCCAGCGACAGAAGCTTCGACATGGTCGTCGCCATGTCCCACACGGAACTGTCGAGCGAGCGGTTGTGCAGATCGGTCGAGATCGTCTTCGGCGGCAGGCCGCGTTCCAGAGCGGCCTTGGCGACATCAAACGAGAAGGATGCCCCGCCATGGCCGACATCAAGCACGATGCCGCGCGACGCCGCGTCCTCGGCCAGACGGTAGAGATCGTCGTCCTCGAGGATCGAGCCGCCGGCCTTGCCGTTGAAGCAATGGGTGACGATGTCGCCCTCGGTCAGCAGGCCGAGAATGTCGTCATAGAGCGGCGGCGGCTCGCCGACATGCACCATCACCGGCAGCTTGACGATGCGGCCGAGCTTCTTGACCAGCTTGACCGGCGTCAGGTCCCAGCCGCCGGTGATGACGTGGCTTGCCCGCACCTTCAACCCGACGATGGCGTCGCGGTTGGCTTCGATAGTGGCGATGGTTCGGTCGATGTCGATCGAGCGCATGTCGATCAGCTCGCTCACCCGGTTGCAGGCAACGAGCCCAATCGAGCCGATGTTCAAGAATGCGTAGATGTTCTCCTGTGCCGGCTCGACGATGAATTCGCGAAAGCCGTGGAAATTCGCCTCGCCGGCAGAGCCTGCGTCAACCATGGTGGTGACGCCGCGCGCGGCACCACATTGCTGGGGCCGAATGGAGATATCAGTGCCGCCATACCAGACATGGACATGCAGATCGGTCCAGCCGGGCGACAGGAAGGCGCCGTTCGCCTCCACCACCTTGACGTCGTCGCCGGCGCCAATCATTGAGCCGATCTCCGCGATGCGCCCGTCCTTGTCGACGAGCACGTCGATGGCGGGACCGAAACGACCGCCGAACGCGACGGGCCTGGCGCCCCTGATCAGCAGCGGCTGCTTCATTTCGGGAAAATGGTTGCCGAACATCAGATGTCCTTTACCAGACGGGGATCGAGAAGGTCGCGCAGGCCGTCGCCAACCAGTTGCAGGGCCAGCACGGTGATGACGATGGCAGCGCCCGGGAACATCATGATCCAGCCGGCCTGGTCCATGTACTGACGGCCGACCGCAATCATTGTGCCCCAGGTCGGGATGTCGGGAGAGATGCCGACACCGAGAAACGATAGCCCGGCTTCGGCCAGGATGGCGTTGGCGAAGATGAAGGTTCCCTGCACCAGGATCGGCGAGGCGACGTTGCGCAGCACGTGACGCACCAGGATGACCGGCGTCGGCACGCCGAGCGCGCGCGCCGCTTCGACATAGGGCAATTCGCGGATCACCAGCGTTGAGGCGCGCACCACCCGCGCCAGTCTCGGCGCGTAGACGATGCCGAGCGCGACGACTACGTTGACTGCCGTGGCGCCGAGTGCCGCCACCAGGGCGATGGCAAGCAGGATATCGGGAAACGCCATCATGGCGTCGACCAGCCGCGAAACCGGGGTGTCGAGCTTCCTGAAAAAGCCGGCCGTCAGCCCAAGCACAATACCGATCACCGAGGAGAAGACGACCACCGCGAAGCCAACCGACAGCGAGGTGCGCGCCGCATAGAGCATGCGCGTGAACACGTCGCGGCCGAGATCGTCGGTGCCGAACAGATGCTCGAGGCTTGGCGGATGCAGCCGGCTGGCGATCGAAAGCTTGGTCGGCGCATAGGGCGCGATGATCGGCGCCAGGATCGCCGCCAATGCGATGACGACGAGCAGGGCCAACCCCACCGCCGCCGTCGGGCGGCCGAGCAGCCGTGACAGAAGATTGGGCTCCTGCTGCAGCGGGGTTGCGATGGCGGCCATCAGTAGCGCACCCGCGGATCGATGAGGATGTAGAGCATGTCGATGACGAAATTGACCAGCACGTAAAGGCCAGCGATGACCAGCAGCGCGCCCTGGATGACCGGATAGTCGCGCCGCAGCACCGCCGAGACGACGAGGCTGCCGACCCCCGGCAGGCCGAACACGGTCTCGGTGACGACGGCTCCCGAAATCAGCAGCGCCGCCGTCAGGCCGATCACGGTGAGGATAGGGATAAGCGCATTCTTGAGGGCGTGTTTGAGCACCACGCGCCACTCGCTCATGCCCTTGGAGCGCGCGGTGCGGACGTAATCGTCGTTGAGAACGTCTAGCATCGAGGCCCGCGTGAAGCGTGTGATCAAGGCCGAACTGACCAGGCCGAGCGCCAGCGCCGGCAGCACGAGATGAGCGATGCGATCGCCGAACGAGGCGCCGGGTCCGCCATATCCCGACGTGTCGAACCAGCCAAGCCTGACGGCAAAGAACTGGATGAACAGCAGGCCGAGCCAGAAGCTCGGCACGCTGGCCGCGAACATGGCGATCGTGGTGGCCGCCTGGTCGAAAAGCGAGCCGCGCCTGTAGGCGGATAGGATGCCGACGGGCAGGGCGATCACAGTCGCGATCATGAGCGAGAACACGGTCAGAAAGAAAGTTGGTTCGGCGCGCTGGAGGAGTGCCGTGGTGACCGGCTCGTTGAGGAAGATTGACTGGCCGAAATCTCCCTGCATAACCCCGGCGAGGTAGTGCAAGAACTGTTGCGGGATCGAGCCGTCAAGCCCGAGCCTGGTGCGAAGCGCTGCGATATCGGCGGCGGTGGCATCGGGACCGAGCATGATCGCGGCCGGGTCGCCCGGCGTCACCCGCACGATGACGAAGACGATGGTGGCGACCAGGGCCATCACCACGACCATGCCGAGGAGCCTGTTGAGAACCGAGCGCAGCATCCGCGTTGATATCTCCGGGGCCGGTTTTGCGGGAAGGGCCGCCGGACCGCGGCGCCTCCCGGATCATGCCATGCTGCCTTCCCGCGACGGAGCGGGAAGGCAGGGGATTGGCTATTTGCCTTCGAGGTAAGCGTTCCAGAAATAGGGCCAGGGCGCCGGCGTGACGCCCTTGAGGTTCGGCGCCTCGGCGGCGAGCGCGTTGAAATCGCCGACCTTGTAAACCGCGGCTTCGTCGTAGATCACCTTCTGCACGTCTTCGTAGAGCTTGGCGCGCTTGGCCGGGTCGGTCTCGGAGTTGAATGCGTCGAGCACCTTGTGCTTGGCATCGCTCGACCACCAGCCCGGCGTGTTGTCGGACATGAAGCCGTTGAGCGACGGTTCGGCCAGAAAGGGACTGTGGGTGATGTAGATGTCCCACAGCGCCGGATCGGTGCGGTTCTTGGTCAGTGTCGCCCATTCGACGACATCGAGCTCGACCTTGAAACCGGCCTGCTCCAGATAGGCCTGAGCCACTTGTGCCATCTTGTAATGGAACTCGTACTGGCGGCTGGTCAGGATGCGCAGCGGCTTGCCGTCATAGCCGGCGTCCTTGAGCAGTGCGGCGGCTTTCTCGGTGTCGCCCTGGGGCTTGTAGGCCTCGGTACCTGTGTTCGAATGCCAGGCGAAGCCTTCCGGATACATGGCACCATCGACTGCATAGAAATCCTTGGACCCGAAGGCGGCGAGCAGCATATCCTCAGGCGCCAGCGCCGCCTGGATGGCCTTGCGGATACGGATGTCGGAATTCAGCCCCTGTTTGGTGTTCGTCACGAACACGGGCCAGCCGAACGGCTTCAGGATAAGCGGCTTTGTCTTGCCGCCGGAAATCTTGTCGTAGGATTCGACAGGAAGAGAATCGGCATAGGCGAACTGGCCGGCGACGGCGCCCTCGACGCGCGTATTGGGATCCGGAACCGGCACGAAGCGAATTTCGTCCAGATATTGTTTCCTCGCCCCACCATAGCCATCCGGCTCTCCGTCGCGGGACCTGTAGCCATCGAAGCGGGCGAGTTGGATGAACTGATCCGGCTTACGGTCCTTGAGCATGTAAGGCCCGGTTCCGATGAACTTTGTCAGCGGATCTTCGTCGGCATTCTTAGAGGGGATGATGATGGCCGCCGCATTGTTCAACGACAGCAGCGACAGCAGCGGCGCGTACGGTTTCTTCAGTGTAATCTTGACCGTCTTCTCGTCGAGGGCGTCGAGTGAGCTTATGACGTCCGCCGCCTGCTTGCCGCGCGTCGCCACCTTCATCCAGCGTTTCAGCGAGGCCATGACATCGGCCGATGTCATATCCGAACCGTCGTGGAACTTGACGCCCGTCCTTAGCGGGATCGTGTAAGTCAGGCCGTCCGGCGATATCGTGGGCATGTCGGCGGCCAGGAGCGGCGTGATGCCCCACTTGTTGTCGAACGTATAAAGCGTCTCGTAAATGTGCTGGGTGATGATGCCGACCAGATCGGCGGTCGATGCCATTGGATCCAATGTCGGAGGCTCGCCGACGGTGGCGACGTCGATCACTCCCCCCTTCTGCGGTTCAGCCCATGCCAGCGCCGGCAGCAATGCGGCGAACGACGCGACGACTTGCAGTACGCGCTTCATTCGTTCTCCTCCAAGTTCCATTTTTATGGAATATATAGTTTAGTTACGCACTAAGCTTACGCCGATGGCTCGTCGCGTCAAGCGGCGAAGCCATTGCTGGTCTCGAGGCAAACAGGCGAGTTTGCGCCAGAAGCTGTCCCTGCCGGCTCGATCGCACAAAGTCAGCCGCAAGCGGACGGGAGGTGGATGTGTCGATATAAAGCTGCTTCCGGTTTGAAGGCCGGTTCATTACGCACTACCCGGCAACTATTGCCGTCCGCTGCGACTGGCTATCCATTCGGCTCCGCGCCAGATTCTTAACGTCGCTGCGCCAGCCGAGCTCTCGCCCCGACCCACCATGGCGCAGCGAACGGCCGGGTGACCTCTGCTAAATGAATGTCGTTGGCGACTTTGCGTCGATGTTCTGGTATAAGGCTAGACAGCATAAAGGACTGCGGTTGGGGCCGGCAAAGAAATGGTATTGCCTGTTGGATCGGACATCCGCAGCGACTGTTCGGCCGCCCAGTTCGTGGCATCTTTTCGGGAGTTGGTGGCCGATGATATCGGTGTCGAGGGTGGTGATTTCAAACCAGCCGATCGGGACCTGCCGCTCAAAGAGGAAGCACATCTGGGCAATGTTGTACCGGCGCGACGGCGTGAGTTTCGGGCTGGACGCCTTTATGCAAGGCAGGCCCTCCGGGGCCTAGGCATTCCTGAAACCGTGATTCCGATAGGGCCCGATCGAGCGCCGATCTGGCCGACAGGTGTTGTCGGTTCAATCTCTCACACCAGAAGCCTGTGCGCTGTCGCAGTCGGATTGTCCGCCGATTATCTTGGCATCGGCATCGACATCGAAGAAAATTCTTCGCTTTCCGGCGAGCTGGCGAAACTGGTGACGCACACTTCGGAACTGAACGAGCGGGACGTGATCGAAGCGCGGCTGGGCTACGATCTTCCAAAGCTTCTGTTCGTCATAAAGGAAGCTTTCTACAAAATGCATTTCCCGCTCAACCGGCGCTTTTTGGCGTTTCGGGATGTTCGCGTCGAACTTGACGTGGAGAGACACGCAGCGAAAGCCGTGATCGTTTCGTCAAGCCGCTTTGTAGCGGCCGATACTTTCGACGGCCGGTTCGGCAGCAGCCATGGGACATTGTTCTCGTGTTTTGGTCTCTCTGCGCCTTGACAGCCACGCGGCCAGCAAGCACTCAGTGATCCGAGCCTGGTGCTCCATTGGATTGAACGGTGCTGTTGCTGAATAACGTCCGATCTTGGAGCATGATCTGATGGACACGATACGTGGCCATGTGGATCGGCATGCGGGACAGAATTCGCGAACGGTGGCCCTTCTGGCTGCGGGACGCGCGCCTCTTACCTATCAAGGGTTGGCGCTCAAGATTCGCCACATCGGTGAATGGCTGGCGCTGGAAGGCATCGGACCAGCCGACCGCGTAGCGCTTCTTCTGCCCGAGTGGACGGAAGCTGCTGCTGTGATCGTGGCGGTCGCAGCCAACGCGGCTTGCGCTCCCCTAAATCCCGCATGGCCCGCCGACGAGCTTGAATCGCAACTAAGCGCGTTGCAGCCCAAGGCGCTGATCGTGTCGAATGGCTGGCAATCGCCGGTGCTCGCCGTGGCGATTTCGTTGAACGTGCGCATTCTGCGACTGCATGTAGCGCGCGACGCGGCTCTCGGGCCCTTCTTGTTAGCCGGCGCCAGCGGGGCACGTCGCGATGACCAGCCCAGGGCCACGCCAGACGATGCCGCGCTGCTACTTTTCACGTCGGGCACGTCGGCGCGGCCGAAGCTAGTCTCGCTGACACATCGAAACCTTTGCGTTGCGGCGCACAACATCTGCTCGGCGGTGGATCTCCGGCATACCGACCGGTGTCTGGGCGTGATGCCACTGTTTCATATTCACGGCATAAGCAGCCTTTTATCGTCGGTGGTATCTGGGGGCTCCTACATCAGTATTGAGGGTTTTTCCGCCGACAGCTTCTTCAGCTGTCTCAGCGAGTTCAGGCCGACCTGGTATTCGGCGTCGCCCGCCATTCATCGCACCATTCTCGATCAGATCCGTCTCTGCCCGGATGACCCTCGCCAGAGTGGACTGCGCTTCATTCGCTCGGCTTCGGCACCAATGCCGCCTCAGCTGATCGCGGAGACTGAAAAAATATTCGGCGTGCCGTTTGTCGAGGCCTACGGAATGACCGAGGCAGCGCCGCAGATTGCGAGCAACCGGCTTCCGCCGTTCGAACGCAAGCCAGGCTCCGTGGGCAAAGCCGCGGGGCCGGAAATCGCCATCATGGACGAAACCGGGCGTCTCCTGCCGCCCGGCGCAAATGGCGAGGTGGTCATTCGCGGCGCCAATGTCATGCAGGGCTACGACGGTGACCCCGCCGCCAACCAAGCCGCATTCATCGATGGCTGGCTGCGGACGGGTGACATGGGCCATATCGACGCCGACGGCTATCTGTTCGTCACCGGGCGCCTGAATGACATCATCAATCGCGGCGGCGAAAAGATATCGCCGCTGTTGGTCGAGCAGGTCCTGCTCCAACACCCCGCGATCGCGCAGGCGGCTGCCTTCGGCGTTCCCCATCCGGTGCTCGGCGAGGCGGTCGCCGCATCGGTCGTGCTCAAGCCAGGGTACGAGCAATTGGTGTCGGATCAGCAGATACGCGGCTTCGTGGCCGAACGGCTGGCGCGCTCGAAGGTACCGCAGAAGATCATTGTGGTGGAGGCAATCCCTGTCGATTCCGGCGGAAAGGTCAATCGCAGACATCTGGCCCTGACGCTCGATCCGCAAGGACAGCGCGCTCAAGTCGATGCGCCACGGACCGGCAAGGTGGTTGCCCGAACTGCCACCGAGCGCCGGGTGGCGGCGGTGTTTGCCGAAGTGCTGGGGACCGAACAGCCCGGCATTCATGACGACTTCTTCGATCTCGGCGGTCATTCGCTGATCGCCATGCAGCTTCTCGCCAGGCTGCAGGATATATTTCAGGTGGGATTGCCGATCGACAGCATGTTTGAACGCCCCACCATTGCGCGACTTTCGGAACGCATCGGCGAGCATATGGCCAATCTCGTGGCCGAGGGCATGGTGCGGCTGGAGCATGGACCGGTATCTGAGCCCGGCACGACACGCATCCCGCGGCGGCAAGTGGGGACGCCCGCACCACTCTCGTCCGCCCAGCAGCGCCTCTATTTTCTCGACGGAATGGGCGCCCGCGGCGCTTACAATATGTCGGCCTCGCTGCGGTTGACAGGCACGCTCGACGAGCGCGCACTGGCGGTGGCCCTCGATGAGATTCGTCGGCGTCACGACATCCTGCGCACGACCTTTCACATGCCCGACGGCGAACCGGTGCAGGTGGTTTCCGAATTTCAGGAAACTAGGCTGATGGTGATCGATCTGACCGGCCACAATGCGCAGGCGCGCGCCGCCGAGGCAATGCGCCTTGCCAGCCAGGATGTCGCGGAACCATTCGACCTGGCACAGGGCCCGCTTTTTCGCGCCAGGCTGATCCGGCTGGCATTCGACGAGCACTTCCTGCTGCTGACGATGCACCATATCGTTTCCGACGGCTGGTCGGTCGCTGTCATCCATGCCGAACTGAAGCAACTCTACGACGCCTTTCATCACGACACGACGTCGCCGCTCGAAGACTTGCCGCTCCAGTATGGCGATTTCGCGGACTGGCAGTGGCGCGGCGTCGAGGCCGGGGAACTCGAGCGCCAGACCGGTTACTGGATCCGCCGGCTCGAAGGACTGTCGCAAGCCTTCACGCTTCCGACGGACCGCCCGCGCCCCGCCATTCAATCCTATCGCGGCGGAACTCTGCAGGCCGTGATCGACCGTCAAACCACGGATCGCTTGAAGGTCCTCGGCCGAAGCCAGGACGCGACCCTGTTCATGATCTTCCTGGCGGCCTTCAAGACGTTGCTCTTCCGCTACAACGGTCAGGACGATTGCGTCGTCGGCGTGCCGATCGCAAACCGCCAGAGGAAGGAGCTGGAGCCGCTGATCGGGTTTTTCGCCAACACGCTGGTCCTGCGGACATCGCTTGCCGGCGATCCGCCCTTGCTGGCGTTGCTCGGCCGCATCCGGTCGACGGCGCTCGATGCCTATGCACACCAGGATGTTGCGCTCGAACGCATCGTGGAACAGCTGAGGATCCGGCGCGATCCCGGCCACACGCCGTTGTTTCAGGTGATGTTCGCGTTTCAGAACGTCCCGGAATTGCCAGGCTTGCCTGCACGATCGGCGACCGGCCACGCGACAGGACCTTGCTTCGATCTCGCGCCGGGGCTCGCGGCACAGCCTTTGAGCATCGACAAGGCGACGGCGAAGTTCGACCTCGCTTTGTACCTGTCGGAAAGCCCGGAAGGGATGTCCGCAACCTGGCAATTTAACGCCGATCTGTACGAGCCGGCCACCATCGACCGGCTGGCCCGGCATTTCCAGACCTTGCTCGAAGGCATAGCAACCGATCCCGGGCAAAGACTGTCGGAATTGCCCCTGTTGCCCGACGCCGACCGCCGCCAGATCGAAGTCGACTGGAACCGCACCGAAGTCGGAGGATTGCTTGGTCAGGATTGTGTCCAGCTGTTCGAGGCGCAGGTGGAGCGAACACCCGAGGCCGCCGCCGTGTTGGGCAAGGACCGGCAGTTCACCTACCGCGAGCTCAATGAACGGGCCAACCGGTTCGCGCGGTACTTTCGCAGCCGTGGGGTTGCCCGCGAGACATTGACCGCGATCTGCCTGCCAAGATCAGGCGAGATGCTGGCTGTGCTGCTGGGAGTGTGGAAGGCCGGCGGCGCATTCCTGCCGGTCGACCCCGAACATCCGTCCGAGCGCATCGCCCTCATGCTGCATGATGCCGGCGTGAGCCTGCTCGTCACAGAGACGTCGCTGCTGGCAAAGTTCCCGGCCGCGTTCCAGATTGCGGGCGATCTTGCGGAGTCCGGCCGGACGATCTGCCTGGATGCCTGCAGGGCTTCCGTGGCGCAGGAGGATCCGCGCAATCCCATAGGCCTCTGTGCGCCCGATGCACTTGCATATGTGATCTATACGTCGGGCTCCACCGGCAAACCCAAGGGCGCTATGATCACGCAGGCCAATGTCGGCCACTATGCGCAGGCGATGATCCGCGCCCTCGCTATCCGTCCGGACGACATCTATCTGCACACCGCTTCATTCTCGTTCTCCTCCTCGATACGGCAGTTTGCCGTCCCGCTTTCCTGCGGCGCTGCCGTGGCAATAGCATCGGCCGAGGAGCTGCGCGATCCGTATCTGCTGTTCGAGACGGTGCGCCGTCAGCGGGTGTCGGTGCTGGACCTTGTTCCATCCTTCTCGGCCAGCTGCCTGCAGGTTCTGACCTCGCTCGATCAATCCGTGCGGATTAGCTTGCTCGACAATCATGTGCGGCTCGTGCTTTCAGCCAGCGAGCCCTTGCCCAGCGCCTTGGTCGAAAAATGGCGGCGGCTCTGCAGACCCGCGACAGAATTCATCAACATGTTCGGCCTGACCGAAACGACGGGGATCGTGACGGTCTACCCCATTCCGGCGGAGGGCGACGTGGCGGGGATCGTCCCAATCGGGCGGCCGATCGCCAACACGCAGGCGTACGTGCTGGACACGTCCGGCCATCCGGTTCCGATCGGCATTGGAGGCCACTTGTACATTGGCGGGGCAGGAATCGGACTCGGTTACCTCGATCGTTCGGAGCAGACCGTCTGCAACTTCGGACCCAATCCGTTCAGCCCGCATAAGGGCGAGCTGCTCCGAACCGGCGACCTCGCCCGCTACCGACCCGACGGGACGCTCGAAATTCTCGGCCGCGCCGACGAACAGGTCAAAATTCGCGGCTTCCGCATTGAACCGGGGGAGATCGAGGCTGCGATCTTTGCTTACCCTGAAGTACGCGAATGTGTCGTCGGTGTTGTGGAGGATGCTGGCGAGGACGATGATCTCGGCGATCGAAAACGCCTGGTCGCCTTCGTTGCGGCCAACGAGCCGCGTGACGCGGATACGCTTGCCCTGTCGCTACGGCTGCGCGAGCTTCTGAAGCGGCAGCTTCCGGAATACATGCTGCCGCAACGCATCGTGATTCTGCAGCGCCTGCCCCGCACCCCGAACGGCAAGATCGACCGGGGGGCTCTGCTCACCAGGGAGCCGCAGCCGTCGGTTCGTTCCAATGTTGTCGCGCATCCCTCGATCCGGGTCGATCCGCACGGGGTAGCACCTACCGACGTCGAGACGATCTTGGTGGAGATCTGGAAAAGGGTGTTGCGGCTCGATGAGATCGGGCTCCAAGACAACTTCTTCGACCTGGGTGGCAATTCCATCCTGAGCATCAATATCGTTGTCGAAGCTGGCAAGGCCGGCCTGATCCTCGATTTGCGTCAGCTTTACCGGCACCAGACGATCGCCGATCTGGCGCGCGCTGTTGCCGTGGCACGGCACGATACCGGGCCAATCGTGGCCGCCGCACCGGTTTCGAGCGAACATGGCTCGAAAGTTTTGGTGACGATCGAGAGCCTTCGCGCCTATGGCCGCGATGCGCTGACACGGGCCGGACTGAGCTCCGAGGGTGCGGCGATTGTCACCGAAGTGCAGCTTGAGGCAAGCCTGCGCGGACAGCCGACACATGACATGGTCAGCATTCCGCGTTATGCCTCAAGGATTGCTTCGGGCAAGATCAAAGCTCGTCCGCAAATCCGGGTCGAACACGAGAGCGCTACCATCGCGCGGATTGACGGCGACAACGGACCGGGCCAGTGGGTGAGCATGGTGGCAATGGACCTTGCCATTGAAAAGGCGAGCAGGCACGGCGTCGGAATCGTCGGCGTTCGCCGCTCCAACCATTTCGGCGCCGCCGGCCATTATGTATGGCAAGCAACGAAGCACGACTTCATCGGACTCTGCACAACCAACGGACCGCTGATCCTGGCGCCGACAGGCGGCGTCACGCCAACATTTGGCAACAATCCGCTTGGTGTAGGCATTCCGGCAGGACGGCATTTCCCCATCCTTCTCGACATCGCCATGAGCGTCGCCCCGCGCGGCAAGATCGGCTTGTCCGTGGCGGAAGGCAGTCCGTTGCCAGCTGGGTGGATTCTTGACCGGTCGGGGCGTCCTTCTACCGATCTCGGCGATCTCGCCGCAGGACTTGGCGTTCCGATCGGCGGATACAAGGGCTATGGGCTGGCACTGGTGATGGAAGTGCTTGCGGGCGTGCTAAGCGGCGCGGGTTTCGGCCGTGATCATAAGCGAGACACGCTGCACGACAGCCGCCACGCACCGGACTACGGCCACTTCTTCATGGCACTCGACCCCGAGCGGTTCATGCCGGTTGGGGATTTTATCGAGCGCGTCGATCGCCTGATCGAGCAGACCAGGAACGGGGAACGCGCCGAAGGCGCCAACGAAATCCTGATCCCCGGTGAAATGGAATTGCGCGCCCGCGGGCAGAGCCTGAAGGAAGGTGTGTGGTTGCGCTCATCAACCTATAGTGCGCTCATCGCCTATGGACGCAAGGCAAAGCTCGAAGCTGAACTGGATGTCGTGACCGAAGTCCGGCCTGCAGAGGGTTATGGCTGATCAGTTGCACGATCTTGCGCCAAATCAGAACGATCAAATGATGACGTTCGAACGAGCCGAGCTGGAGGAGACCATCCCGGCGCGTTTCGCCAGAGTTGTCCGCAGTCATGCCTCACACGTGGCGATCGGCGGCGAGCGGCAACAATGGACTTACGGCGAGGTCGACCGGCGTTCCAATCAACTGGCCCGCGCAATCCTTGAGCGCACGCAGCCCGGGCAAGGATGCGTCGCCTATCTTGTCGACCATTCGCCGGACATGGTGATCTGTGCGCTGGCGACGCTCAAGGCGGCAAAGGCCTTCCTTTGCGTTCATCCTGGAATGCCGCTTGCAGCGCAGCGCGACATCATCAACGATGCTGCGCCGGATCTGCTGCTCGCCGGCGCGTCTCACGCAATGACCGCGCTTAACCTTGTCGATGACCATAGGCTGGTTCGCCTGATCGAGGACATCGACGCGCGATATTCCGCGGATGCGCTGCATGTTCCGGTCGACCCAGGCGACCCGGCCGCAATCTTCTATACCTCCGGGAGCACCGGGCGGCCGAAGGGCGTGGTGAAAAGCCATCGCACCGTACTGCATCGGGCCTGGCTTTGTGCCCGGTATGACGGGGTAACCTTCTCGGACCGTCAGTCTCTTCTGACATATTGCAGTTTCGCCTCATCGGAAGCGGACGTCTTCGGAGCGCTTCTGAACGGCGCCACGCTGGAACTCTATGACGCGGCATCGCGTGGTCTCGCCGAGCTGAAGGCGTGGATCGACGAGCGCCGCATCACCCTGCTGCATCCGCCCGTCATGCTGTTTCGCAAGTATCTGTCGATGGTCGAGGGCTCGGGCCTGCATCCGTCGGTACGCCTCGTGGCGCTTGCGGGCCAAACGGTCATTGCCTCGGACGTTGAGCAATGGCGCCTTCGCTTCACCACGTCCTGTGCCTTGCGCCACCGCTTCTCTTCCACCGAAGCTGGTCACATCGCGGTGGCATCGGTGGCCCCAGGCGAGACACCTGCGGCAGGTACGGTACCGGCGCCGCGCCCGGTCACCGACAAATCTCTTCTGGTCATCGATGAAGATGGCCAGCCAGTCGAACCGGGAGGTGTGGGCGAACTCGTCATCCGCAGCGCTTTCCTGGCAGATGGCTATTGGCGGCAGTCCTCCGAAACGGCAAGGCATTTCGGCACCGACTCCAATTTTCCCGGCCAGCTTCTGTTTCATACCGGCGACATCGGGCGGCTATCGAGCGACGACAGTCTTGAATTCCTCGGGCGGCGCGACGACCAGGTCAAGATTCGCGGGTATCGCGTCGAAACGCGGGAAATCGAGCAGGCTTTCATGCTGCTTCCAACCGTGAACGAAGCAGCGGTCGTCACCGAGCTTCGCCAGGATGTGCACTCCCTTGCTGCCTTCGTCGTGATGAGGCAGGGAGCGTTGTTTGAGACTGACGCCTTGAGAGCCGGGTTGAGGTCGATCCTCCCTCAATGGAAAATTCCAGGCCGAATCCAAGCGGTCGAGTCATTGCCTTTGACGCCGACAGGCAAGATAGACAAGCCACTTCTCCAGCAATTTCTTCAGGCACGTGGCGGCCCCGTTGGGGATGGCCAGACCGTGCAATCGTCCGACAAGAAAGAGAACGCGCCGTCTGCAAAACTGATCAAGATCTGGAAAGGGCTTTTTGCCAGGACTGTCATTCGCTGAATGCGAATAACAATTCAGACCGGCTCAGGGTGTTTGGTCTCTCTGGGTAAGAATCCTTGTTAGTCGCACAGGCTGTACGTTAAAAGCAAAGGCATTCGATGTACCGCCCTGCTTGCAAACGGCGGAAAATCAATCGGTTCAGGGGTTTGCCGATGAGCGTGCAGAAAATTATCCGCGCTGCTCAGGCAGCGCCAAGCATTGGGCCGGCGCATCTGATCGCAGGCATCTTTGCTGCGGAACTGCAAATTCCTCGTGCAGACATCGACGATAATTTCTTCGATCTGGGTGGCGATTCACTGACCGCGGAAACTGTCGTTCTTGCCGTTCAGAGCCGCTTCGGCATCAAGCTCCAGACCTCGGTCTTGCTCGCGGCTCCGACGCCGCGCGAATTCGGTAGCCTGGTCGCCTCCTTGAATCAGGTTCATCCGGCCCTTCAGCTCATCGTGCGCGTGTCCGGCAGCGCCGGCCATGAGCCGATCGCCATGATACATGGCATTTCGGGATCCGCCCTGTTTGCCAACCGTTTTGGCAGGCGCCTCAAGGAGAAATACGCGGTGATGGCGGTGCGTGGCATGGGGCTTGAACCCGGAGAGACGCCATACTCTAGCGTCGCCGAGATAAGCGCCAATTATTTCGACGGTCTGACCTCGGCCACAGGCCGACATCCGCATGTGGTCGGCGGCATATGTTTTGGCGGTCTGCTGGCCATCGAGGTTGGACGCCTCACCTATGATGCAACCGGCGAGCGACCGGCGCTACTGCTCATAGATCCACCGCCGCTCGGTTCGGCTTGGCTGAAACCGATGGCCGACAATCGCATGACCGCTCAGAGGCGGCGTCAGATCACGCGCAAGGTCGTCTACTGGCGCACGCTTCGCGACGGTTTGAAGGCAGTCGGGATGGGGCAGACATGGATTGGGCGCCATACGCGCCAGAAGGCGTTCAAAAGTATGCTCATCCACGCCGCTGCCGGCTTCTCGCCCTCATCCTATCCTTGTGACATCCTGGTTCTTGCCAGTTCAGAATGGGGCGCTGCAACCGTCGAGCAATACAAGGGCTGGGCGTCTGAAGAAACCAGGATAAAAACCGTTGTCTTGCCAGGCGCGCACGAAAACTTTCGCGAAGCCAACATGGAAGCGATCGACCACGAGATCATTGCGTTCCTGGCCGACAGAGATGTTAGACATGAGCCGCTTCCCTCCGGTTTTTGAGAACGTCCCTAGATTGGTGTTGGCCTTTGGCGGCCTGCTTTTCCAACGAGTTGGTGAAAGTGAAGGGCTCCACGGTCGAGGAATAGGAGTTGCTTGGGGTCGAACGGGAGCCCGGAAAGCCGGCTTTCGCACTGACGGCCGACCGGACGAGGGGGCAATATGTCGGCTCGGCCTTCATCAGTTCAAGCAGGCCATTCGGGAGCGCCTATGGAATCGTTTCAAGAGCATGCCGGCCCAGCGCCGAAGGGCGTGAGGTGGTCATCGCCGTGTGAAGCACTTGCGCGGCGAGGAGGATAGGCGACCCAGGTCCGTTGGCAGAAAGGTGCTCGGCGACAAGATCAGCACGGCGAAGTGGCGCTCAAGGCGAAACTGGTACGTCGTCGAGGCACAAGACGAAACCATCGCTCCCGCAATGCGGGTGGTGAAGAAGCGGGAGGGGGGCGACACGAATCTCGCTGGTCGAGAACACCCACCACGTAGCGATGCATCCAATGGACGAGGTTATCCCATCGCCGACGTGCTCCGCGCGGCCGGTTGCAGTGAAGCCATAGCCAAGGCGGTGGAACGCTCGCCCAAGGGCGAGGCGGTGGGCCGAGAAGGAACTGCCAGGCAAGGGATGGTTGCCGGGTATTCTGCGTTCGGCAGTAACCGAAGCGCCAGATAGCTTGGCCTTGGCCGCCGAATAACCTCGGCACATGCGCAGCAAGCCCGGACCGAAATCGATCCGGGCTTGCTTTTTGGGCGGCGAGGGTGCCCCGAAGCCCCGCCCTCGCGCTCCTTCCCGCATCGAGCACTTATTCGGAAGGAAAGAGGTTAGCTTTTAATCCAGCGCCCATTCAGGATGTGTAGAGGGTTTGAAGTGGTAGCGGGAGAGCGCTACCGCCTTTCCCCCAACTCGGAGAGCATGCGATACTTCTTACAGTGTCGGGCGTGATGGGCCTGTCTCGGTGCCGCAAAGACCGGTAAGGAACGGGAGAGTCTGAGCCGAAAGCTATCGAGACGTGAACGGCAGCTTTGCGCCTCGCTTCGGTCATCAAAGTTAGCTGTGCCCCTGCCTAAAAGCGGACGTCGCAGGCGACCGTGCTGGAAGTCATGATAGCGCCACTAGCAGACGATCCGCTTGGCGCCAGCAACGGCCCCTAATTCAACAGATCGAGAGGCCGCGCCCCGCCCCGCCTGCAAATTGTTCATGTGAGATGAAGGTTCTGCACTTCGTAGGTCCAGACCCGAAACCCTTTGAGAACATGCGGGCCGAAGGAGTTGATGAGCGGAATGTCGGCCGCATCGCGGCCGCGGGCGACGACGATCCTGCCAATCCTGGGCGTGTTGTTTCGGGGATCAAAAGTATGCCAAGCACCGTCTAGGAAGACCTCGATCCAGGCGCTGAAGTCCATGGGGTCGACGACCGGGACCCCGATGTCGCCGAGGTGTCCGTTGACATAGCGTGCAGGAATATTGAGGCAGCGGCACAAAGTCAGCGCGAGATGGGCGAAGTCGCGGCAGACGCCTATGCGTTCCTGGTACGCCTCGAAGGCCGTTCGCGTCGATCTGGCCTGCATGTAGTCGAATTGAATATGACCGTGGACGAAGTCGCAGATTGCTTGCACGCGGCCCCAACCTGGGGCAGTGGCGCCAAACATGTCCCACGCCGCCTGGCTGAGACGATCGGTTTCGCAGTAGCGACTGCCCATTAGGTAGACAAGGCAGCCGTCCGGCAAATCCCACACCGCTACTTCGCGGGCAGCTGGCAGCAGCCTGTCTATCTTGCCGTCATCCTCGATCGTTGCATCGCCCCACATCGTCAGGTCGCCCGCGGGCGCGACAAGCCGGCGGCATCGGTTGCCAAAGAGATCATGGTAGGTCGATGTCGGAACATCGGGCGTGGTGAAGACCGTTTCGGGGATCCTGATGTCGGCCGCGCGGTCGTCGTGGACCGATAGCAGGCATACCAATGCGGTCGGTTGCTGGCAGGTCAGCGTGATCTCATAGCCGTAGCGGATCAGCATGTGGATCTTTCCTGCCGGAAATCAGCGGGGGTCAGAGTGCAGGAACCGCGACGGTTGCGGGAGTAGGCTTGGCAAGCAACATCATGGATGGACATCAGCAAGGCCTCGAATGCTGAAAGGTATCTTGTTTCAGCAGGCCCGGTCTCGGCCAAGCCGATATCCGATTTCGCGAGCGCCTCGACATCGACCAAGAAGCAAGCCGTCATGATCGGTGAGGCGGACGGCGTTGCGCGCTGAAAACGTGGAAGTCGGTCCAGGAGCGACCAACTTCCACTCGACGGCCATTTGATGGTCCATAGAAATTGCGCCCGGACGCGCCGCCCTCATTTTCCCAGACCGCAAGCGCGGCGACGTTGCGGGTCCGACAGCTTTCGTTGTTATGGCCACTCATGATGTTAGCCGATCCTCATTACTCGCCTCCCCGGCGAGAACGCCCGAATAGAGCGTTGCGCCATTCGCATCGGCGATCGTCATGGCGTCCGGCCGCTGCGGCATGTTCAGGGTCCCAGCCAAAAGCCTGGCGATTTCGATCGCATCGTCGAGGTCGGCGGCTTCCGCGGCCTCGCGGCCGAGCACGGCATGCGCATCGTCCGCTTCTCGGGTGCGATAGAATTCGATCATGATCTTCATCATCATCCATCTCGCTGTGTCAGTTCTCGCCTTAGCCGCGAGGGGTACTGATGTCAGGAAGTCTGGTGTGGGCGCCGAACACGCTTTTAGGCTTGGGCAGGGCCTTTTCCTGCTTCGGCTTCCTGATTTCCCGGCTCGAGCGTTTCGGTCCCTTTGCCATGTGCGAACGTCCTTTCGATGAGCGTTATGGTGTCACCCGGCGATGTGGCGACCGGTTCGAGACTGTCTTGCGTCGCCACCCGTTCATGAGGTTCGCCGTCGTTGCGGATGCGGTACTGCGCCGAATCTTCCCTCGGCGGGAGTCTGGCTGTGATCCGGTAGATTTCCGAAGTCTTTGGAAACGTGCCGAAGCCGCCCTTCAGCCGGACAGCCTGTCCGAGGGCAAATAGATGCGTTGCGGCTTCGCGGCGGACCGTGTGTGCGTTGCGTTGCATCATCGTGGTTCTCATCATTGTCTCTGGTCCTGCTCCAGTGCGGCTTTGAGCGATGCCGGTTCGATCGGCACCATCTGCCGCGTAGCACCGCTTGCGGAGATCGCCGGCAGGTGAATGAAGGTGGCGACGCGGCGCCACGCGATCAGGGAAGCTCCTTCGAGGGCTTCCTCGTCGTGATCGACGCGGTAGTCCCCGGGTGGTTGCGGTGCATCAAAGCCGGGCAGCGAAAACGCCGACTTGAAGCGAACGATAGTTGGTGTGGTGCGGCTGGTCATTTGTTGCGGCTTTCAGCGGAAACCCGCGCCTGCGCGTTTCCCTATCATTCCCACTCGAACCACCGGAATGATGCCCGACGCTGCCAGTACATCCGTGGTCAGCGTCGATGTCATTCCAGGGGTTCGAACGGAACGAAATGTGCGCCGGACCGGCGCTGCACTCGTTTTCGAGAATTCGGTGTGAATGGCGGGGCTCTGACACAAAGCCAACTCGACCAAATCAACGAGTTTTACCTATGCGCCTCATTTGAGTTCTAAACAAGGTCGAGACGCTTTTTATTTGTCCCTTGAAATAACAGACGCACGCCCGCAAAATTCAAGCCGGCAGAAAATTTCCCACAAGTGCGGATGAATTTCTGCGCGGCTCGAATTATTTCATTCGAATTCTTGGTCATCGGCGAGAAATAATTCTGGCACTCCTATCTATCGAGTGCCAACCCGCCTATACAGAGGCAGCGGCCGCCCAATGCCGGCCACAGAAAGAAGTTCCCCATGAAATTCCGGCCACTCCACGACCGCGTCGTTGTTCGCCGCGCCGAAGGCGATACCAAATCCAAGGGCGGCATCATCATTCCCGACAATGCCAGGGAGAAACCGCAGGAAGGCGAAGTGATCGCCGTCGGCCCGGGAGCACGCGACGAAAGCGGCGCCTTGATCGTGCCCGATGTGAAAGCCGCCGACTTCATCCTGTTCGGCAAATGGTCCGGCACCGAGGTCAAGATCGATGGCGAGGACCTTCTGATCATGAAGGAAGCCGACATCATGGGCATCATCGACAAGAGCGAGACCGGCATTGTCGACAAGACAATGGCCGTCAAGAACGCCGCCTGACCGGGCAGTCTTCACGGCAAACGGCGCACTCCAATTTTCGAACGGGATCAACGATCATGTCTGCCAAGGAAATCAAATTCTCCACCGACGCGCGCGACCGCATGCTGCGCGGCGTCGAGCTCCTGAACAACGCCGTCAAGGTGACGCTCGGCCCCAAGGGCCGCAACGTCATCATCGACAAGGCTTATGGCGCGCCGCGCATCACCAAGGACGGGGTGACGGTGGCCAAGGAAATCGAGCTTACCGACAAGTTCGAAAACATGGGCGCCCAGATGGTGCGCGAAGTGGCCTCGAAGACCAACGACCTTGCCGGGGACGGCACGACCACCGCCACGGTGCTGGCCGCCTCGATCCTGCGCGAAGGCGCCAAGCTGGTCGCTGCCGGCATGAACCCGATGGACCTCAAGCGCGGCATCGACCAGGCGGTCACCGCCGTGGTTGAGGAAATCAAGGCGCGGGCCAAGAAGGTCAAGTCGTCGGCCGAGATCGCGCAGGTCGGCACCATTGCCGCCAATGGCGATGCCAGCGTCGGTGAGATGATCGCCAAGGCCATGGACAAGGTCGGCAATGACGGCGTCATCACTGTCGAGGAAGCCAAGACCGCCGAGACCGAGCTCGACGTCGTCGAGGGCATGCAGTTCGACCGCGGCTATCTCAGCCCGTATTTCGTCACCAATGCCGACAAGATGCGCGTCGAACTGGAAGAGCCCTATGTGCTTATCCACGAAAAGAAGCTCGGCAACCTGCAGGCGATGCTGCCGATCCTCGAAGCAGTGGTGCAGGGCGGTAGGCCGCTCCTGATCATCTCCGAGGACGTCGAAGGCGAGGCGCTGGCCACGCTGGTCGTCAACAAGCTGCGCGGCGGCCTCAAGGTCGCGGCCGTCAAGGCGCCGGGCTTCGGCGATCGCCGCAAGGCGATGCTGGAAGACATCGCCGTGCTCACCGCCGGCCAGATGATCTCGGAGGATCTAGGCATCAAGCTCGAAAACGTCACCATCGACATGCTCGGTCGCGCCAAGCGCGTGCTGATCGACAAGGACACCACCACGATCATCGACGGCGCCGGCGCCAAGGCCACCATCCAGGCGCGCGTCGCCCAGATCAGGGGTCAGATCGAGGAAACCACGTCCGACTACGACAAGGAAAAGCTGCAGGAGCGGCTGGCCAAGCTCTCCGGCGGCGTTGCGGTGATCCGCGTCGGCGGTGCTACGGAGTCGGAAGTCAAGGAAAAGAAGGACCGTATCGACGATGCGCTGAACGCCACGCGCGCG
This sequence comes from Mesorhizobium sp. CA16, assembly GCF_020165175.1. Taxonomy (NCBI): domain Bacteria; kingdom Pseudomonadati; phylum Pseudomonadota; class Alphaproteobacteria; order Hyphomicrobiales; family Phyllobacteriaceae; genus Mesorhizobium; species Mesorhizobium sp. CA16. The sequence continues at coordinate 273,272 of NZ_JAIUHP010000005.1, forward strand.
GCTGTCGAGGAAGGCATCGTGCCCGGCGGTGGTGTGGCGCTGCTGCGCGCCAGGTCGGCGCTCAAGGGCCTGACCAGCGCCAATGTCGATGTCACCGCAGGCATCTCGATCGTGCTCCGGGCGCTCGAAGCGCCGATGCGCCAGATCGCTGAGAATTCCGGCGTCGAAGGGTCGATCATCGTCGGCAAGCTTGCCGACAGCAAGGACCACAATCAGGGCTTTGACGCCCAGAACGAGGTATATGTCGACATGATCAAGGCAGGCATCGTCGATCCGGCAAAGGTGGTGCGCACGGCACTGCAGGATGCCGGCTCGATCGCAGCGCTTTTGATCACCGCCGAAGCCATGATCACCGACATTCCGGCCAAGGATGCCGCACCTTCACCTAGCGGCGGCGGCATGGGCGGAATGGGATACTGAGACCTTGGCGCCAGGAGACGGCCGTGCGTGAACCGACGCTACCCCCGGTGTTCGGCAGGCTTGGGGTCAAGTCGCCGGTCGCCATCGTGGCGGCTTCGGCCACATCCAGCAATACGACGAACCTGGCGGCCCGTATGCGAGAAGGTCTCTCGTCGCGCAGGGGCCTGGCTTTGAACCTCGGCGTGGTGCTGTGGACAGTACTTGTCCTGGCGGCGGTATTTTTCATTCTGCAAACCTGAACCGATCGGCGGCGGGCGAAAACGAAAGGACGCGGAATATGGCAAACCGCCACGGCTTCGTATGGACCATCCGGACAGCTGGACCGTTTTCGACGTCTTCACCGGCCAGCCCGCCGAGTCCGATCACAAGATCATGGTCGGCATCAATGCCGGCCAAGCGTACGAGATGGTAGCCGGCTGAGCGATCAAGACGCCAAGCGGTGGGAAGAGGCCGGCCGCTGACTTGTGCCGATGTACCAATGAATAAATCCGCCGGAATGTCGGGGGCGTACAGTGCCATTGTCGCCGGTCAGAACATGGGCACCGGCGCTTGAGAGCGTCCATCATACTCCCGCCCCTCGATGGGAGCCGGATTGTGGACAACGATCATTCCGCCGATGTGATTTCGACTTTGGACTGCAATATCCTGCGCGACGCCTTCAGAACATCGGTCATCATCGAAAATCGCATCCCTGAGGATCAATGGCACGGAAACGCCGCGCTTCTGATCCGCGATTATGCCGGCAACTCCGATTTTGATTCGGCACTGCTGGCCTGGATCGTACGAAAGTAACCTTGCCGCCGTGCATAACTTGCCGGAGCGGGCAGCTGCTCCGCGTTCGCTTTCATTTTTTGCCTGAAAGGATGATGAGCATGAGATACTTGAAAACCCCGGATGCTCCGGTCGTAACGATCGAGCCAATCGTCGAGGCCGCAAAAGTCCTATCGAAGCGGCTGACGATCAGAAGCGACGAAGCCGCAAGACGAAAGATCGCCGACACCGACGGCACGATGCGGCGGGCGCGTCACCTTGCTGAAAGCAACCGCCTGATTTAATGCGCCTACGTCGGCTTTCGATCAGGTCGAGACTTCAAGGCGCCCACGGTAAACGTCCGCTATCGCGCATCCGAAGACCTGAAGCTCCCTTTCGGCATCCGGCCCCGAATGAGAAAAAATCGACTTTCCCTTCGATCGCACCGGGATCATGTCGCACCGTCATCTGGGTGGCTCGTGGTCGTTCCGGTGGCTGCCACGAACGGCAGATAAGCGCCTAAACGGACGTTTTGCGGGGCGGACCGGAAGGACGGCACAGCGATGCTCGTCGGTATCGCGCAGTTCGGCTGCGCCAGGACCTGAGGATACTGGCGACCGTAGGCGAACTTCGGGGTGTAGCTCGCGAGCTATACGTGGCCGATGAGTTCGACATCGCTGTGCATCTTTGCGCCTGCGGTTGCGGTACGAAGTTAGGACGCCGCTCGGCCCTCCTGAATGGCGAGTGACCTATACGAACGGTGGGCCTACGGTCGTTCCCTCAATCGGGAACTGGCAGTTGCCGCGCCGCTCGCACTCCGTCATCACAGGCGGAAAAGTCCTGTGGGCAGGCCAGTGGAGTGAGGAGAACATCAACGCGGGCCGCATCGCGGAACAGCACCGAGGCGAGACCTACTATGCCGCTCGCCCGCACAATCGCAAATGGTGGGTCCGATTTGGCAAGTGGCTGCGCGGCCTGTTTAGTGGTGGCAGGAACTAAGGTCGGTTACCGAACGGCAGCTATCTGCAGGGTCCGCTCCAGGACCGGACAGTCAGCAGTCGGCCCCCACTGGCACAGCTATGAATACCTGATTTCGCCGCTTCAAGCACCGCGGGCGTATTGCGCTGGCGGCGCCCCCACGCACCGCGAGAAGGCTGAGCTGAAGGCACTCGTCGAGCCATATCCGGTCTTCGCCGCAATCTGCGCGATGCTGTGCTGCCGCGCTCTAAGCATGTGCTTGGCCAGCGTCATCCTCCAGCTTTGCAGGTATTCCATCGGCGCCATGCCCACCACTCGGTTGAATCGCGTGAAGAAGGCCGAGCGGGACAGCCCCGCCTCACGTGCCATCTCGGCGACGCTCCATGCGCGATCTGGCGCCGCGTGGATGGCGCGCAGCGGGCCGGTCAACCGGTCGTCCGCCAGCCCGCGCAGCAGGCCTGGCGTGGCACTCGTCTCGGTCGCAGAACGCAGAGCTTCGATCAGTAGCACCTGCAGCAGATGTTCCAGAACCACGTCGCGTGCCGGGCGATCCGCTCTCGCCTCGTCCCGCACCAGTCGCGCCAGGTCGCCAAGACGCTGCTCCCCCCGCACCATGGCCATATCGGGAAGCAGCGACACCAGCAGCTCCGCATCCGGGGCGCCGAAGCTGCAATACCCGATGAGCTGCTGCACCTCGACAGCGGCGTTCTCTGGCCCGATCCGCACTGTTCCGTCCGGACGGATCAAAGGGCGGCTTTCCAGCCCAGGCGGCGGTTCGGGATCGGCGCTCGACATGGAAAAGCTCTGCACCGCCGGCACCAGCACGAAATCGCCTTGGCAAAGCTTCATCGGCGGCTTGCCGTCCACCTCGAGACGCGCCTGACCGGCAAGGAGCAGACAATAGTAGACCTGTCCAACCTCGGTCCGCCGTACGCGCCAGGGGCCGGAAGCGTCCACCAGCTTCGAAAAGGGCGCGCGCGGACGCAAAAGGGCGATCACTTCGGAAAGCGGATCTGACATTTCGGACTTTCGATAAACAGTGACGGACATGCGATTATAGAAAATTCGCTCCGCAAGGTCGATATCCAAAGCATCCAACAACGGAGACACCCCATGAACACCGTGATGATCACCGGATGCTCCTCTGGCTTCGGGCTGGAGACCGCGCGCCACTTCATCGACAAGGGCTGGTCGGTCGTCGCCACGATGCGCAGCCCGCGCGAGGATGTCTTGCCCGCCTCCGATCGACTGCGCATCCTGCAACTCGACGTGACCGAGCGCGATGCGATCGGCCGCGCGGTCGAGGCAGCAGGTCCGATCGATGCGCTCGTAAACAATGCGGGCATCGGCTGGATGGGACCGCTGGAGGGCACGCCGGAAGAGATAATCCGCGAAATTTTTGAGACCAACACTTTCGGCACGATCGAGATGGTCCGCGCCGTGCTGCCGCAGTTCCGGCAACGCGGAGCGGGGACGATCGTCAATGTTTCCTCCAGCACAACGCTGAAGGCGCTGCCGCTGCTACCGATCTACACGGCCAGCAAGGCTGCGGTGAATGCCTTTACCGAATGCCTCGCGCTGGAGCTCGAGCCCTTCGGCATCCGCACGCGGCTGGTCCTGCCCGGCCAAGCTCCAGGGACCCGTTTCGGGGCCAACGCACGCGGCAAGATGGCAGAAGCGGGGGGCATTCCCGAAGCCTATGGCCCCATTGCCAAGCAGGTCTTTGCCGCTCACGCGGCGGCGGCGAACGCGAAGATCACCGAGCCGGCAGACGTGATTGCCGCCATTTGGCGGGCAGTGACCAAGCCGGACTGTCCCTTGCGGCAGACCGCAGGCGCCGATGCCATGGCTCTTGCGGCATGAGGGCAGGAATGCTGGGGGCTCCGGCACTTCGGGTCAGACGGAGGGCGAGTAACACTTTGCCGGTGTCGCGAATTTTCCGCTTCGCCGGCAGAACCTGTCTTAATGGTGGGGTCTGCCCACATGCGGCAAACGGCTCGATCGAGCCGTTTATCGTGTCCGATTCCAATGACAGCAAGGCGTCGTGAGCTGAATGGCTGATTTACCAATTGGTCGGTTGCGCGCGAACTGGCTGGAAAGAAGGTGCGCATCAACGCCCTCAATCCGGGGCCGACCGGCTCACCGATGCACTCCCATATCGACCCGGCCCTCAAGGACCGCATCGCGGCCAACCTGCCGATACGCCGCATGGGCCGGCCCGAGGATATGGCTGCCGCGATCCTGTTCCTGTGCTCCGACGCCGCGAGATTCGTCTACGGCGCGGCGCTCGACGTGGATGGCGGCTCGATGTTCCGCTGAGCGGCATGGCGTCAGTCATAGGAGAGTTTTACGCGGCTATATGGCGGTGGCGTATTTGGCTTTGGATGCCGGCAGCATCCAGAAATTGCCTTGGCGACGCACGACTCCGCGGCATTTCTCACCCGATTTCATTTGGGTATCGGTGAGATCGAAACCAGGATTGCTGGAACCGGACTGGTCGTTTCATATGGCGCCCTTCGCCGGGGGCTGTCGGTCCCGCATCCCGCCTTGACGGCGGCGCTATGCTGATGCTCCTTCGGCCGCCCTGTTGAACCGGTCTCATGGCCACGAACCTGCTCCAGCACCGAACTGACTTGTTTGCGCTTACGGACATTTCGGTGCCTTCACCTTGTACGCCCTTTTCACATTGGTCAGGAGAGCAGTGGGCTCTCCCGACGGAGAGGCCTAGAAGCGCCGGATTTTCAGCGACGGGTTGATAACAGAAAGGGAGGAGCAAAGGCCTTGCTCTCCTGCCGAAGAATGCCAGTACGGATCGCACCTACAGCGGAACCAACGTGCTTATAGCGGGGTGCCGTCGCCGAAAGCGGATTTCCAACTCAAAGGGTGGTTAACCTTTCGACGGGTCTCGCGCTCAGGAGGCGTATGGCGTGGCGATCTATCGGCGCGAAAAATCATAGCTCTAAAGACATTAGATCGCTTCGGCCCGGCAAGGCAGAACCTGCGCCGCCAGCCTGTCGAGGAAGGAGGCGATTGATTTGGCATCGGGGCCGCCGCATCTGGCTTCCGGCGTTCAGGGCTTTCTCGATCTGCCGGGCCGAGGCCAGAACATCATCAAAGCTCGGTGCCGCGCCGAAAATCATGACGGTCGTGTTTACATAGTCGCGGGCGAGCGTCAGCAAGGTTCGCAGTCCGTAGAATGCTACAAGTTTCAGACAAGACCGCGCGCGGCGCCAGGCTGCCCGTGCCGACTACCATTGGGTCAAGATGGGCTGCGAAGTCGCCCGAATCGCTCAGTTTTCGGAAATGGACATCGACGCGGTGCGTGCAGTGGTCGCGGAGGAAGAGCATCACCGAAACTGACGGCGGCGCACCGTGCCGCTTGCGCGCCAAGGCCGGCAAGGGAAGCTGCGCCGCGGCGCAACCCGTCACTATCATCGCGTTGCATGCCGCGCCCTTGCCCGCCTTGCGCTTCGCGGCCTCCTGTTCCTGCCTGATTGTTTGGGCGAGGACCGAATAGAAGGGAGGCGCTGCACAGGTGCGCGGGCGAAAATGGAAAAAGCAGAAATTGAAGGGCTGAAGGACAAGGTACCCTGCGCTGCGGTGCTGGAGCGCGCGGGATTCGCCCTCGACGTCAAGCAGAGCACGCGCAAGGCGATGAAATATCGCCGTGAGGCGTCGATCATCATCGTCATCCATGACGGCAAGGGCTGGTTCGACCCGCTTGGCGACGACAAGGGCGATGTCTTTCGCCTGGTCGAACATCTTGAGATGGTGCCGTTCGTCGAAGCGATGAACGACGTCGCCAACCTTGTCGGGTTCGTGCCGTCCGAGCCGGTCTGGCAGCGGGTGTCCCGCCAGCGGGAGCCTGACCTGTCGATACCGGAGCGCTGGCACGCACGGCGCAGGCCGTGGTGCGGATCGGCGACCTGGCGCTATCTCACCAAGGCCCGCCATCTTCCCGACCGCATCGTCCGCGCCGCAATCAGCGCCGGCGTCCTGCGCGAAGGCCCGCACGGCTCGATGTGGGCTGCCCATATTGACACCAACGGCAACGTTACGGGCTGGGAAGAACGCGGACCGGACTGGCGCGGCTTTGCCACGGGCGGCGCCAAGGTGCTGTTCCGCCTCGGCAGTCCCGATGCGTTGCGCCTTTGCGTGACCGAAGCCGCGATCGACGCTATGAGCCTTGCCGCGCTTGAGGGCTTCCGCGCCGACACGCTCTATCTCAGCACCGGTGGCGGCTGGTCGCCGGCAACCGATGCGGCGCTCCGCGCGCTTGCCGCCAAGCCGGGTATTGAGCTCGTCGCGGCTACCGACAACAACAAGCAGGGCGACATCTATGCCGACCGCCTGCTCGGGCTGGGGGAGCAAGCTCAGTGCGGCGGTGATCGCCTTCGACCTATAGCGGATGATTGGAACGCCGATCTGAGAATGAAAGCGGAAGCAGGAGAGGAGGAAGGAGGAAGCTGCCGCATGCCCGCCGGTCGCGTCAAGGGTGAAGCTTCGCCCGGCTCGCGCCGGCCCTTGACCCGCCCGGGCGGAGAGGCGGCCGCGGGGGGAGGGTCCGGAAGAGCCGAAGGGGATGGTGATCCATAGGGGATGAACCGCGCTCCGGCTCCGCACAAGGCCAGGAGCCTCCCATGACCCAATCCTTCATCCGCAAGATCTACTTCGGCGTCGCCGATCGCCGGCAGATGTTCCGCCTCTTCGACCGCCACGCCCAGCGGCCCGATCGCTGGGAGAATGACGACAGCGGCCTGTTCGCCGGCGAGTGGTTCGAGATCGCGCGAGCCGAGCACGATTACATGCTCGACCTGCTGCCGCCGCTCTGGATGCGCGGCGAGATGTTCGCCCTGCGCGAGTCCCTCACCGAGAGCCTGACCAGCGTCTTCTACACACTGCGCATCAACGGCAGGACGCGCTACTTCCATGCCTATTGCGACCTCGCGCGGCCCCGCTCGCCGGTCGAGATGCGCGACGCCATCGTCGAACGCGAATCCTGGCCAGTGAAGGCGATGACGCGTGCGGAGCGCCTCGAGCATGTCTGGAGCGCGACCCACGACGAGTACCGCGGCTACGCCGGGGAGCGCTTCGGAGCCGAGCATCGCGGCAAACGCACCATCCTCGTCTATGGCCTGGGGACGCCCGAGCAGAAGTTGCTCGACGACCTGACCGACGACGAGATCGCGGCCAAGCTGCCGGTGCATCTCAGGAACCTTCCCGTCCGCGCAGCGGCGTGAGGGAGGCGGCGATGTTTACCTTTCCGATCGTAGCGGTCCGCAAGGTCATAGAGCGCGGCATCGAGGATGCCGCGGCCAATGACGGTTTCCGCAATCCCTACTACGGCACCCGCCCCGGCGAAGGCGAGAGTCCGGGTCTGTGGCTGGTCGGCGACGAGGGCGTCTACATCATGTCCAACGGCAGGCTCGTCGAAGGGACACGCGCGCTCGTCGTCTATTCCGAGCAATGCCACCCCAGGGGCGACGTTGACTGGTGGGACTACAAGCGCCGCCACTTCGGCGCCGATGACGGCCTCGAGTTCATCGAGGCCGAGCGTCTGCTTCCGCTGTTCGACCGCAACCTGCGGGCTACTCACCTCAATGTCGAACTCACCGAGACCGAAATCGCGCTCTCGCTGATCACCCGCTGACTTCCCAAGCCGCGACATCGATCGCCTGGGCGACCCGCTCGGCCGGGGGCTCGCGCGCGCCTTCAAGACGAGGATTCTCCAGATGTCCAACGACGATCCATTCACGCTCGATCTGTTCAACACCACCACGCAATCGTCGGGCCTCGGTCTCGGCGTCACCGCCTTCGGCAACGACTTCGGCGCTGGCGAGCCCAAACCTAAAGAGATTACGACGCCCGCCGTGCCGGAGTCGCAGCCGGCCTTCCAAACCGTCCACTCGCTGTGCCGCGCGGCCGAGGCCGGCCTGGATGGCAACAACTTCTTCCTCGAGACCGATCGCGGTCTTGCCCGGAGCTGGAAGCAGCGAGCCCGCGATAATCTCGATGCGATACGGCTCGCCGCCGAAATCGAGAGCGCCGATCGGCCGGCGACGCGCGAGGAACAGGCGCGGCTGATCCGCTTCACCGGCTTCGGCGCTTCCGAGCTCGCCAATGCGGTGTTTCGCCGTCCCGGCGACCATGCTTTCCGCGCCGGCTGGGCCGCGATGGGCGCCGAGCTCGAGGAGATGGTGTCGAGCACCGACTACGCCTCGCTCGCGCGCTGCACGCAATATGCGCACTTCACGCCAGAGTTCATCGGTCGCGCGATGTGGGCAGGCCTGGTGCGTCTCGGCTGGCGTGGGGGCAGGGTGCTCGAGCCCGGTATCGGCACGGGATTGTTTGTGGCCCTGACGCCGGCAAAACTGCGCGACGAGGTGCACGTCACCGGCGTCGAGCTCGATCCGGTGACCGCGCGGATTGCCAGGCTACTCCAGCCTCGGGCACGCATTGTAAACGCCGACTTCGCCCGCACCGACTTGCCGGCTGACTTCGATCTCGCCATCGGCAACCCACCCTTCTCGGACCGTATCGTCCGCTCGGATCGCTTCTATCGGTCGATGGGGCTGCGCCTTCATGATTACTTCATCGCCCGCTCGATCGACCTGTTGAAGCCCGGTGGTCTCGCCGCGTTCGTCACCAGCTCGGGCACCATGGACAAGACGGATTGTTCGGTGCGCAAGCACATCAGCAAGACCGCCGATCTCGTCGCCGCCATCCGCCTTCCCGAGGGCAGCTTCCGGGCCGACGCCGGCACCGATGTGGTGGTGGACGTCCTCTTCTTCCGCAAGAGAGGGCACGGCGAGGTCGAAGGCGATCTGTCGTGGCTCGATACCGACGAGGTCCGTCCTGCCGATGGCGGCGATGGCGCGATCCGCATCAACCGCTGGCTTGCCCGGCAACCGGATTTCGTGCTCGGCACGCACGCGACCACCTCGGGACGGTTCGGCGAGACGTATACCTGTCTCCCGTGTCCGGGCGTCGATCTTGCACAGGCCCTGTCGGATGCGATCACCCTTCTCCCGGAAGCCATCTATGACGGCGAGCCCGAGAGGATCGATCTCAACGGGGGACACACCGGGCACTTCGGTGAAGACCTTCCCGCAGGTCCCTCTATCCGCGAGGGCAGCTTCTTCGTCGCCTCAAACACGGCGCTGATGCAGATGGTCGACGGCGCGCCAGTGACCCTCACCGTTCGCAAGGGCCGATCAAGCGATGGGGTGCTCGACAAGCACGCCCGCATCATCCGCAAGCTGATCCCGATCCGCGACGCGGTGCGCGAGGTCCTCAAGGCGCAGGAGCTGGATCGACCGTGGAAGGCGGCGCAGGTCAAGCTGCGCATCGCCTGGTCAAATTTCGTCCGTGCCTTCGGTCCGATCAACACCACCGTCGTGTCGACCAGCGAGGACCCGAAGACCGGCGAGGTGCGCGAGACGCATCGCCGCCCGAACCTCGCGCCGTTCCTCGATGACCCCGATTGCTGGCTCGTGGCCTCGATCGAGGACTACGACCTCGAGACGGACACCGCCCGGCCCGGTCCGATCTTCACCGAGCGGGTGATCGCACCGCCCGCGGCCCCGATCATCAATTCGCCAGCAGACGCTCTCGCGGTCGTGCTGAACGAGCGCGGCCTAGTCGATATCGATCACATCGCCGAGGTGCTGCATGTCGATCCCGACCTGGTCATCGCCGATCTGGGCGACGCCATCTACCGCGATCCGGAGAGCGGCGCCTGGCGGACCGCCGACGACTATCTCTCCGGCCAGGTCCGTGGCAAGCTCAAGGTCGCTGAAGCCGCCGCGGCTCTCGATCCCGCCTTCGAGCGCAACGTCCGCGCCCTCGTAGCTGTCCAGCCCGCCGATCTCGGCCCATCCGACATCACCGCGCGTCTCGGCGCGCCCTGGATTCCGGCGGCCGATGTGGTCGCCTTCGTCAAGGAGACGATGGGCGCCGAGATCCGCATTCACCACATGCCCGAGCTCGGTTCTTGGACGGTTGATGCCCGCCAGCTCGGTTACATGGCGTCCGGCACGTCCGAATGGGGCACCGAGCGCCGGCATGCCGGCGAGCTCGTCACCGACGCGCTCAACAGCCGCATGCCGCAGATCTTTGACACCATCAAGGATGGCGACAGCGAGCGGCGCGTGCTCAATGTCGTCGACACCGAGGCGGCCAAGGAGAAACTCACCAAGATCAAAACGGCCTTCCAAAACTGGATCTGGTCCGATCCCGACCGCACCGACCGGCTGGCGCGGGTCTATAATGACCGGTTCAACAACATCGCCCCGCGAAGGTTCAACGGGGACCATCTGCAACTTGCGGGCGCCTCAGGCGCGGTTTCTCTTTATGGACACCAGAAGCGCGGCATTTGGCGCATCATCTCGGCCGGTTCGACATATCTCGCGCACGCCGTAGGCGCCGGCAAGACCATGACCATGGCGGCCGCCGTCATGGAGCAGAAACGGCTCGGTCTCATAGCCAAGGCCATGATGATCGTCCCAGGACATTGCTTGGCGCAGGCCGCGCGCGAGTTCCTGGCGCTCTATCCGATGGCCCGCATCCTCGTCGCCGACGAGACCAATTTCAGCAAGGACAAGCGGCGCCGCTTCCTCAGCCGCGCGGCCATGGCGAATTGGGACGCCATCATCATCACTCATTCGGCCTTCCGCTTCATCGGCGTTGCGTCCTCGTTCGAACAGCAGATGATTCAGGACGAGCTCGCGCTCTATGAGTTCCTGCTCACCAAGGTCGAAAGCGGCGATCGCGTGTCGCGCAAGCGCCTCGAGCGGCTGAAGGAAGGCCTCAAGGAACGTCTGGAGGCCCTCGCAACCCGCAAGGACGACCTGCTCACCATCTCCGAGATCGGCGTCGACCAGATCATCGTGGACGAGGCGCAGGAGTTCAGGAAGCTCAGCTTCGCGACCAACATGTCGAGCTTGAAGGGGATCGATCCGAACGGCTCGCAGCGCGCCTGGGACCTCTATGTGAAATCCCGCTTCGTCGAGACCAGGAACCCGGACAGGGCGCTCGTCCTCGCCTCCGGTACACCGATCACCAATACGTTGGGCGAGATGTTCTCGGTGCAGCGCTACCTCGGCTACGCGGCTTTGTCCGAGCGTGGCCTCCACGAGTTCGATGCCTGGGCTTCGACCTTCGGCGACGTCACTACCGAACTCGAGCTGCAGCCCAACGGCAAATACAAACCGGTCACCCGCTTCGCCACCTTCGTCAATGTCCCTGAGCTGATCGCCATGTTCCGCACCTTTGCGGATGTGATCACGCCCGAGGATCTGCGCGACTACGTCAAGGTGCCGGCGCTCTCGACCGGCACGCGGCAGATCAGGACCTGCAAACCATCTGTCGCGTTCAAGCGCTACCAGGCTCTCCTCGACGCCCGGATCAAGGCGATCGAAGGGCGCGAAGCGCCACCCGAGCCCGGCGACGATATCCTGCTCTCGGTCATCACCGATGGCCGCCATGCCGCGATCGACCTCCGCCTCGTCGATCCGGACAATGACAATGAGCCGGGCAATAAGCTCAACGACCTCATCGTCAATGCTTACCGCATCTGGCGCGACACCGCAGACGCAGCCTACGTCCGGCCGGACGGCACGCCGTTCGAACTGACTGGCGCCGCGCAGATGATCTTTTCCGATCTCGGCACGCTCAATGTTGAGCGGACGCGGGGCTTCTCGGCCTATCGTTGGATCCGCGACGAGCTGGTGCGCATGGGCGTGCCGGCGGCCGAAATCGCCTTCATGCAGGACTTCAAGAAGTCGGAGGCCAAGCAGCGGCTGTTCGGCGACGTCCGCGCGGGCAAAGTCCGGTTTCTCATCGGCTCGTCCGACACCATGGGCACCGGCGTCAATGCCCAGCTCCGGCTCAAGGCGCTGCATCATCTCGACGTGCCATGGCTCCCCTCGCAAATCGAGCAGCGCGAGGGACGCATCTTGCGGCAGGGCAACCAGCACCACATCGTCGACATCTTCGCCTATGCCACTGAAGGCTCGATGGACGCCCAGATGTGGCAGAACAACGAGCGCAAGGCTCGCTTCATCGCCGCTGCACTCTCGGGCGACACCTCGGTGCGCCGCCTCGACGACCTCGGCGAAGGGCAGGCCAACCAGTTCGCCATGGCCAAGGCGATTGCCTCGGGCGACCCGCGCCTGATGCAGAAGGCCGGGCTCGAGGCAGACATCGCCCGGCTCGAACGCCTGAGGGCGGCGCATCAGGACGATCAGTTCGCCATCCGCCGACAGATCCGCGATGCCGAGCGCGACATCGAACACTCGACACGTCGCATTGGCGAGATCGGCCAGGACCTTGCGCGGCTGGTTCCGACGACGGGCGAGGCGTTCCGCATGAGCGTGGGCAACACGACATATGTGGAGCGCAAGCTCGCCGGCCGCGCCCTGATGACCGAGATCCTGACTTTGATCCAGCTCCAGCATGCCGGTACCCGCACCATCGCCGCGATCGGTGGGTTCGAACTCCAATATTGCGGCGAGCGCTTTGGCCAGGACAGCTATGGCTACATCACCACGTTGCTGCGCGCCGGCGCGGCGACGGAAGTCGAGTTACCTGTGACCACCACGCCGCTTCGCGCGATTGCAAAGCTCGAACATATGCTTGGCAATCTTGAGGAGGAGCAGGAGCGCGCACGCCACAGGCTCGCGGAGGCCGAGCGGCGGCTCGCGTCCTATCGCTCACGCGCGGGCAGTACCTTCGCCTTCTCGGACGAACTGGCCGACAAGCGCCGCCAGCTCTCCGAAATCGAAAGATCGCTGTCGCAGGAGATTGATGGTGTACGCCCCGCTGAGGTGCAGGCGGCGTAACCCGCCCCCACGTTCTGAGCGGCCCTCGCCGGCTCGGTGGAGGGGCCTTCCCGAACGAAGTAGGGAAGCGAAAAAGCAAGGAGGACTGCTCGCAGATCGGGTGGTCCGCCGACGCTGACGCTCAATCGCGCCCGTCGCCATCCCGGCCCGTCATCCTGCGCAGGGCTGAAGAAGCCCCGCTTGGCCAGCCGGGCAGGGATGCTCCAGCGCAATTGCCCCGTCCCGCCCGCGCCGCGGGCCGGGGGGTGTCTTCGGAAAGAAGACGAGAAAGGACCGGCGACGGGGCCTGTCCATAACCCACCAAGGAGCATTCCAATGGAACTGAAGTTTGTCGATCCGCGCTCGCTCAAGGACAATCCTGACAAGGCGCGGCGCTCCAAGTCCAGCCCTCAGGCCGACGCCTTGCTGCTGGCAACGATCAAGGCCATCGGTGTTGTCGAGCCGCTGATCGTCTTCGCTGAGGCCGATGGCGGCAATGGCTTCGTCATCGATCAGGGTCATCGCCGGGCGAAGCAGGCGATCGCTGCAGGTCTCGAAGAGATCGCCGTTCTGGTCGTGCCTCGAGCCGAGGACGGCGGCGCGATGCGCTCGCTGGCCACCTCGATCACGCACGAGCAGCTTAACCCGGTCGATCTGTGGCGTGCGATCGAGCGTCTCGTTGCGCTGAACTGGACCGAAGAGGCCATTGCGATCGCCCTCGCGCAGTCTGTGCGCCAGATCAAGAAGCTGCGCCTGCTCGCCAATGTGCTGCCGGCGATGCTCGACGCCATGGCCAAGGGCGATATGCCGAACGAGCAGCAGCTCCGCACTATCGCGGCCGCTTCGCTCGAGGAGCAGAAGGAGGTCTGGAAGGCCAAAAAGCCGAATAAGGGCGATCCGCAGGTGTCGTGGTGGAGCATCGCCAACGGTCTCACCAAGCGCCGGATGTACGCGCGCGACGCAAGCTTTGGCGACGAGCTGCGCGAGGCCTATGGCATCGCCTGGGTGGAGGATCTGTTCGCACCGGCCGACCAGGACAGCCGGTACACCACCGACGTCGAGGCCTTCCTCGGCGCCCAGCAGGAATGGATGACTCAGAACCTGCCCAAGAAAGGCATCATCACCGAACCGAACACGTATGGAGAGGTGAAGCTGCCGCCAAAGGCGGAACGCGTTTATGGCACGCCGAAGAAGTCGGATCACGCCGCGATGTATCTCGACCGCGAGGGAAAGGTGAAGACCGTTCACTTCCGTCTGCCCGAGGCCAAGAAGAAGGCCAACGCGACGGAAGCCGCCGAGGCGGTCGTCATGCCGAAATCGCGTCCCGATGTGACCCGTAAGGGCATCGAGATGATCGGCGACCTGCGCACCGATGCTCTCCATGAGGCGCTGTCACGGGCGCCGGTCGAGGACGACACGCTGTTGGCGTTGCTCGTTCTCGCCTTCGCTGGCCAGAACGTGCGCGTTGATTCCGGTGCCGGCGGCGATCATGGGTTCGGTCGCCGCATGCCTCGGCACGCCGCCACCCTCTTCGATGCCGAGGGCAAGTTCGCTTTCGACGCCGAGACTTTGCGCATCGCGGCCCGGGGCGTCCTCATCGATGCGCTCTCCTGCCGCGAGGGCATGAGCAAGTCGGGCGTGGTGGCGCTCGTCGCAGGGGGCGCGATCGGGGCAGACAGCTTCCTCGCCAATATGGGCACCGAGGACTTCCTGTCCTGTCTGTCGCGTCCGGCGCTCGAGGGCTTGTGCGACGACACGCCGGTTCTGCCGCGGGCGCGCGTAAAGGACACGCGGGCCGCGCTCGTCGAGCACTTCAAGGAGGGGCACTTCGTCCACCCGGCTGCGCTGTTCGCTGCCGATGCGGCAAGCCTGACCGAGTGGCTGTCCAAGAGCACCGTCCCCGAGGCCGAGGACGACGTTGGGCCTGAGGTCGACGGTCTGAGTGGAGAGGACCAACGTTCCGAGAAAGGCGAGCTCGAGGAAGGCTACCGCGAGGCCGCCGAATAGACCTCGCCTCCTTTTGATCGCTCTGCCGCCGCCAGGTTCGCTTGGCGGCTGCAGGTGTACGGCCGCGGCAGCGAGCGCTGGCGACAATGGAACTCCGGCGTAGGCCCAGGGCCATGATGGTGTGACCGTGTGGTGCATGCCGAGACACCTTCGGTCGATGAATAGGCAGGTGGCCATGATCACCCGTCCTTCGGTTCCAATGTCGAAGTCGAGGCCCGTGCCGGTCCTCACTCGGGCTTTGTGCGGTCCTGAACCTGCGGACGTCCGCTTCAAGGCCGCGTTCCGCGCCGCGAGGCGGCCGGATCGGTCCGGTCTCGGCATGGCAGGCCCGCGCCCCGCGCGAGGGCTGAAGAAAGCCCTGCTTGGCCGCAAACCTTCCATGCTCGTCTCGGTCCGCCCGGGCCCTGAAGCGCCCGCCATTCCGCCGGTTCTTTTTGGTCCGCGCCCGAGGGAGGGCCGGCACGGAGCCGGTCCTGGCCTCGAGAACCAGAAGAAAGGATATGCCAATGACCAGGAAAGCCGCCAATCCCCGCGCAACCGCCCGCGTCGCTCCGCTGCGCAAGGGCACTACCTTCCAAATGGTCCGACTCGTGTGTCCCGACGCCGCACAGTGCGCGCTCGTCTCGGAGAGCTTTGGCCTCCCGGTGCTCGACAGCGACGGCATTCGCGACTTGCACGAAAAGCTCGTCGTGGACACGGCCGCAGCGCTCGACGAGGGGCTTGGGGAACGCGCCATGCAGATACACCTGCAACGCGTCGTCGGTGCCTTTGTCGGGTCCGCCTACGGGGCCGGCCAGTTCTACAGCCGGTCGGTATCCGAAGCTCGGGACGCGACGGCCAAGTCGGCCTGCGACGATCGGAACGAAGACGTCGCAGGTCCGGTCGGCTTCGACAGCGCTGCCCAGCGCAAGCGTGAGTTCGCCGCCGATATGGCACTACAGGCCCATGCGCTGCGCATGGCCGCCGAGGGGGCTATCGCGGCCTACGAGCAGGTCGTAGGCGAGGTCTGGAAGCCCTTCGAGCGTCCAGTCGAAAACCCCGGCCAATCCGTCGACCGCAAGGCGGCCGAATTGCAGATGGCGGCCCTCGGATGAACGTCGAGGGCGGGGCTCCGGTCCCGCCCTCCTTCCATGTCGAGCACGTCCGGCTCATCGACTGCACGGGGCCCAGCCCATTTTCATGGGCCGAACATGCCGCTTTCCATCATCGCCAAGTGAACCTTTCGTCGCGAGTGCCGTCTCCCGGCGGACGAAGTGAGACGACCTGCTGCCATGCGGTGCGCGCCCGAGCAAATATGGCCGCATCGTCTCCTAATTTTCCGCCCGTGGCGACCACGTCGACGGCAAGTTCTTGTTCCAGCGATTTCATGTGTGCGACTTTGCACCCAGGTTCGGATGTCGCTTCCGGTGCATGACGTTCCGGGGACGGCTGCCGACGCCAGCTCGTTCGCCAGCCTCGGCCCGACCGGCATTGCTGGGCTCCTTCACGGCCCAACTCCCGCTCTCTGGTGATGGCTTTCCTGGTGCGGCCGCGGATCTTCCCCGATCAACCCGCAAGGGGTCCGCTAGCATGCTGCGGCCGCTCGGCTGACGCCTTCGGGTGATCGCGCCCGCCTTCGCACACTGACGGAGCCATCGAGCGGGAATTGGCCCGCTCCAAGATGGAGCCCTCAGATGTCCCACGATCTCATACTCGCCCAAAAGGCCGCATGGTCTCTCGCCCGCACTCTCATGGTCCCGGTTATCCTGTTCCAGGTCGACAACAAATTTGGTGTCATGCCCGCCGCAGAGCTCGACGACGCCGATGTCGAAATCCTCTTCGAATACGATCCATATGGCGGTGGCCGGTCGGTTCATTGAACCGACCTTCTCTCGACGGCATTCAGGCGGCGCCCAGCGCCGCTTTCCTATTTTCTGACGGCCGCTCGCGCCCCCGTCCTTCCCGAGGTCCTGGCGGAGCCGGGCAGTCAGCGCAACGGCTTCGCCGTCCTCCGCTGTCGCTGCGGCCCACCCCATCGTGCAAGCACCATGGGACCGGTAGGGTGCGCGGCCCGCCTTCCTGCTCCGCCCAAGCGGACCCCCGTGACGGGGCCGCGATCGGCGCGGCCTGCAACCGGAGGTTCATGAAAATGACCAGGAAAGAAAATGCAGAGCGCATCGATGTCTATGCGCGGATCACCGACCGCATCCTAGCCGAGCTGGATAAGGGTATTCGTCCTTGGATGCAGCCGTGGCAACCGAGCAATGCCTCCGGCCGCGTCACCCGGCCGCTCAGACACAATGGTCTGCCCTATAACGGCATTAATGTGCTGCTGCTTTGGTCGGAGGCTGTCGCACGCGGCTTTTCCAGCCCGATGTGGATGACATTCAAGCAGGCGCTCGACCTTGGCGGCGGGGTTCGCAAGGGCGAGACCGGCTCTATGGTGGTCTTCGCCAGCCGCTTCACCAGGACGGAGACGGACACCAGGGGCGAGGAAATCGACCGCGAGATCCCGTTCCTCAAGGCGTATTCCGTCTTCAACATTGCGCAAATCGATGGACTGCCCGACCAGTTTTATCGACGGCAGGCGGAGCCGGTGCGCGATCCGATCGCCCGGATCGGGCAGGCCGACCAGTTCTTCGCCAATACTAGGGCGCTAATCCAGCACGGCGGGGACCGCGCCTACTTCGCCCCGGTGACGGACCGCATCCAGATGCCGCCTTTCCAGACGTTCCGGGACGCCGCGTCATACGTTGCCACACTCAGTCACGAGGTCATCCATTGGACTTCGGCGCCGCATCGCGTGAACCGCGACCTTAGCCGCTACGCCAAGGATCGCAGCGAGCGAGCGCGCGAGGAACTGATTGCCGAGCTCGGAAGCTGCTTCCTCTGCGCCGATCTTGGTATCGCGCCCGAACTCGAGCCCAGGCCGGACCATGCGAGCTACCTCGGCTCGTGGTTGAAAATCCTCGCCGACGACAAGCGCGCGATCTTCTCGGCCACAGCCCATGCGCAGCGCGCCGTCGGTTTCCTGCATGGCCTTCAGCCGGAGACCGCAGAAGAACGCAATGCTGCCTAATGTTTCACGCATCAACTTTGGAAGGGGAGGTCATGTGCCTCCCCTCTGTTTCGCTCGGCCGTGCCGGCCGATGGCTAAGCCGGAGATGCTTCCCGGACAATCGCGAAATCGATTCCCGCTCTGGCTGATCGACAGATCCGGGCGGCCGATTTCCTTCTCGCGGCCATCCTAAAGTTCGAACCGAAGTTGCCGTTGTTCCGGCGGCAACACATTGACTAGCGACGAAAGCCTGACACCCAGGAGCCGGATTGCCTTCTGTACCGGAAAACACCGACCCCAGGAGATCGGCTGCGAGACGTTTGAATCAGAGAACTCGATTGGCACCGAAACGGTGCGACTGCGCGTGGTCTGGTGGCAATCAGCAAATTTGACCCAAAGCGCGATCGTCCGGCCCCGGCCATTGCCGTGATGAAAGGCATCGCGGAGCGACCGCCGAAGGCGCGAGCCTCGTAGCTTGCGGCAGCCACCACGCCTGCCACGTCAGTACCACAAGCACCTGAAGTCGACCAACATGCTGGAACGCCTCAACGAAGAGATCAGGCGCCGCACCTATGTCGTGCGCATTTCCAAACTCACAGAGCCGCCTGCACTTGGTCAGAGCGCTGGCCGTCGAAACCAAGGAAAACTGTATGGGGGCCAACCGCTACATCAACATCGACGACCTGCGCGAGCACAAGAAGCTCGCTCTGCGCCAAGCCGCATGACCAGCCTCATGGCAGCCCCCTTTTTGCAGAACTTGACGCACACAACCCCTGTTCAGCGATTTGCCAATCGATCAGTCGAAGCCTATGCTTCGATATCGGCCGCCAGATATTTCGGATGCAGTCGACAGTAAGAGGTACGTGCTCTTGCCCGTCAGGGAGAAGAGCCATGCCTCAGTCCGTTCTTCGCAACCACATTTTGAAAACTCTTGCTCCGAAGGATTTCGCGCTTTTACAGCCGTCCATGCATCGCGTGGACCTTGCTATCAAAGCCCGACTGGAGGACCCCAATCAACCGATAGAGCACGTGTATTTTCCAGAGATGGGCATTGCGTCGGTGGTCGCCACCTTGACCGGAGCGCGGCAGAGCGAAGTCGGCATCATCGGCCATGACGGCATGACGGGAGTCGCGGTCGTTCTCGGGCAAGACAGATCTCCCAACGAAACCTATATCCAAGTCGCCGGCAATGGATGGTGCCTGCCGGTTGAAAACCTTCGCGCTGCTATTGCAGAAAGCGAGAGCCTTCATGAGGCGCTGCTTCGCTACGCCCACGCATTCCTTGTGCAGTCGTCCCGGACGGCGCTGGTTAACGGCCACTCCAAAATCGAGGAAAGGCTGGCCCGCTGGTTGCTGATGGTCCACGACCGGACTGAAGGAAAAATCTACCTGACGCATGAATTTCTGGCGACCATGCTTGGCGCCCGGCGTCCCGGCGTTACCACTGCCCTCCAAATGCTTGAATATCGGGGGCTAATCCACGCCAAGCGCGGTGAGATCGCGATTGTCGACCGCATCGGCATGATAAAGCTCACACGCGGAGCATATGGCGAGGAGGAGCAACGGCACTTCGGCATGGGCTCCGAATTGTCCGCTATCGGACATACGCTTGAAGGCCGCCGGAAATAGGCCGTTAATCGCGTTGGTTTGGGTTCAGGGAGGAACTCTTGATGACCAACACATACCGGACCGTCACGGTTGAAAAAGCCGCCGAGGCCTATGTTCTTTCCAGGGGCAAGGCCGGGTTCCTGTCCATCGCGCAGGCAATCCGCGCAATGCGAACACTGATGCCGGACTGCAAGGCTTCCGACCGCGAGTTGGAGGAAATGCTGGCGACGGCATGCATCGTTCACAGCGTGCCCGTAGCCTTCGACGCAGCAACAGCCGATAGCGCAACATCGCGGCTCCATTCATAGAGCCGAAGATGCCGGCGCTCACGCAGACGACTGCTTCATCGGACATTCGTCGAGCGATTGTCCTCTACCTGATCGACAATGTCGAAAATCCGAGCGTATCGGTATCAGAGGTCATCTTCGCCGTGAGAAAGATG
Source organism: Mesorhizobium sp. CA16 (assembly GCF_020165175.1). Lineage (NCBI taxonomy): Bacteria > Pseudomonadati > Pseudomonadota > Alphaproteobacteria > Hyphomicrobiales > Phyllobacteriaceae > Mesorhizobium > Mesorhizobium sp. CA16. Next base: position 293,334 of record NZ_JAIUHP010000005.1, read on the forward strand.
TTTCCGCTTTGCGAACTCACAGATTGGGAACTTGGCGATCAAATAGCGAGAATGGCGATCGACGCGGGATTCGTCGTTGAATTCGACGCCCAACTCCCCTGACTCACTCGGGGTAGTCCCCGCGAGAGCCATTATCGGCCGACGCCACGCGCATAACTCCGACATCAAGAAGCACGAGCGTCCAGTCGAAACCGCCGGCAATCCAACAAAGGCGGCGCGATCACGCGACAATTGGGGAATCGCAGCGGCGGCTTCATTCGCAGAGCGCACCAACGACCTCTCGAACGGGCTGATCTGGCCGAAGGACGGCTGAAGCCTCGACCGCCTATGCCGCAATGGCGCGTCGCGCGTTTCTTCCCCTGGGCGAAGCCCATTCCTCGCGCAACCAAGAAACGCGCGCCTGCGCCATCCTGCGCTTCGCTGCGGTCGCAAGCGATGCGGGCCGCATGGTGCGGGCTCGGAAACGAAGAAAACGGAGACTGAAAATGGCTACCATCGGCACCTTCAAGAAGACCAGTGCGAACGAGTTCACCGGCGAGATCGTCACCCTCAGCGTCCAGGCCAAGGGCGTGCGCATCGTCCCCGACACCCGGGCCAGCGGCGAGAACGCCCCAAGCCACCGCGTGGTGGTCGGCAAGGCCGAGATCGGCGCCGCCTGGTCCAAGCGCTCCAACGAGGGCCGCGACTATCTCGGGCTCAAGCTGGACGACCCGAGCTTCACCGCTCCGATCTACGCCAACCTCTTCGCCGACGAGGAAGCCGAGGGCCACAGCCTCATCTGGTCCCGCCCCAACCGCCGCAACGGCGAGTGAATCGGTAGACGCCTCGCCCGGCATCGGGCGAGGCGTCCTTTCATGCTGACTGCGGAACCTAGCTATGATTGATCAGAACGGCTGGCGAGCCGGACGCCCGCGCCACCACCATTCTCAGGGATAAACTGAATTCCTGCGGATTCGAATGCGCGTCGCAACGCGTCAATGGTCACTCTGTTGGCACTTATTGGACCGGTTAGAGGCTCTAGTCGTTTGATTGTAGCGAGCGAGACCCTGGACCGTTCCGCAAGCGTTTTCTGATCCCATTGAAGCAAAGCACGTGCGGCTCGCATTTGCCCACTTGTAATTTCAACTGAACCAAAAGTATCATTTGATGCCATAGGGCTTGATTTTTTGCCTGCGCTCACTTAAATCACCGCTAGTTGCCACCGCCTGCGACCCAAGAGAGATGATCTCCAGGTCGCTTGGGCGGCGGTGAAATGGTCGAGCAGGGTGCACGAACACCTTGCCCGACCTGACCAAAGCCAAGCTGTGTGGGAGCTCGGATCATGGCTGATTCCGACAATACCACGACTTTGCCTTCCGTCACGCTTGGACGGGAGATGCAATCTCCGTTGACCAAAGAGCGTGCCGGCCCTTCAGCCGAAGGCCCGTTGTCACCTGATCCCGCACTTCTCCTGTCCCTTGCCTGGATCGACGCCCATGTTGGGATGCTGGCTTCCTGCCTCCGGCAGCAGCAGGAGGAGGAGAGAGTCCTGGAGCGCGGCGCGCTCTTGCCCACCGGCGCAGTTATCGGGCGCGGGGAGGGGGCTAGCGCCGACTGCGACGGTCTCGATCCCCGGGAACAGGATGATGCCGAGAAGGCCGACGCCTTGCTGGCTGAGCTTGCTTCGACGCCTGCTCAATCGTTGACAGGCGTGATCGCCAAGCTCGCGGTTGTCCTTCGAGAGGCGACTGACAACACCGACATCTTCGAATTTCCGCTGCCGCAGATCCGCTCGGCCTTGGCCGATTTGCGGCGGCTCACGCATGAAGCGACAAGCGACCAGCCGGCCGGCTGGCCCGCCGGCGACCAATCGATCGGCTCGCTGTTCGAGCTGTCCGCATCATCCTTCGCGGCCTGGCGCGCGTTCGGTGCGTGGAGCCAAGGCGATGACGAGGCCTATCGCAGCTGGACGAACACATTCAAAATACTGCAGGGCGGCGCAAGCCAATAGGCCTCGCTAGGCCCCCGGGCCTGATCGCTCGTCGCCGGGTTCCCTCCTCGTCCATTCGTCAATGACGGAATCCAAGGATTTCGCTTAACGCCGCGTCCCCCTATCAAATTCTCGAGAAGGGAAGGATGCGGATGAAGCCGGATACATCGCAGTGGCGTGACCCACAGGCATATGCATTCGTCAAAGGCGCAACCGCCGATGAGATTGCCTGGGAATTCCTGCGACGCAATCCGCAATATCAGCAGGACTTCGCGACCTCACGCTCGGCTCAGGCGATGCGCGCATTACGCAAACGCTGGGGTTTGCAGTTTCGCCGCCCGGCCTGACCAGTCCGCGGTGGAGCAACCCGTCTATTGGGCGCCTCAGATCAACCCTGGGGTCGTCAACCTTGTCGCGCTTCCGCGGGGCCTGCGCACGGGTCAAGGCAGCGCCTCCGACGTCCAGCTGGCCGCGGGCCGGCATGACGAGGTCGGCCTTCACGTGCGTTCGTCGCCGGGGGGTATGCAACTGGCACTTCTTGGCGACACGAAGCCAGACGAACCGCTCGCCGCCATCATACCGCTGGACGAAATGGCGCACGACCGGCTGCAAGCCATCGAGCGGTTCATCCGCTCGATCCACAGGCAGCACCTTCCCGACGCCCGCTTGACCGCGGGCCAGCGCCGGCGCCTTGTCCACATGCTGCGATGCCTCGATGGCCGGGAAGAGCAGGCATCCCATTTTGAAGTTGCGACCGCTTTGTTCGGCCGACGGCTGGTCAGCGCCGCCGACTGGCACGACTCGGCTTTTCGGTACCAGACGTATCGCTTAGTTCGCGACGGCCTGAAGATGGTCGAGCGCGGCTATCGCCAACTGCTACGTGCGCGACGGCGTCATTCCTGAAGGGGGCCTGACGCCTGGTTCACTTAATGCGGTGTGTGCAAGTCCAGGGTTACCATCCTGAACTGAATAGCGTTTTTGCGCTGCCTTGCGGCCGTTGAGGTCAGCTCTGCTGCTCAGCTAAGCGGACGGCGCCAGGGCAGGGCTCGTTCGTTGCAAGTCTGACCCGAAGCAGCGTGAGCCAACGATCGAACTCAGGCATCACCGTCTTCGGGCAATAATCTCGACCGGTGCTGCCTCGCGATCCGATGAAGCCAAATGCGGTGACACGCCCAGTGCGGTTATGGCCCAGCGATTGTGAGGGGTGGCCCGGTAATCTCCATATCGAACTGGGCCGCGACGGCCTTGATTGCCGCAAGGTCGCGCGGAATTTCCAGTCCCTGCGCAGCAACCGCCGGGAAAAAGCTCTCGAGACCACCCGGGGACAGGATGGCGATCCATCGCGCACGCTCAACGACGACGAATGTGTGCTCGACGCCAGCGGGAATGTAGAACACTGCCCCGGTGGTACGCTCGGAAATTTCCCCGGCGCGCCAGAAGCGCAGCCGCCCTTGGAGAATGACGAAGACTTCGTCGGATTTGGGATGGCGATGGCGCGGCGGTCCGTCGCCCGGGCCAGCATTGGATGCAAATGCCCCGAGCTTGCCGCCGGTCTCGCGCCCAGTCAGCAGCGTTTCGTAATGCGTACCATTCCAGTCGGTTTGAGTACCAGGTGCTGCCCGCGTTTGCATCTTTCGCCACATGTGGTTGATGTGAAGCTTGATGGTGTCACGATAGCTACACGCTGGCCTCAGGCGGTCGCCTCGTATGAACATACGAGATGCGCCGGGGAACGGTTGTCAGTGAAGCCGGCTTCCGGCAAACTGCAAGTTCCTTCAGGCGAGGGAGCGGTGAAATCCGGCACACATGCACGATTTCGACGGCATGGTGGGGCAGATCTACGATGCGGCGGTCGAACCCGGCCGCTGGCCGCAGGTTCTCGAGACGCTGTCCGATTTCCTCGAAGGCGCCGCCACCAAGCTGACATTCCAGAACACAAGAACGTTGCGCAGCGAAGCGAATTCGGTGCGCATGCCGCCCGAGGCGGACATCACCTATGCGCGGTACTACTACAAGACAAATGTGTTCCTGCCGCGCATTGCGCGGCTGCACGCCGGTACGCTGATCCCAATCTGGGAGCTCCTGCCGCGCGAGGTCTACCGGCGCTCCGAGTTCTACAACGACTTCTGCCGGCCTGGCGACATGTGCCACTCGATCGGACTCGTGCTGGCCAACGAGCCGGACACGCGCGTCGTGTTCACCTGCGGACGCGCCGAGACGACAGGAGAGTTCGAGCCCGAGCACCTCGACCGGTTGCGTCGTATCGGGCCGCATCTGGTCCGCGCGGCGAGCCTGGGATTGCGCCTCTCGCGTTCGGAGATCGCCAGGAGTGCCAATGTCGAGGCGCTCGACCGCGTCGCCCAAGGCGTGTTGATCGTGGCGGCGAATGGCGAGATCCTGCTCGCCAACCGAACGGCCGAAGCGCTGCTCAATGAAGCCGACGGAATCAGGACAGAGAAATCGGCGCTGCGCGCAGCCAGGCGCGCGGATGCCGCGCAATTTCAAAGGTTGATCGTCGCGGCTGCGGAGCGGTCGGACACCGCGGGCGGCGTGATGGCGCTCGCGCGGCCGGCACCGCGGCGACCGCTGAGCGTGCTGGTGGCACCGCTGAAGATCGAGTCGACCTGGTTCGTGACCGGCCGCCCCGCCGCAATCGTGTTCGTGGCCGATCCGGAGAGCGCGCCGCGGACCACGCAGGCCCAGGTGCGCAATCTCTATCGGCTGACCCCGGCCGAGGCCGCCGTGGCCATTGCAGTCGCCCGCGGCGAAGGACTTCAGGCGGCCGCAGACGAGCTCGGCATCAGCCTGACCACGGCGCGCACCCACCTGCAGCACGTGTTCGAAAAGACGGAGACGCGGCGGCAGGCGGAGCTGGTGCGCCTCATTGCGGCGAGTGGCGTTTACGAGTGACAATCTGGAGCGCAGCAAGGCTCGCCCAAGCTGGTACAAGAGCTTTCGCGTGTCTGGACCAGCGTCGATAGCATCCAGCAACGGCATTACCAGTCATCACGCGAAGCCGAGGCCGATCCCATCCGCGAGCGCCAGATGGATCATGCTCATGTCAGGACGCGGCAACATCAGCGCCGGCGAAACCGTCCCCGCAGCTCTTTTCGTTGCAGATGATGTCATCGTCTCCGTCATGCATTTCTCAGTGCGCACCGATGACCTCTCGAACGGGCTGATCTGGCCGAAGGACGGCTGAAGTCTCGGCCGCCTATGCCGCAATGGCGCGTTGCGCGTTTCTTCCCCTGGGCGAAGCCCATTCCTCGCGCAACCAAGAAACGCGCGCCTCGCCATCCTGCGCTTTGCTGCGGTCGCAAGCGATGCGGCAGCGGTCGCCTTCGGCCTCACGATCGCCATCGAGGCCGCATGGTGCGGGCTCGGAAACGAGAACGGAGACTGAAAATGGCTACCATCGGCAGCTTCAAGAAGACCAATGCGAACGAGTTCACCGGCGAGATCATCACCATCAGCGTCCAGGCCAAAGGCGTGCGCATCGTCCCCGATACCCGGGCCAGCGGCGAGAACGCTCCAAGCCACCGTGTCGTGGTCGGCAAGGCCGAGATCGGCGCCGCCTGGTCCAAGCGCTCCAACGAGGGCCGCGATTATCTCGGACTCAAGCTGGACGACCCGAGCTTCACCGCTCCGATCTACGCCAACCTCTTCGCCGACGAGGAAAGCGAGGGCCACAGCCTCATCTGGTCCCGACCCAACCGCCGCAGCGGCGAGTGAATCGGCAGACGCCTCGCCGGTACCGGGCGAGGCGTCTTCTGCCGGCAATTGCGCAAGCTCGCCTAGGACCGCTTGATTGTAGCGAGGTAACGCGAGAGGGCAGCGCCGTCGACATACCGCTGGATCTAAGCCGGCGTCACGAGGTCGGCCTTCGGGCGGCATGCAACTGGCGCTTCTTGGTGAAGCCAAGCCAAGCGAACCGCTTACCGCCATCATTCCGTTCGACGACATGGCACACGACCGGCTGCAGGTCATCGAGCGGTTCATCGGCTCGATCCACAGGCAACACGTTCCCGACGCGCCGTTGACCGCGGCGCAGCGCCGGCGCCTTGGCCACATGCTGCGATGCCTCGATGGCCTGGAAGAGCAAGTCGCGACCGCCTTGTTCGATCGCCGACTGGTCAGCACCGCCGACTGGCACGACTCGGCTTTTCGATATCAGACGCATCGTCTCGTGCGCGACGGCCTGAAGATGGTCGAGCGCGGCTATCGCCAATTGCTTCGCGCGCGACGGCGCCGCTCCTGAGGCTCCCCCCGCCGCCTTGTCCACTTATTGCCCAGGATTCTGAAGTGAACGTGAGCTTGCCCCAACGTCTGCCACTAAACCGGCAGTTTGGCATTTCCGAACCTGCCGTTCGTGAGCCCCGCCTCCACGTCACATCGTCCTTTGCCCAGCCCGCCCGCGGGGCGACTGTTTCCCGGTCCGGGAGACAGCCTTCGCCGCGGAAACCCCGTCCGCGCACGAGGTGCTGGCCGACAGCCGCTGTCGGGCCGGGGGGTCGCGGCCGAAGGGAAACATCTATAGGTTGGAAAACGACGCCAACAAGGACGGCAAGAACATGGCAGGGGCACCCCCCAACGACGGCGATAGGCCTGCCGACGATACCGCTGAAGCGAAAGCGAACAACAACATGCCTCCCATTGTGGGCATCGGGTCATCGGCCGGAGGCGTGGCCGCTCTGCAGAGCCTTGTCAGCAACATACCGGCGGACAGCGGCATCGCCTGGGTGCTTATCCAGCACATGGCGCCGGATCGGCCGAGCGAACTCGCGAGCATTCTTGCGCGTAAGGCAGACTTATCAGTGGAGGAGGTTACGCACGACACGCGCATCGAGGCTGACAAAATCTATCTGATCGCGCCGGGGCAAGTGATGACGATCCGTGAGGGCGTGCTGCGCTCCGCGCAGGACGGCGACCCGCTCGCGCGGCGCACCAGCATCGACGCCTTCCTTGTCTCGCTCGCCGAGGATCAGGGGGAGCATTGCGGCTGCGCCCTTCTGTCAGGGGCGGGCACTGACGGGACTCTCGGCCTCAAGGCGGTAAAGGAGGCGGGCGGGCTGACGCTGACCCAGACGCTTCAGACGGCCGAATACGACAGCATGCTGCTGAGCGCCACGCGCACTGGCCTCGTCGATCGCGAGGCCGACGTCGCCGAAATGCCCGGGCTCTTCACCGACTTCCTCGTACGGCGGAAGCCCATCGCGCGCGATGTCGAGGTCGAAGATGGCGAGAGGCGCGTGATCTGTGACGTGCTTCGACGCGCCACCGGCCACGATTTCACCGACTACAAGTCGAGCACGGTCGACCGGCGCATCCGCCGGCGCATGCAGATCCATGGCATCGACACGCTGTCCGCCTATGTCGACCTGATGCGCGACGACCGCCGGGAACCCGAGCGCCTGTTCCGCGATCTGCTGATCGGGGTCACCCAGTTCTTCCGCGACACCGACTGGTTCGCGGCGCTGGCCGCGAAGGTACTCGGCCCGATCATGGAGGAAAAGACCGAGGACGATGAGGTGCGCGTCTGGGTTCCGGGTTGCGCCACGGGCGAGGAGGCCTACAGCTTGGCGATCCTGTTTCAGGAGGCCCGGGCGCAGATGGAGAGCCCGCCGGAGGTGAAAATCTTCGGCAGCGATATCGACGAGGCCGCCCTGCATTTTGCCCGTATCGGCCGCTATCCGCACAGCATCGCCGCCGATGTCAACGAGGAGCGGCTGGAGCGGTTCTTTGAAAAAGAGGATGGCCACTACACGATCCGTCCGCAACTCCGCGAGATGTGCCTGTTCGCCCAGCACAACCTGCTGCGCGACCCACCGTTCTCGCGCATTGACCTGCTCTCGTGCCGGAATGTGCTGATCTACATGAACCCGGGATTGCAGAAGCGGCTGATGCCGGTATTCCATTACGCGCTCCGGCCCGGTGGCTTCCTGTTCCTCGGCCCTGCCGAGAACGCGGGGCACGACAAGCTCTTCGGTGAGTTCGATCGGAAGCACCGCATCTTCCGCCGGCTGGGCGAGACCGCGCGGCTGCCCGAGTTTCCTATCGCCGGCGGCGACGGCAAGAATCGTCAGCAGATGCAACGGCAGGACGCCGCCACGAAGCCTGCCGTAACCGATCCGGCATTCCGTACTGCGCAAAAACTGCTCGAGCGCTACTCGCCGGCCTATGTCATCGTCGATGGCGAATTCGAGATCCTCGATGCTTCGACGGGCACCGGGACCTTCCTCGAACTGCCGCGCGGCCGGCCGAAGGCGAATCTGGCCGCCATGGCGCGCACCGAACTGGCCGTGGACATCAAGGCGGCCGTCGCGAAGGTGCTGACCTCGGGCGAGCGGCTCGTGCGCGACGATCTAATCGTGGGCCATGACGACGAGCGCCGTTATCTCACCCTGACCGTGGAGCCTCTGACCGGGACCGACGCGAGCGAGCGCCGTTGTCTCGTCGTCTTTCAGGCAGGAGCCGCCGCGATGGCGCAGACCACCGAGCGGGCAAGGCAGCGAGGCGGCGACGAGGAACTCGTACGCGCGCTGGAGCTGGAGCTTCAGACGACGAAGGAACGGCTGCAGAGCACGCTGGAGGAGTTGGAGACCACGAACGAGGAACTTCGCGCCTCTAACGAAGAACTCTCGTCGGTAAACGAAGAGCTGCAGTCCTCGAACGAGGAACTGGAAACCTCAAAGGAGGAACTGCAATCGATCAATGAGGAGCTTCGCACGGTCAACAATGAGCTTTCGACGCGGGTCGAGGAGCAGAGCCGTGCCAACAGCGACCTGAAAAACCTTTTCTCTAACACCCGTATAGCGATGCTCTTTCTCGATGCGGAGTTTCGCATCCGCAACTTCACGCCGCCCGCCAAGCCGCTGTTCCGGCTGCGCGACCACGACATGGGGCGGCCGCTGGACGAACTCGCCGGCGGCGTCGAGCTCGGATCCCTGAAGGAGCAGGTGGCGGAAGTCATCCGCAGTGGGGAGCAGATCGAGAAGGAGGTCGAGGCGCGAAACGGCGAGCCCCAGACGCTGATCATGCGCATGCTGCCCTATCGCGACGAGAACGACGTGATTCAGGGTGCTGTTCTCACATTCATCGACATCACCGCGCGCAAGCGGTCTGAAGAGCGGCTCTCGGACATGGTGTCCGAGCTGAACCATCGGGTGAAGAACAATCTGGCCAGTGTGCAGTCCATGATCCGTCAGGCGGCCAAACACACAGAGACGAGGGACGAGCTACACAAGGTGCTCACAGGCCAGCTACACGCGATGGCCGCATCGCACGACATCCTCTCGCGCGGCGACTGGAAGGGCGCGAGGCTGCATGACCTTGTCGGCGCCGTCCTGTCCCCCTTTGTCGGCGAGGGGCTCGACGGGCTGAGCCTCCAAGGACCCGAGGTCCAGCTGAAGCCTCAGGTCGTGGTCGGGCTCGGGGTGATCCTGCATGAGCTCGCCACGAACGCGTCGAAGTACGGCGCGTGGTCCACCGGGGCGGGACGGGTTTCGCTGAACTGGACTCGGGTCACGACCGACGGCGACGAGCTGAGGATCGAATGGGCGGAAAGTGGCGGCCCGCCCGTTGCGCCGCCGAAGAGCAATGGTTTCGGCCTCAACTTCGTCTCGCGGTCTACCCAGCACGAACTTCGTGGCACCTGCCAGCATGAGTTTCCCTCCGCTGGCTACCGCTGCGTTATAGCCGCGCCTGCTAAGACCATGTTGATGGATCGCGATGAAAATCGCTGAGGCCCTCTCATCGCCGCGCGAGACCGAGCGCGTCGAGCGCAGCAAAGAGATCGGCCTCCGTCAGCGGCTTATGCAGCACCTGGCACTCTTTGAAGCGCTCGGGCACTTCCACCCTCGAATAACCGGTCGCGAGGATGAAAGGAACGCCCTGCTCGTGAAGCAGATCGGCGACTGGCCAGACGCGCTCATCGCCGAGGTTCACGTCGAGGACCGCGCCGTCGAGGTCGTTCTGCCGCGCCGCCAACAGCCCTGCCTCGACGTTGGAGACCGGCCCGACAGGCAGGCAGCCGCACTCGCCGACCATGTACTCGACATCCATTGCGATGAAGAGGTCGTCCTCGATCACGAGGATTCGTGGCTTTCGGTTTTCAATTGAACCCACGTCCCGTTACCCTCAAAGAAAACTAACCGCTTCGCCACGAGAAAGTTCCGACGCTCGTGGGCCAGCCGTTGCATCCAAGAACTGCTGCTGGCGACATCGAAAACCGACCGGCAGCAGTCTAGGGCCAACTTGGTCTGCACATAGCTTTCCAGATAACGATTGAGCATGTTCAGCGGATTCACCTGGACGTTGGACCCGGCCCGTCTCCTCCGCCGGAGAGCCCGCAAGCCCGAGTTCGGCAATAAGCCAGGTCCGCTTTGTCAAGCCCCCAAGACGAGACCGTCTGGAGTCGGCGCCATATGACATGTCCGCTATACGCGGGCGCTCAATAGCAAAAGCCGGCATTGGAGCGCGTGTCTGGACCAGCTTCGATAGCATCCAGCAACGGCATTACCAGTCATGATGCGAAGCGGAGGCCGATCGCATCCGCGATCGCCAGATGGATCCAGGCTCTGATGCAGCACATGTCAGGCCGCGGTAAAACCAGCACCGGCGAAACCGTCCCCGCCTCTCTTTTCGTCGCAGATGACGCCATCGTCTCCGTCATGCATTTCTCAGTGCGCACCGACGACCTCTCGAACGGGCTGATCTGGCCGAAGGACGGCTGAAGCCTCGACCGCCTATGCCGCAATGGCGCGTCGCGCGTTTCTTCCCCTGGGCGAAGCCCATTCCTCGCGAAACCAAGAAACGCGCGCCTGCGCCATCCTGCGCTTTGC